>JAXHUC010000114.1:0-20886 GCA_034189805.1 Cyanobacteriota bacterium
CCGGGGATTTTTAGTGCTTTTGGCTACTGCGATACAAGGAGTTTCATTACCCCTGGGTTCCTTGACTCCTGAGTGGATTCCGGTGCCAGATGGCTAAATCTAAAAAACATTCCCTTGTAAGGAATGGGGAGATGGGGGGACAAGGGAGATAGAGAGAATTTTTAATTTTGCATTTTTAATTTTTCATTCTCTCCCTCATCTCCCAACTTCTCTACAAATCCAGTTGCTGCTGGGCCAGGTGGTAGTACAATCCTTCTTGCGCCATGAGCTGTGGGTGATTGCCTTGTTCGACGAGCAAACCCCGATCGAGAACTAGAATTAGATCGGCGTTGCGGACGGTGGAGAGGCGGTGGGCGATGATGAAGGTGGTGCGATCGCGGCTAATGCGCTCCAAGTTTTGCTGGAATCGCCGTTCCGACTCGGTATCCAAGGAACTGGTGGCCTCGTCGAGCACTAAAATGCGCGGTTCTCCGAGTAGGGCGCGAGCGATGGCGATCCGCTGCTGCTGACCCCCAGACAAAGACGTACCCCGTTCGCCAACTTTGGTATTGTAGCCCAGGGGCATATCTTGAACGAAGGCATGGGCTTCGGCGAGTTTGGCCGCATCGATGACTTGAGAGAGGGCGACATCTTCGGTATAAAGAGTGATATTTTCGGCGATCGTCCCGGAGAAAAGGTAGCAATCTTGGGGAACCACCCCTAATTGCGATCGCAAGGACTGAGGCGAAACATGGTGCAAATCGTGACCGTCGATGGTGATGCGACCGTTGGTGGGATGGTACAACCCCTGAAGCAACTTCACCAGGGTGGTTTTCCCAGAACCGCTGCGACCGACGATGGCAATGGTTTGTCCCGGTCGTGCCTCGAAGGAAATATTTTGCAGGGTGTTGCGATCTTCGTCCTCAGAGTAGCGGAAGGTGACTTTATCGAAACAAACATCTCCCCGCAGCCGAGGCAGCACCAGTAATTGGTTGCCGGGGGTTTCTTCGGGTTCCGTGGCAAACACGTCGTTGAGGCGTTCGACGGAAATCCAAACTTCCTGCAACTCGTCCCACAAGTTGGTCAGTGCCATCACCGGGCTGAGGACGCGACCTTTCATCATATTGAAGGCGACGAACTGACCGATGGTCAAATCCCCCTGAATCACCAAACTCGCACCGTACCACAACAGAGCGATTCCCCCGATCGCATTAATCAGACCGCTGATAATCTCGAGGGTGATACCCAGTTTTTGCCCCTTAAAGCGGACGTTGAGCTGGTGGGTGAATAAATCTTCCCACCGCCAGCGCAGTTCCCGTTCGGCGGCGGCGGCTTTGACGGTCGGAACTCCGCTGAGCATTTCCACCATCGCCGAGTTTTGGTCGGCTGCGGCGTTAAACCGTTCTCGCGATAACTTGCGCAGGAATGGGGTCGCCAGGAGGGTGAAAATTACCATCGGCGGAATCAGCGCCAGCACCAACAGCGTCAACCGGGCGTTGTAGTAGAGCATTAGCCCTAAGTAGACGATGCCAGTGACGAAGTTCAGCCACGCCAGCATGACTTGAGAAATGAGAAACCGCTGAATCTTTTGGTTTTCGGAAACTCGCGTGGTGATATCTCCCACCCGTCTCGATTCAAAGAATTTCAGGGGGAGAGAGAGGGCGTGGCTGATAAAACCGGTCACCAGAGTCAGGCTGAGTCGGTTGGAGAGGTAGGCGAGTAAATATTTGCGCACCCCGGACATGGCCATATTGCCGATGCCGAATAGTAATGCCCCCAAACAAAAGACGGTGAGCGCGTTCTGGCTTTTCTGCACCACCACCTGGTCGAGAATAATTTGGGTAAAGAGGGGATTGACCAGGGCGAAGACTTGCAACAAAATCGAGACGGCGATAATTTGCAAGCCCAAATTGCGGTAGGGCCACAGGGCAACGGCAAACTTGCCGAGGGAGCGCTGTTCGCTTTCGGTGGCTTTGAGGCGATCGGTGGGATCGACGAGCAGGGCGTATCCCGTCCAGTTTTCGACCATTGTCTGGCGGGAGATCCATTGTTTGCCTTGGGCCGGATCGGCAATGAGAACCCGCCTGCTGGTGACTTTGTAGATGACGACGTAGTGAATGCCCTGCCAGTGAGCCACCCAAGGACCATCGAGATCGGCGAGTTTACTGAGGCTGGCGCGGACGGGACGAGCCTGGAATCCCAGACTTTCGGCGGCTTTGGCCAATCCTTTGAGAGATGCGCCCGATCGCCCCACTCCCGCTAACTCCCGAACGAAATTGAGGCTGAAGCGCTTGCCCCAATATTGCCCGATGGTGGCCAAACAGGCCGCCCCGCAGTCGGAGGAACTTTGCTGGCGGACGAAGGGATATTGTGCCAGCGCATCCATCACATGACGGCCGAGGGGTTTGGGAAAGACGATCGGGGCTTTTTCTTTGGCTTTTTGCGCTTGTCGAACTTGTTTGGCTTGTTGGGCTTCGTCGTCGGCTGTGGGGGTCGGTCGGATTGCAGGGGAAAGGGGGCGAGGGGGGCGAATTGCTTTGGGGGGTTTGCGGCCGTTCGTCGCCACCTGGGTCTCTTCTGCGGAAATTCCGGTCAAAATTGGGGCGATCGCCTTGACTTCTTCCCAACGCTCGCGGGGCAGGTGGTAGATCCATACGTCGGTACGGGCAACCCAGCCGTTGGGAATTTCTTGAGGGTAACCCCAGCCGATGCCAGCCGAACTCGGCGCGTCGGGTTGCGTGGGTTCGAGTTTCGCATCTTCGCCAACGCTACACTCGATCCGTCCTCCTCGCAGCCAGAAGCGACCGGAGTCTGAAGGGGTGGCCGCAGCGATCGGGGTTCCGGCTTCCAGGCGGGCTTCGGCGAGGTAGGGGAGCAATTGCTGGATTTGGTGGGCCGGCAGCGATCGGGCTTTGGTGAGGGTTTTGAAGAAAATCTGGCATTGCCGTCGCCGCGCCTCTTCTTGTAAGTACGTTTGCAGGGTCGGGATGCGTGCCAGCCAGGGTTGCAATTTGGAAAACTCAATTCGGGCAACTCGGACATCACTTGCGGCGATCGCCCGGTAGGAAAGAACGGGAGAACCGCCATCGATCGCGGCAAACCATTCGTCGGCACCGAACCAATCAACTTCTTCTAACACCACTGCCGACACTTCTCGCTGCCGGACGGTATCGAAGCCGAGCAGTCGCATTCGACCCTCACACACGAGATAGACCACTTCTTCGATCGCCTCATCTCGGTCGGTCATCTCGGCGCGATCGCCCTTCGTCAGGTCGGTCAGTTCGTCCCCGAGTTCGAGAGATTGGAGTTTGAAGTCGGCAGCGAATTCAGTTGCAAGTGCTGGGTCTTCTCCAAGTCGGTCGAGTAGGTCGAGGAGAATCGGAAACATGACAGATGTTTCCCGATCGCTTGGAGGAGAGAGCTGGCTTCTGATGTCTTTACTCATGGTTAAAGTCTTTTCTAAATCGTGATTCCCGATCGCAAAAAATGTTGGCGATAGAGGGCGATCGGTTTTCCCCTAGAGTTTGCATCCCGAAATTTTTCTAAAAACATCCTAATTCCCGTCCCGTCTCGATTGTTTCAACCTTAAGTGGCTACCCAACACAATAATTGCCAAAATGGCAATATCCTGCCAAAATGGCAACTTTGCCAATCGAGCTTTCGGTATAGTGCAATGGCATTATTAGCGATTGCGATCGAGCGAACTGTCTTCATCAACTCGCGCGTTAAAAATTGCCAGCTTCCAGTTCGGACACAAGAATTTATAGCGTTTTTCACAATCGTGAGGGACAAAAAATGTAGGGAGTGGGTTTAGCAAAAAGCTACGCCCCACAGGGATTGATTCTCAAAACCCGCCCTCGCGCTTACGTACTCAAACTGAATATCGATTGTGAATTAGTCATTGTGAATAGTTCAGATAAATTGTTTGCACCTTCGATCGAATTCTAGTTTTAAGAACTGAGCGATAGACGGTGTATTTTTATATTCTGTTTGGATTTTTTTTGGCGGTTTTTCGTATTTTTAATTATTATAGTTTTCTTTACCAATCTTTAAACTCGTCACATGTTCGGTCGGTCTATATATATTCGGTCTATATCTATCTAGAGTCGATCGACGGTTCAAAAAATAAATTTCAACAAAATGCCAAAATGGCAACATCAATTCCCATCGCACCGCTATATTGATTTACATGAGCGGCAGAGAAGCTCAAACAACTGCCAATCGCAAAAAAACACAAGATCCCACAAGGAGCAAACCAATGATTATTTCTGACCTGAACCACCTCGAAATCGTTTCCGAAGACACCAAAGTAGTTGGCGGATTTTTTGGTGGTGGTAACAACTTTGACCTCGACTTTGATAAAGAAATTAACATTGACTTCAACTCTGACGTTGATGTGGACATTGATGTCGATTCCGAATCCAACGTTGATGGTGTTGCCCTGACCGCTGAAGCAAGCTTCACCATTGAAGGTTACGATGATGCTGCCGGTCAAGCTGAAGCAGGTGTCTTCGCCGATAGCGGATTCTTCTCTGGTTTCGCTCAAGCAACCATCGGTCTCTAATAACTAACAGTTTTTGGCTCTATCTCTATCGTTTTTTAACGAACCGAACTAGTGTAGATAGAGTCACCGATCTAGATCGATTAAAATCATTTATGAATCGCAGGAATCGATCCGATCGCTTTCTGCGATTTCCCTTAAATATATTGAGTCAAACTAACTCGTCAACAAAAAACTATTATTTGTTTAGCTCGTCAGTTCAAGAGTTAAAAACTAAAATTAGATCACTTAATAAATATTAATTTTAAGATTTTATTTGAGTAGCGATCGCCCGTTATTTAAAGTGGAAACTAAAAGAAAAAACTGCTTCTAGACTCCATGCTGAATTCCGAAAAGGTGGGATGTTATGCCTGAATCCAATCGATCGATTTCTGGCTCGGCCAGTGCAAGTCTAGTCATCAACGATAGCGGTGCAGCAGCGCAAAGTCAGGCGACCGTAACTGACGAGCGTACTGGAGAAGTTCTCGGTAGCAGTAATGAAAGTACCTTTGTGACCGGAGAAACCTCAGCCAGTGCGGGAGCTTCTGCCAGTTTTTCTCCTGAAGGTGGTGCTGTAACCGATGCCACGGTTAATGTTCCGGCCGACCCGGCAATGAATCCAGTGGGGAACGGGAACTCTATCCCAGACTCGAACGAGGATAGTGGAAGTAGTAGCAATGATGGTAGTAATCTCCCAGATAACGGGGAAATGATGAATACTCCCATCGAAGAGTCGAGCCAACAGACAAACAGTAGCGGCGGTGTCTCGGCGAGTATCGACGATCGCGGCGCGCAAAGCAGCAGCAGTGCCAGCGCCACATCGCCGACGGGAGAGACCAGTACCAGTAGCGATTCCTCATCGACACCCGGAGGTACATCGGCTGGGGCGACTGCCAGTACTGAGGTTTCGAGCGATGATTCTCCGACGACGAGCGCAACAGCCGAAACTTCGACCCAGACTTCTAATCCTACTCCAACAAAAGTCACGCCATCGGCAACCGTGGAAGTGGCAACCGTTCTCCTGGGGGACGCGCAAGATAATTTGATGTCCGGAACCTTGGGGAACGATCGGTTATTAGGAGATGCCGGCAACGATAAAATATTTGGCGGCAATGGTGCAGACAGTCTGTACGGAAATGACGGTGACGATTACCTCAACGGCAATCGAGATCGCGACTTTCTCGATGGAGGAGATGGAAGCGATATCCTCCACGGAGGTCAAGGAAATGACCGGGTTCTCGGCGGTAGTGGTGACGATTTCGTGGCTGGCGATTTTGGCGGTGATTACCTCAACGGCAATTTGGGAAATGATATTCTCGACGGGGGAAACGGAAGCGACACGATACGAGGCGGTCGCGGTAACGACGTTCTCAACGGTGGACATGGGGCGGATTTGCTCGTCGGTGACATGGATGCAGATACCCTAATCGGTGGCGATGGGGCCGATACGTTGGTCTTGAGAACTGATGGGGCGATCGACGATCTGCTATCGAGCGATGTCATTACTGATTTTAACGCGATCGAGGGCGATCGAATTGGCGTTGTTGGCGAGATTTCCAACATCGTACTCGATGTGTTCGATACCAATGGCGATGGGATTCTCGATACCGTCATTCGGATGCAACTTGCCTCGGAATCGATCGTCCTCGGTCGCGTCCTGGGTTCTGTGGAAATGGGTGCGATCGTTCTAACTCTCGAAGACTTCACCCCGATCTCCGAAGCAACTTTAGGACTCATATAATTTCATCGATCGTTTTATCTCCAAACAAACTCAACGATATTTTTTATATCTTTTATTGTGATATTCAGTAACATTTAAATTGACAATCGACTCTCAAAATATTTCTTATACTTACTCCAAATATTCGCCATTAACTAACAGCTATTTTAATAATATTTTTCAAGTATTTATGTCATAAATAAATCAATTTGGTATAATACTCCTAAAAGTTACAGAAATACCAAATATTGCAGTAGCGCGATCGCGCTACTGTAAGTTTTAAATCCCCAAAATAGAGACATTACGTAAATCCTTCTTTCTCAATCGAAAATTAACATCGAAAGGATAGATAGGTCGATATCCTTCTGGTACGATCGGGTTTGCGTACTTTGGCTGAATCAGTACAAAAATAACCCTACATTTATTCAGAATCGATCGATATGATAATGACAACGAATATTGCCAAAATTTCAGTCGAACCAGAAGATATCGTTCTTTCTTTAAAAAAAGAAACAAAATTCAAAGGGATTTATAATAAAGTCCTGTTTAAAAAAATTATTGCCCGTGCGGCCGCAGATCGAGGTCTTGAAGTCCTGCCAGAAGAAGTACAAGCAGAAGCCGATCGTATTCGACATGATAAGCGCTTAGAACGTGCTGAAGATACCTTAGCATGGCTGGCTGATTTGATGGTGAGCGTTGAGGATTGGGAAGCCGGAATTCGCGAGTGGTTGCTCGAGAAAAAATTAGCCGAGTGTTTATTTGCCAAAGAAACCGAAAAGTTTTTCGCTCAAAACAAACTCGACTACGATCGCATCTTGCTCTATCAAATTATCGTTCCGTACGATCGCCTCGCGCGGGAACTTTTTTACCAGATTGAAGAGCAGGAAATTAGCTTTTATCATGCCGCTCATCTCTACGATATTGACGCGAAACGGCGACATCGTTGCGGTTACGAAGGAGAAATCGAACGTTGGACGCTCAAACCGACGATTGCAGCGGCAGTCTTTGGCGCTAATCTCGGAGAAACCATCGGACCGTTAAAAACCGAGGAAGGCTATCATCTCTTTTTGGTTGAAGAATTCATTTCAGCGGAATTAACCCCATTTCATCGGGTCCAAATCCAAACTCGCATGTTTAAAGAATGGCTTGAAAACGAATTAAATTATTGGGTTCATCACTCTCATCAATAAGTCACAATCACCGGTGCAGCTCGAACGAACGTTCTAATTTTTGGCAATGCTGAAGATGTTTGTGCCAGACATCTGAAACAAGCGTTGACGCACGTAGGAATTCGATGCAGGGATTCGGGCTGAGTATTTCGATACGAGTCAGTTTTCTAGAGTCAAACCCGAGTCCGACGTTCGTCTATTTCGAGAAACAAACCGGATTTCCGATTGCGCACAGATCGGCCGAACTTTTAATCGCGCCATAAAAACCTCCGCAGAATTCGTTACCGAAACTGAAACCCGCCTCACCTGACGAGCGTCATCAATTATTGTGAAACTATCGTAAGTATTCCGTGGCATGTGAGCCAGTTGAAATTCCAGCTTTTCGGGCTGCTGGTGGCTGACGGCAAAAGCTGAATGCTTACAAACTCTCAATTGCTCTCGTCCGTTCTGTGAGGAGGAAAACTCGATGCGTAAAACCATTCTAACCCCGATCGCCTTAGCGTTTCTCTTTGGTAGTACAACTGCTATTTCTATGTCTGCCCAAGACCAAAATCCGACTGTTGAAACTTCTATTGAAACCTCAACCGAAACCGCTAACAATCCCAGCCTTCTAACGAGTTACTACAGCTTTCAAGATTATCGATCGGTGGTGGATAAAACCGCATCGATGGTATCCGATCGCCAAGCCCAAGAACTCGCCGCCCGCTTCGGTTTGAATATCCTCAACGTCACTTGGGAGGATACGGGACGCTACTACAACTCCGCCGTCGGTCCGAATATCAGCGATATGACGATTCAGGTGCAGCAGCACAACCCGATCGCCGATGAATATAGCCTCAGCTTGATGCCGGTGATTCGCCATCCCAACTTTACCGACGAATCGGCCGATATTCCCCTCGATAGCTTCTTCTTGCGGGTAGGAAATGAGAAGGACGAAACCCTCAAGCGGGTGTCTTTACGAGAGTTTCTGGGAGACCTGCGCCAACATTTACATCAACCCGAATCCTGGGCGGGGGAAGAAACTTCATTACTGGCCGATCGCGATACCCACGTGTTAGTCAGCGCTCAGGCGGCGTTCTTACCCATACCTCAAGGGGGAACCGCCCAGTTTAACCCCGTCCTGTTCAACTACCAATCCTACCCCGAAGATCCGGCAGTTCTGACGATTTTGGTCACTCGCGAGGGCACCAGCGTCACCGTCATCGACAACCAACGAGATGCTTTCGATGCGGGAGGAACTTGGGGACAGCGTCTCTTTTTCAATAAAAATGGAGAACGGGCCAGTTTGACGGGTCAGCGCTTGAGTGACTTTCAAAGTTCCGGTCAAGGCGCAAGTACGCCCGATACCGATCCGGTGGAAGCTGCCGGAGAAGAGGGTTTGAATATGGTGATGCTAATTCAAATTCCCTTAAAGCAGAAAAATCCGATGCAACCCGCACCGATGATGATGGATGGCGAACTGATGATGCTCGAAAGTGCTGCCGCTGCCCCCGAACAAGCCCGCAGTAATGTCGAAGCGGCTGTTATCGGCCATGGGGAAGTGGAAGGACCGTTTACCGAAATCGACGATTTGGCGATCGAACGAGACCCCCAGTTTCCGATTCGGGTGACGGTTCAGTTTTATAAAGCCACCAGCAACGGAGTCGTCTCCGAGGAGGATATGGAACAAATCTACGAGCAAATTGCCCGTGTTTACGAAGATGGCGAATATGTCGGCAGTTTGGTGGTTGACGGACCGAGCGATCGCCCCACGGAATACGACGGCAGCAAGGAAGAACCTCCTGGATGGTGGGATGCCTTCTGGCAGCGACACGAAACCAATACCGGACAAACTCGCGAAGAAGCGATCGAAATGTTGCGCCGCCTCCTAGGCCCGGATTGGATGCCCGCCACGGAAGCCGAATTGCAACAAGAACTCGACAGGCTCGATCGATGAGCTTCGGAGATGAGGGAGATGGGAGGACACGGGGACGCGGAGACGCGGAGACGCGGAGACACTCTAGAAAAGAGGGAAAAGGGAGACAAGGAGAATTTTGCATTTTTAATTTTTAATTTTGCATTTACTCTCCCCCCAGCTCCCATTCACAACTCCGCGCCAGTCGAAATCTTGACACCTTCATCTAAGGTAATTCCCTCGAGATTCGCGCCTTCAAAATTGGTATCGATTAAATTGGCGCGGCGCAGGTTCGCTCCTTGTAAATTGGCTCCGAGTAAATCGGCTCCTCGCAAATTCACCCGTTGCAGGTTCGCGCGTTTGAGATTCGCCCCTTGAAGATTTGCCCCCTGCAAATCCGATCCTCTAACGGCGGCGCGTTCTAGAATTGCGCCGCGCAAACTCACGCGCTGTAAATTTACCCCGAGCAAGATCGCCCCGAGCAGGTTGGCTCCCTGTAAATTGGCTCCGCGCAAGTTAGCTCCTCGTAAAATCGCCCCGCGCAAATCCGCCCCGCGCAAATTGGCCCCGCGCAAGATCGACCCGCGAAAATTGGCCCCGAGCAAAATCGTCTCTCGCAAATCCGCCCCGCGCAAATCCGTACCGCGCAAATTGCCCTGTTGCAAGTTAGCTCCGTGAAGATCGACACTGCGCAGGTTGGCATCTTGCAGGTTGGCTTCGAGTAAATTAACCCGTTGCAAGTTGGCTCGTTGCAAGTTGGCTCGTTGCAAGTTGACCCGTTGCAAGTTGGCCCGTTGCAAGCTGGCATCGCGCAAATCGACTCGTTGCAGGTTGGCATCGCGCAAATCGACTTCTTGCAAGTTGGCTCGTTGGAGATTGGAGGCGAAGAAATTGGCCTCGTACAAATTTTCCAGGGGCAAGGCGCAGTTTTGTAAATTCAGGAAGCTCAGGCATTCCAACAAAATATCGCGATGGCTTCCCGTTCTCTGGCTTTTGAGTCTCGACATCCAAGCCCCGAATACTTCTGGCGAGGGCCACTGAATTTGAGATAGGGTTTGGGTGAAGCGAGCGCATAGATTTAAAATTGCCAGGAGCGCCTCTTCGGCATTGCGAGCCAGTCGGCTTTCTTCGTAGTAGGAGGGTCTGGGATCGAGCAGTTCCATTGGCATACCCCGATCGAGCATGAATTCGATCGCCCCGCAAAAGGTTTGCTGCCACTGGCTGACCCGATCGAAAATCTGCAACTGAATTTCGCTTTCGACAAACGCAAAAATATCGCGGTCGAGGGGAGCCGAACCACACACCATCGCCCAGTTTTTGAGAGCTTCTCGCTCGTCCCATCCCTCGTCTGGGTCGCTGCGGCAACGTTCGAGATTACTTCGCACCCGCTTGACTTCCCGCACGATCCGTCTGGCAATTAGGTATTTTCCAAAGCTCTCGTGGGTAAACTCCAACGTCGCGTTCTCCCCAGGCGCGATCGAATGTTCCGCATCGCTCTGTTTGAAGTAAAACGCCCCGAAAAATCGACTCAAACCCGTTTCCGAATCCTGCCGCACCCGCTGCACGAACCGTTCCAAGCCTCTTTTTTGGCAGTGACGCTCGAGTTCTAGCCAAGAGATCTGACCGTTCTGATGCCAGATCGCCAGGGCGATTTCTTCGAGAAGGCGGATAAAATCTGCTTGGGATAAATCTGAGGGAGACTGGCGAACGCCGATCCAATCTCGCTCGTAAACGACCTCGAGCAAGTCGGCATAAATTAGATTGAGGTTGAGGGTTTCGCTAAACTCGACTTTTCCCCGACTCAAGCTCAAGGCCGCAAAATAGTTGAGCAGGGGATTTACGGTAATGGCCAATAAATTACCGCGATTGAATACCGAAGGGATTTCCCGCTCGCTGCGTCCGAAGGCTTTATTATAGCGCTCCCACCAAATTTGCCGTAGGTCGATATCGAGTAAACGGTCTGGATCGATATAGGTATACCCGCTTCCGGATTTTGCGAATGCGGGCGTAAAGTACGGCAGCAAATGTAGGGTCTGTCGGGCGCTGGGAAATTCGCCGCGATGTCCGAAAATGGAAAAATCTTTACCGCCGAGCAAAATTTGCAGACGGGTACTTCGATAGTTCAACCATTCTAATTTTTGCTGGATTTCTTGGAGAAAAACTCTTTTGCGATCGAGATCGGATTCTCCAAAAATTGTTAATTCGTCAAAGCCATCAAAAATGACGAGGATGCGAGATTCTCCCTTATCGAGATCGAGAGGGTTTTCCATTAGAAATGGATGGGAACGAATGAAAGCACCAACCGCTTCGATGAGATCGATTTCTAGCTCGAATTGGTGGAGGGGGATGAATAAAACCCGAAACTTAACTTTACGGGCTTGTTTGGCCGCAAAAATTCGACAAAAGGAGGTTTTTCCGCATCCCGGTGGTGCGGCGATCGCTCGCAAAGCATCTCTGGGGTCTGCTTTGTCCAACCAAGCTTCGAGTTCTGATTCTAAGTCAACGACCTGTCGTTCGATATCTTTTTCTGGAAAAATACCCCGATCGAGTCCCGGCTCGCTCCCTTGGGTGGTTTCGATTTCGTAATAAGCTTTTAGGGGAACGTAGACTTGCTTTAAACTATGTTCGGACAGAAACATGGGAGCGTAAACTTGTTCTTGCAACCACGCACCATATCGCATCCATCCTCGTTCTCTTTCGATCGCTTGAGTGAAGGGTGTATCGAGTTCTTCTTTCAAGCAAGCATAGTCTCGAGAACGGGCTTGCCATTCTCGGGCTAAAGCAAGTAAAAAGTGATGGGGAAAGCGAGAGGAAATCGCCCGCGCAATTTCTTCTTCAATACCAAAGAATTGGAACCATTGGCATAAAAGGTTTTCGATCGCGGCGACGATCGGCAGTTCTTTCGGTCGCTCGAAAAAATTAGCATCGAGTTTAAATGCAACAATTTCTAACGATGCATCTAACGAATCGTGAAATTCTTCGAGGGTATTGAAATCGACATCTTTATCGAGTAAGGGTTCTCGCTCCTCCACCTCGGTAAATAGAGCGCGAACTAAGGCGCGATAGGTCAGCAACCAGGCAATCTGACCGAGATCGGATTGCCAAATGACTGCAACCGACTGCTCGACCAGATCGGCATCTATTTTTTCGATATCTTCTAATACACCTTGAATCGCGCCATGGGTGAGAGATTGAAAAACTAGCTTAAAGCCAGATTTAAAAGGTCGATTCCACTGAGAGATAGACTTAGAAGCCGATCGAATTTTTGGGTTGCTAGTCATTCAAATTATTTGCGTTTTTCGAGCATTAAACACGAACTAAAATCGACCAAATTTTAGCGGGAATATTGTGGGAACGGGATGTGCGGGATCGAGGTTTGAGAATTAGCTCGATCGCCCTGGAAAACCGAGAATTGAAAACGTTGGGAATTCCCTTGCGCCATGCCGAGGGTAAATTTACTCATCCATACACCTCAAACTTTATCTCAAACTTCAAGGGCTTATCTGTTACCACTCCACTTTTGGATTGACGATACTCGATTTCGGAGAATTTAGGCAGTCTAAACTATAATTTGACACAAAGATACTCACGTGCCAACTTACATTCGATTAAATTCGATCGCCCTGAAAATTTTCGATCGAGACCCCATCCAAATAACGAGTGCCGCAGGGGAAGATTGTGGAGTTCGCGTGTAAAAATGCGTGAGAAAGTGCTATTTCATCAAACGTTCCTCATCCCGAATAAAGACCTTCCGCTCATCGATCGAGACCCGTTGAGACGATCGGATCTCGATGAATCGATCGCACTTGTCGCCCCCCTTGCGCCCGATCGAGTCCTTCGAGGGCAAATGCTTCTAACTCGGAGTCGTTGACTTCTCGGGCAATTGCCAAACTTCGCTCGAAAAATCGAGCCGCTTGCGGTAAATCCCCTAACTCCAAATGGGCGTAACCTAAAAAGGCCAGAACTTCCCCTTCGCCAACCCGATCGCCCGTTTCCTGAAATAATCGCAATGCCAAAGGAAACGAATCCTCGATCGCCGTTCTTTCCTGTTGTCCGCGCAGCTGCTCGATGCCGTTGCGCAACAGGGTTTGGGCTTCCTCGAGGCGGCGAGTGCGGGCGGTTTGGGCTTGGGAGAGTCCGCTGCGGGAAGTTTGCGCCATTTGTTCGTCTTCAAGTTCCTCGGCGATCGCCAAACTGCTCTCGAACGAGGCGATCGCCGTAACTAAATCCCCCAAAACAAACGAGGCAAATCCCAAACTGCCCAAGGCATTTCCTTCTCCACGGCGATCGCCAATGTCTCGGGCGAGATCGAGACTCTGTTGGGAGTAGTCGAGCGCGCGATCGATATTGCCCATAATATTATGGACGGCTCCGAGGCTGTTGAGATCGGAAACTTCCCATTCCCGATTTCCCAAGGCGCGGGATATCGCCAGTGCTTCTTGATGGTATTCCAGCGCTTGGGGGTAGTCGTTGAGAAACTCGTAAGCCATGGCTAAATGGGTAAACGCCTGTCCCTCCCCAGCGCGATCGCTCCGTTCTTGGAAAAAATCGAGTGCTTGTTGGAAAGAGGCGATCGCCTCTTGCGCTTCGGCATTTTGGAGTTGTAACATCCCGCGCTCGAGAAGTTGCTCCCCAGCATTTTGCGATTGGGACGACCATTGAGGTTCCCCCCGATCGGATTCCCACCGGATCGGTTCGGTAGCATGGGAAGGATGCCCGAAGAGTAATAGACTTGCCCATCCCAACAAACTCGACATGGCAAACAACGATACCGCACCCGGAAAAAAAGACTTGAAAGGCATGAAAAATACACGCGATCGACTACGGTAATTTATTGTATCGAGTTGGGGGCTTCGGGGTCTTGGGAAGCTTCGGAGGCTTGGGAGGCTTCGGGAGCTTGGGAGGCTTTGGGAGGCTTCGGGAGCAAGAGAGGCTAAACTATATCCCAATTCTCTCCCTCTCCGCGTCTCCGCGTCTCCGTGTCCCGTTTCCCCCGTTTCCTCCGTTTCTCCCGTTTCCCCTCTCCGCGTCCGGAGCGTCATCTCCTTCCCCCATCTCCTTGTCCAAATCTTCACTCCCCCTCATCCTTCCCCGTTGCCGATCGAAAAATGCGATCGGCAAATCCGGGACTTTCTACCATCCGACCGAAGAGTTTGGGCAGGTGACGGTAGTTCTGCTTGAGGAATTCTTCGTATCGCTGGGGCAGTCGTCCGGCGAGGAATACGAGTTCTTCTTCGTCCATCCCCAAATGCTTGGCTAACGATCGAATCACGTCTTCCTTGGCGGCGTAGTCGGCTCGATCGTTTTCGAGCTTGGATAAATATGTAAAGTCTACTTTCAGCAGCTTAGCCAGTTGACGCTGCGAGTAACCTTTGTCTTGGCGGGCCTGCCGAATCACTTTCCCAAACGTCAGTATCACGGGTTTTTCGGTCGCTACACCCGCATTCTAGGCTAGGTTTGACAAAAAAATCAACCCACGTTATACTAGATTTAGTTGAATAAAAAGTCAACTTATCGAGCAGCATCCAATGTCTAGTAGGGGTCGCGCCTGCTGAGCCAACCCCCTGAGTGCCCTTCACGATCGCCAGATCTCTTGATGCTGCCGCCCAACTTGAAGCCAAAAACTTGAAGCCAAACTAACCTCCAACATCCCATGACTCAAGCAACGAATACCCAAGAGCAAATTCTCCAGGAATTCCAGCGTATTTTGGAGCGTCAGAAGCAACAGGAATATCAGGTAGCAACCAAGGAGGAAGAAGCCGAAAAAGAGAAAAACAAACAACTGCTCGAAGTTGCCGCAACCTATACTGCCGACAATATCGTGCGCAGTTTGGCAGACTTACAACTCGACTTTGGCAACATCATCAACAGCCTGTCCGATCGCTTAGAAACCGAAGTCGAAAAACTCGATCGATTGCACCGGGCGATCGCCATTGAAAGCGACAACTTGCAGCAACTCCAACAAGTGCGGATCGTCGCCGATGCCTTGCACCTGTTGCGGCAAGAGCATCAAGAAAAATTACGGGCGCTTGACGATGAAACCACTGCCGCGCGGGAAGCCCTGGAAAAAGAAATGGCGCGAACGCGCAAAGCCTGGGAACATGAGCAGCAGGGCTTTGAAACGGCGATCGCCCAAACTGCCGAACGACTCCTCAAAGAGCGGGAACTCGAAGAAGCCGACTATACCTATACCGTGGAACGCAAGCGCAAAGTTGAAGCCGACGAATACGAACAGCAACAGCGCGCCTTGGAGCAAGAACTGGCAGATACCGCTCGAGAGAAGGAAAAAGATTGGACCGAACGGGAGAAATTTCTCAACGACCATCAAGCCGTATTTGAAGAGAATCGCACGAAGGTTGAAGGTTTTGAAGAAGAGCTGAAGCAAGCTTACATCAAAGCTAAAGAAGAGGCGATCGCCGAAGTGACCAAGCAAGAAAAAGTCAAAGCCGACTTGTTTGCCAAAGAATGGGAAGGCCTCGATCGGGGATACGAGCTGAAAATTGCTGCCCTCGAAGCCACCATCGAGCGCCAACGAGAACAGATTGGGGAAATCTCAAGCCAATTGCAAGAAGCCACCAAACAAGCTCAAACGTTGGCTCAGCAGGCGTTTGCCGCTCCGGCTTCCTCGAAAGATAAGCGCTCTTTACTCGGCTAAATCGGCTAAAGGGCGATCGATAAGCGCATATCCGCTTTAACAGGATATCGCGAGGACTTTAGACACCTTCAGTATCGATGACATCGGATCGATGCACATCGAGCTAAAGTCCTCCACCTCCGACACCTCCACACAATTTTTCACTCGAACACGTTCTCAACTAAAAGATTCATCATGGCAAAGAAACCGACCTCTCGCAGCACCAAAGCCGAAATTCTTGCCGCTTACAAAGAACTGGCCAAAGAAAAAACCGCCCTCGAATCTCAAATGCGCCAGCTCGAATCCACCTCGAAAACTGCAACGAAATCTAAATCTGCCGAAAAACCTGCCATGACATCCCATTCCCACGGCAATTCCAACAGTAATTCTGCGGTTCGCGTCACTTGCCAACAGCAGCACATGAACGATACGATCGATCGCCTGACGCAATTACAGTTGGGATTTGGAACTTGTGCGAGCAACTTATCCGAGAAACTGAGTACGGAAGCCTCGAAACTCGAAGAACTGCGCGATCGCGTCGATGAAGAAGTGGCTCATCTGACAGAACTGCACGACTTATCGGAGGTGGAAGACGATACCCTCCACAACTTGGTGACGGAATACCAGCAAAGCGCCAAACTCTTCCAAGAAGAACTCAGCCAACGACGCGAAACCCTCAAACAAGAGTTATCTGAGGCTCAAGAAGCCTGGGCGACAGAACGGGAGGAACGGCAGCGCTTCGTCAAAGAACGGAACGAAGAGCATCGCAAAACCCGCGATCGCGAAGCCCAAGAATACCACTACGATTTAGAACTCCAGCGCCGTTTGGACGAGGAGCAGTACGAAGCCACCCAAGAGCAGCTCTACCGCACTTTAGAAGAAATGCAACAGGAACGGGAAAAAGCTTGGGAAGAGCGGGAAACAGACATCGCCGATCGCGAAAAGCAGTTCCACGAGGTGAAAACGAAGGTAGAGGAACACGAGGGAGAACTCGAAGCCACCATCAAGCGCGGCAAAGATAGCGGACGCAATATCGGCCACTATCAAGCGAAGGTGAAAGCAGATTTGAAGGCGAAGGAAGTCGAAGGGCAAAAGCAATCTTACGAACTGCGGTTGCAATCTCTAGGCGAAACGATCGCTAACCAAGAAGCGCGCATCGTCAGCCTCAGCGAGCAACTCGACTCGGCCCTCAAACAGGTGCAAGATTTGGCCGTCAAGGCAATTGAAGGGTCAGCTAATGCTAATTCCTTACAGGCGGTGAAGGATATCGCCTTGGAGCAAGCGAAGAATCAACCGCGCGGGAAGTAGAGCGTTGGGGGAAGATGACGCGGGGACGCGGGGAAGGAGAGAAACGGGGGAAACGGGACACGGAGACGCGGAGACGCGGAGACGCGGAGAGGGAGAGAATTGGGATATAGTTTAGCCTCTCTTGCTCCCGAGAGCTAACGAAGCCTCCGAAGCTCCCCAAGCTCCCTAAGCCCCCCAAGCCCCCGAGAGCTTCCTAAAACTCAGAAACCCCACTGTCAAATAACGACGGTGGGGTTTTTATGGGTCGCCCGGGATTCGAACCCGGAACTAATCGGTTAAAAGCCGAGTACTCTACCGTTGAGTTAGCGACCCGGACATATTGGGTTGTGGCGTTCGCTTGAATCGAACCTTTCCTAGAATAACACGCCGCGTTGCCAAGAAAACAAGTTGGCGCAAACTTTTTTCCAGAACCATTGCTGCTCGAGAACAGAACGAGCGACATAGGCAAAAGCAGAGCTAGTGTACCACGAAACGAACGAGCGTGGTCAAACTGGAATTGGGATGGAGCTGAATTAGACTGTCTGCTGTATTGATGGCGTTGCGAGGGCCGCTCCAGGGTTCGAGGCAGTAGTAGTCTTTGCCTTTGAGGGTCCAAAACACCAAACGAGAGTAGAGGGAATTATATTCAATGGTGAGAGAGGTTTGCCGATCGCCGTCTTTGACCGTTGCGGACTCTCGGGTGAGGGAGGCGAAGGCAACATCAATTTCGTCGAGGTCGAGATCGAAACGACCGTCAAAGGTGCGAGCGACGTTATTTTTTTGGTCCCAATAGCGATCGGAGGGGATATCGAACTGAAGCTGAGTTTTATCGGAGACGAGGAAATAGGGATGCAGGCCCGTCGAAAAGGGCATAATTCGATCGTCCAGGTTGAAGTGGCGCTGAATAATTTCGAGGGTGTTGCCTTTGAGGCGGTAGGTGAAGGCGAGGCGGAAGTCGAAGGGATAGACGGCGCGGGTCAGGTCGTTACTTTCGAGGGTCAGGGTCAAACTCGCACAGTTGTCCGTCGTGCTTTCGGCTACCGTCCAGGGCAAATCTCGCGCGAAGCCGTGTTGTTTGAGGGTATAAGTCTTATCGCCATCGGTATAGGTATTGTCGGGCAGATTGCCGCAAATGGGAAACAGGATGGGAATCCCCCCTCGGACGCTCAGTTCGGGGTTGGCAAATCGGTCCGCGTCGAAATACAGCATGGGACGACCGCTAGCTTGCCAGCGCGTGGCAATTCCCCCGCGTTCCGGGACGATTTCCAGGCGAGAGTCGGCAGAAGAATCCGAGAGAATGTAGGTTTGATATTGGGAGTCTTGTCGATCGATAGCAAACATCTAAAAACGGTTAAAAACGGTTGTCAATGGCGAGGGGTAGTGCTGGGTGAGAATGGGGTTTGGGAAATGTCAGACGTGGCGATCGCCTGTCTGTGACACCCACGAAGGTGGAGTATACACCAACGGCGGCAGTTCGACGGATTCACCCGCAAGGCGATCGCCTTTGACAACAGTTTGAGTCTCGAAGGGCAGTCGCAGCACTGGGGGTAGATGGCTTTCTCGATCGGCCGGGATGGGGACATCTTCGGCCGGGGCTAAAAAGGGCTCGCGAATGAAGGTATCCGAATTATCGTCTGGGGAACTCGGCATGAGTTGGGGGACAGCGGGTGTATTTTGTTGTCCGGGTTGGGACGGATCGGACTGGCGATTGTCGGCTGGGGTGGAAATTTCTAGGGTTCTGGGCGATGGAGATACTTCTGAGGGCAGGCTGGGCGGGTTTTGGGTCGGTTGTCGATCGGATTGTTTATTAGATTGTCGATTTAAAATAGCCGAAGCGGGCATCGGTCGATCGAACATTTCCGATCTCGCCTCGATTTGTCGCAGAATTTGCCGACCCCGCCAACCCCGGACGATTTTGGGTCGATCGTCTCGAACTTCGACGGGTAAAAACTCCACCTTCATCCGATCGTCTTTGAGCAGCACTTTCAATACGGCAGTCTCGTGGCGATCTTCGGAGTTGCTACCGTCGATAAAATTACCCAAGGAGTAGGCGATCGCTCGATCTTGGTAAATTTCGCCCCCCTGCAAAACTTTAGCATTGTGTCCCACGATTAAATCCGCGCCGCGATCGATGGTGAAGTGGGCCAGCTCGATTTGCCAGGAAGCGGGATTTTGAGACAAATGCGCCCCCCAGTGAAAATTGACGATCGTCCAATCGACTCGATCTGCGAGGGACTCGAGATCTTCGGCAATTCGATTTTTAAGAGCCTGATTGGTTCCTGCCGTCTGCTCCCCAGCAGCATTAAAGTCAGACGTATAGTAACCCAAATAGGCAATTTTGTGCCCCTTCACCTCTAAAATCTTCGGGCGGCGAGCTTCGGTGGCATTGCGTCCCGCCCCAATGTGGTGAATGCTCGCCCCATCCAGGGTCTCGATCGTCTCGTTCAGACCGGCTTCTCCGTATTCCGTCACCCGATCGTTGGCTAGGTTGACCAGGTCGATACCGCCATCGGCAAGGATTTGGACCGATTCGGGTGCGCTGCGGTAGGTGGTGGTTTTAAAGGGCGCGGGAGAGGCTTGGGTGAGGACGTTTTCCAAATTAACAGCAGCAATATCCGCGCGGGCGATTTCTTCGATCGCCGCGAATATCCCTCGGCGATCGTCTCGAAGGCGATCGCTCTGGGGAAGGGTGACATCTCCGGCAAACATCAGGGAAATCGTCGGATCGTCGGGGTTGAGAAGTTGGCGGCGATCGACTGCGGAAATCCGCTCGACCGTTACATCTAAGGTTGGATCTGCGGTCTTGATTTTTGCAGAAGGGACGATGGGTAACATCGCCGAGGGGGAAAGAGAATCGCTTGGCAGGCGATCGCCCGTTCGGGAGGCAAAAAACTGTTGGGAACTAAACCAAACCCCGAGGACGAAAGCACTGGCTGCGACCCCCGTCAGTAGGAGAACGCGCAGAGTTTTATAGTGGCGGCGAATCGATTCGACCCCCGAAAAGGTGGGTTTGGGTTTTTGTTTTTCGGGGAGGCGCTGGCGATTGGCAGGTGTGGAGATGCGAACCGACTGCTTCCAAAGGATTTGAGAACCACCCGACGGACGAGCGGCGATGCTTACCCCTTCGATCGCCTCGGAATTAAGCTGCCAAATCTGGTGGCAGATGAAACGGACGAGTTGCTGTTTTCGCGAAGCCACAGCATCGAAAACGGGGGAGGGGGTTTGAGGGGGAAGTTCGACGAGAATTCGCAAACAACCTCGACTAGCCCGACTGACGCGAGCGTAGATTCCTTGAGGGATGAGAAACTGGTTCAGGCAATAGGCGATCGCTTGAAAATGCCCCGATCGCGCCAATTCTATTGATGACGATCGCTCCAAAATCTGGGTATAAGCGGTCATTCCTCCTCCTCGTCAATAACACCCGCACCAAACAATTAATCATCATCATACTTGGATGGGGGACTTTGTGGGGCAGCTTCGGAAGCTCTCGGGGGCTTCAGGGGCTTCGGGAGCTTGGGAGGCTTCGGGGGCTTGGGAGGCTTCGGGAGCTTGGGAGGCTAAACTATATCCCAATTCTCTCCCTCTCCGCGTCTCCGCGTCTCCGTGTCCCCGTGTCCCCGTGTCCCGTGTCCCCTTTCCCCCGCTTCCTCCGTTTCTCCCGTT
>JAXHUC010000115.1:0-20107 GCA_034189805.1 Cyanobacteriota bacterium
GAGTTGGCGATTATCTCGCCGATCGATATCGATCGAGATGTAACCCAGGAACTCGATCGACTAGGAACCGTCAAACATATCATCGCTCCCAATCTGTTTCACTATCTTTTTTTAGAAACCTTCAAAACCCTCTACCCTCAAGCTAAAATTTACGCTCCCTCGAAATTACAAGCAAAAATTCCCAATCTTTCGCTCGACTCTCCCTTAGAAAATCGTTCTGACTATTTTTCGGGCGAGCTGGAATACTTCTTATTTGCCGGGGTTAATACTTGGTTGCCCAGTGGCAAATCGCCCCTCAATGAATACGTCTTTTTCCATCGCGAAAGCCAGACGTTAATCTTAACCGATACGGCATTTTACATCAGCAAAAGCTTTTCCCCAATACTACAAGGAATTGCTCGAGTGTGGGGAGGGTACGAACAACTTCGACCTTCCGTGTTAGAAAAATTAGCAACCACCGAGAAAGTACGAGTACGTCGATCGGCTCAAACTCTCTTAAAATGGGACTTCAAACGGGCGATCGTCGCTCACGGTAGCATCGTCGAACGAGATGCGAAGTGGAAGTTTCAAGAAGGGTATCAGTGGTTTTTAGACGAATTACTAGAACGATCGATGGGGAATGGTTAAAAGAAGTGACGGGGAACGAAAAGCCTTGACCCACCAAGAGTCTACACCTCTTCAACCCGCCCTCGATCGACTCAGCATTGACTCTACAGAAAGGAATTACGCTAATTCGACAATAACGGGGGTGTGATCGCTGGGTTTGGGAAGCTTGCGAGGAGCAACATCGATGGTACAGCCGATCGCCCGATCGGACAACCGAGGCGTAAGATAGTGGTGGTCGATTCGCCAGCCTCGGTTGCGGCGAAAGGCAGCCGCGCGATAGTCCCACCAGCTATAAATTCCCCCTTCCTGGGTAAAGGCGCGAAAAGCGTCGGTGAGTCCGAGATCGAGAATCTCTTTGAGGGCTTGGCGTTCCGGGGGAGTCGTTCCCACGATTTTGTCTTCTGGGGTAGTGGGAGTATGAATATCTCGATCGTCAGGGGCAATATTAAAATCCCCACAAATACACAACTGTGTTTCTTTGTCAATCTGTTGGTCGAGATATTGCCGCAGCAGTTCGAGCCAGCGCAATTTGTATTGATATTTATCGCTATCGATCGAACCGCCATTGGGAACGTAAGTACTAATAATCCGAACTCCCTCGAAAGTTCCGGCAATTAATCGCTTTTGAATGTCGAAATCTCCGACTAATTCTTCACCTAAAATGGGAGTAAATCCCCGACTGACATCTTGAAGGGGAGAACGGCTAAAAATAGCAACGCCGTTATATGCTTTTTGCCCGGAAATATACAGGTGATAGCCGATATTTTCAAAGGGTGCTTTCGGGAAAATTTCATCGACGACTTTGGTTTCTTGAAGGCATAAAATATCGACTTGGGTTTGCTGCAACCACTCGACAACGATATCTTGCCGAGTCCGAATCGAGTTGACGTTCCACGTTGCAATTTTCATTCAGTCAAAAAGTTGGCTCTGTTCTCTGAGTTTTTACCCAGAGGTTATCTTACCTTGAGAAGGGAGTCACCATTAACCTTTAACCGATCGGCTGCCGACCTGAGTTTACCGCATGAACGTACTCGCTGCCCGAAGCCAGAGAACCGCGTCGGTAGGAAGCTTCGTGCGGTTGTCCCCAACCCAGTTGCAGTACCACTTCCAAAAACTCGGCTTTTTCCCACTTCCAAAGATTGGCCCATTCCGTGCGATCGGCAATTGCGAGCGCCTCTTCCGATACAATGGGCTGGTAGTCTTTACCGCTATTGACGCTCAGATATAAATCCATCTCCACCGTCACCTCTTGCCAAAACGATAAGATTGAGGGTTTCTCTGCTTTGAGGGTTTCGATATCCGTCGGCAGAGCCAAGAGGCGATCGTCCACTTGAGGATAGCAAAGGGTTTGACCTTTGAGGAAGATATGCCGCCAGAGAATCCCCGAAACTTGGTGCTCTTGCTGGTAGCGGTGAATGGTCAGTTTAAAATCTTGGTACGCGGCAAACTTTTGGACTCCTTCGGGTTTGAGCCATCGATCGATGACGGAGTTACCAATAAAAGGGGTTGCCGTTAGGTTGAGTCGTTCTCCTTTCAGACAGGCTTGACGCTCTCGCTCCAAGATTTCGATTAACTTCTGCGTGGTGTATACTTCTGTCATCCGAAAACGCACTCGATCGCCTTTTTCCATAGTGTAATGGCTTTGAGGCGGACAGGGGAGATGTGGCCCAGGTGACAGGATACAAGGCAGACCTCGAAGGACTTAGCTCGTCATTTTCCTTCTTCTGCGTGCCGTTCGATTTCCGCGCGACGCAGGCGCAATTGGATATCTTCGAGAAGTTTTCGATTCACTCCCATTAATTCCGCTACCAATCCCAAAATCCACAGTTGAAAACCCATCAACATTAGAACTGCCGCCAGAATTAGACTGGGAATTCGAGTGCGATCGCTGCCGAGGAGGAGAAATATCAGCCACCGCACTCCCAAAGCAAACCCGAAGGTGAAAGGAACGCCGCCGAGTAGGGCAAACGCGCGCAGGGGTTTGTAGGTGAGGAAAATCCGCAGGATCGTGAGAATCGATCGCTTGAGATAGCTGGGGATGCTTTTCACCAGCCGCGACGGACGCAGGTAACCGTTGGTGCGAATGGGAACGGAAGTAACGGCCATCCCTCGCTGTCCGGCTTGAATGATGGTTTCGAGGGTGTAAGTATACTCGTTGAATACGTTAAGCTGCATCGCCGCTTCTCGACTGAAGGCGCGAAAACCGCTGGGTGCGTCGGCAACTTTGGTATTGCTCACCAGGCGCACTACCCGACTGCCCCCTCTTTGCAGCAATTTTTTGAGAGGTGAAAAATGTTCGATCGCCTCGATAGGTCGCGCGCCGATGACAATTTCCGCCCGATCTGCGAGAATCGGCTCGATCAGTTTGGGGATATCGTCGGCACAATATTGATTGTCGGCATCGGTATTGACGATAATATCTGCCCCCGCTTTGAGGGAGGCTTCTAATCCCGTCATAAAGGCTTTGGCCAAACCGCGATTTCGGGTGACGCGCACGATGCGATCGACTCCGCTGGCTTTGGCGACTTCTACGGTGCGATCGCGACTGCCATCATCGATAATCAGCCATTCAATTTCATCAACCCCAGGCAACTGGCGCGGCAAAGCAGCCAACGTCACGCCGAGGGTACGCTCTTCGTTGTAGCAGGGAATTTGGATAATTAATTTAGTCATCGGTACGCTGAGGCAGGTATTCCGCAGGTGAGGTCACCACATTAGCGGAATGTCAAGGGTTTGTTTCGGTCAAGGGGCGATCGCCAGTGAGATCGAAGGTGAGATCGAACGGTCCGCGCGATCGGCATCCATGACCTACACCCAAAACTCTACACCATTCCCTGTTTTCTTCTCGGAAAACGTGAATTCGGGTTGAGATGCAGCCGGAAATTCCGACTTTGAGGAGTTATCCTAAATCCGATTGCCACACCCCCTTCATAAAAATAGACTAAACCCTTTTATTTATTGCAAGAATTTATAGCGACTTTAATAAGTGAGTTATGAGAACCGGATTTGGTATTAAGTGAGGATTTGGGCCACCGAAGTAAATTCCCGATCGGATTTTAGATGGAGCAATTCCAGTCGATGTTTACCATGAGGTACGAAAAATGTAGAGGCGGGTTTAGCTAAAAACCATGCTCCTACAGGGATTAATTATCAAAACCCGCCCTCGCGCTTATGTACCTTACAAAGACGAGAACTGCTATAGTTTTTAATCTAGAAACAGAAGAAATTTATATATGGAAAGACTAAACTATCGAGAAATCGTTCGAGAAATATTGAAACTTCATGCCAAAAATCGCTCGAATAGCCAGACCGAAGTCAAATTATTATTCGATCCCGATCGCGATCGGTACGAAGTTATGAATATCGGTTGGCAAAATCTAACGCGAATATTTGGTTGCATTATTTATATAGAAATTAAAGATGGTAAAATTTGGATCGAACGCGATGGTACGGAACTCGGAGTGGCTAATGAGTTAGTAGAAGCGGGAGTTCCCAAACAGGATATCGTTTTGGCTTTTAAAGCCCCATACAAACGGAAATTTACTGACTTTGCTGCTAGTTGAAACTTATCGATCGATAACCGTTAAGGGGAGATGAGTCGGTGACTTTAAGATGTGGCTCGAATCGTCCGGGCGATTTTCCGAGCAACTTGTTTGTTTTCCCAATAACTGCCGTGGGCATTACCACCATTAATTAGGGCGAGAAACGTAGATTTAACCGGTTTTGCCAGCCATTCCAAAAGACCGGAACCCGAAGTTAAAACATCGGCAATATCGATATATTGCTCGCCCCGATCGACTAATTGCGGTACGACTTCTTCGAGGGGAAGGGCGATCGGATCGCCGGGATGAATGAAGTTGCGCCAGGGCCATTTAAATCCATCCTGGCAAAGATTTCTTAAGAGTTGTTCGAGGCGAGGACTGATGTCGTGAGAACTACCTTCACGGGTGCGACCGACAATCGTAATTAAGCTAAACAAAGCGATCGGAGACCCCATGGGATGAATGCTAGAAAGGCGAATTCCTTCGGGGGCATTGGGGGGAACTCCGAAGAGATTTTGGCGAATTTTTTCGATACTTTTGTGACCGGGAATATCGGGATTATCCCAGCGACTGGCAAATAGCATGTCGAATAAAACGACGGTTCCCCAGCTATGCGTGACCAAGTGCAGGCGATCGTTGGGTTGATAGTCTTTCAAGCATTCGTAGGCTTGTTCTTGGAGCTGAATCACCGCCTGAGAACCGACGTGACGGCTGATGTAGAGCGCGCCATCGCCGACGAATTGCATCAATTGTTGGGAGCGAAAATCCTTAAACCAAAACTTTTTCCACGCGGGGGATTTACCAATTAAAGGGCGAAATTCTTGCAGAAAGCTATCGCTGGCATTTGCCCAATAGAGGGGGACTTTTTGGAGTTTTCGACCCGGAAGCTGGGCTTGGATTAAATTAAATAATCGATCGGCATAGCGATAGGTTTTTCGCTCTTCGTCTATTGGGTTTTCTCGGACGTTGACCCCGTGGACGAAAAGAATATAGTCAGTCGGTTGAGTTGCCATTCGATGCATCTGATGTTGAAGTTGAGCCGATCGCCCGATCGCGATCCAAAACCATCGAGATCGATCTGGAAACGAATTCCGAGAAACTGACCTGGAAGGTGTTGTGTTGATTGAGCTTAGGGTGCGATCGAGCGGTTTCGGTGGAAATTTTGACGATCTAATTTTACTCTTCGGGGAAACCTCCTTCCTGACAAGTGTAGGTTTTTAACTGAGGCGCGGACTTGAGCTGGCAATTGCGGGGGAAGCTTCTCAATCTGTCGAGCGAACGAATCGTTCTGATTTCTGCGGTCAAACTGCGCTGGAGTTCAACGCCAGCGCGATTATACTCACTAATGAGATCGCACCGAGCGCTCGACGGAAGTAGTTAACGCCTTCAAAGAGTTCCAACCACCCCCAAGTAAACCAAGCTCCGAAGGCAACTAAACTTAATACATCGTGGATTGGACCGCTTGAGAGCAAAAATCGAAGTGCGATTGCAGCAATTCCCACTAGCATCGGTAAATTGGGAGGCTGAGCGATAACAATGTTACCCTCGCTATCTCGAAAGATGCGATCGAATAAAGTAGGCTGTTCCGCTTCAAAGGAATCGGGATCGCGGTTTAATTGGGTTGACATCGGTTTGACCTAAAATACGACTCGAACGTTTATCTTAGGCAGTTTGGCTCGAGATCGCCTGTACCGAACGTTAGATTTTCGAGAGAGCCAGCCAATTGTGTCAATCGCGAGTCGTTGACCGGCTCTCAAGTTTATTCAAGCTTGAGACTTCGATCGAGATGTCGAGCGCTGAGGGATTGCCAAACCCTTGAATTTCCGTTGACTTCCTCACCGATAATTGCTCGATTGTACAAAACCTACAAAAAACCTACACCTGTGAGGAATCCCCTCCCCCAACGATCGCCCGCACGAGAACGGAAATGGCGATAATCGTCCAGAAGAGGCTGTCACCGTGGGTGGGAGGCGGCGTGGTGGGAAGGTTGGGAATCTCCGCAGTGGGTTGTGCGGGAACGACGTAGATGGTTTGGGTGGGCAGAGTTTCGATCGCTGGAGAAGGGTTGGTGTCGGCGTGGGTTGCAACGTTCATATCAGTGATTGGGTTACGACTCTTTCACCATCCTCGAAATGCCGCAAACCGTGGTCAGTCTTGATGTTTGGCTTCATGTCAAAGTTGTCAGAGTTGTTAAAGTAAGGAGATACGACATCGCACTGGATTTATGGCACGACGGACGCTGACCGCTTCTCCAGAGGGTATTCGGACAATTCAAAAGACAATCAAACACCTGAATAAATCGCAAACCTATCTGGCGGGGATGGTAGGTTGTTCCCGGCAGACGATTTGGAGTTTATTGCAGGGAAATCCGATCGACTGCGATGTCTTTATGGATGTTTGCAAGGAACTGCGTTTGAATTGGGAAAAGATCGCCGTATTAGAGTCCATCGCACCTTTTGAAGAGATCGAACGATTAGTCCAGGAGATTCGCGAGCAAATTCGTCCCAGCATCGATCGAGAATGTGGGACGATGCGGGTGCTGGATATGACCCAACCCATCGGCTTGGGCAAGATTTATACCGAAGTCAATATTCTCGAGAAAATTACCGGACGCAGGCGGTTGAACCTGGAGCAATTGCTCGAGGGTTGCAACCTGGAAGAGTTCGATCGCTTTGGATTGAGTGGAGTGAAAGAGCGGCGCGTACCGGGGTTGGAGGCGGTGAAACGGTACGGCAAATTGATGATATTGGGGCAGCCGGGAGTTGGGAAAACTACCTTTTTGAAGTATTTGGCGATCGAGTGCAGCCGAGGCAACTTTCAAAGCGATCGGGTTCCCATGTTTGTGCCTCTAAAAAGATTTGCCGAAACCGACGGCAGTCCCGGTTTGCTCGACTATATCGCCCAGGAGTGGGTATCGGGAGCGAATCGGGAACGAACTGAGGCGAGATCGGACCTCGAACGTTTGCTGAAAGCGGGTCGAGGGTTAGTGTTGCTCGATGGGTTGGACGAGGTGCGCGAAGAAGACAGCGATCGCATCATCCGCGAGATTCAGGACTTTGCCAACGGATTTGCACCCAGCCAATTTGTTGTTACCTGTCGGATTGCGGCGCGGGAATATACGTTCGAGCGATTTACTGAGGTGGAAGTTGCCGCTTTCCAAGACGAGCAAATTCGGGCATTTGCCACGCGCTGGTTCGATATCAAAAAGTTAGACTTTACCGAGGATTTCCTCGACCAACTAAAAGCCAACCCCACAATTAAAGAACTGGCCACCAACCCCTTGCTGCTAACGCTGCTGTGCTTGGAATTTGAGGATTCCGGGGACTTTCCAGCCGATCGCGCCGAACTCTACCAACGGGCAGTTGCAACCCTGCTGCGGAAATGGGATGCCAAGCGCCGAATTCGCCGCCAACAGGTATACAAACAACTCTCCGTTCCCCGAAAAGAAGACTTGCTCGGTCAGATTGCCTTTCGTACTTTCGATCGAAAAGAGTATTTCTTCAAACAGCGCCAGGTGGAACGCCACATTGCCGACTATATCTGTAACCTTCCCGATGCCCCGACGGATACGGATGCCCTCCACGTCGATAGTGAAGCAGTATTGAAATCCATTGAAGCACAACATGGATTACTGGTGGAACGGGCGCGGGGGATTTATTCCTTTTCCCATTTAACGTTCCAGGAATACTTCACCGCTCGTAAAATCGTCGATAGTACTCCGGCACAGGCAATAGAAGCACTGCAAAATTTGGCGAGTCACATGATGCAACCGCGCTGGCGGGAGGTATTGCGGCTCACGTTAGGGATGCTACCCAGTGCTGACGAACTGTTGCAGTTGATGAAACGGGAAGTGGATGGACTGGTCGCGGGGGAAGGGAAGATTCAGGAGTTTTTGCAGTGGGTCGATCGGAAAACTCAAGCTGTTCATACATCCTACAAACCTACTGCTATCCGCGCGTTATATTTTTCCCTCTCATTGGACAGCTCTCTGCGCCTTGACCAGTCCTTACGTCTTGACCAGTCGCTACGCCTCGACCTAAACCTATTTCGCGCCCTAAACCTATCGCTTGGCTTATCTTGTTCCCTCGATCTTATTCAATCCTGTGGTTTCGATCTGGTTCTCCCTGGCTCCACCTCCTTCTCTCTCCAATTATCCTGCTCTCTTGACCATATTCTCGATTCTCATCTTGACCTCGATCTTTTTCGTTCCTTCTGCGTCGATCGTTCTTTTGGTCTCGATCTCAATTTCTTTCGCTCTTTTTGCATCGATTTATCCCGTAACCTGTCTGATTCTCACACTCTCTCGCCCAACCTCAAACAACCCTTGCAAGCCCTGAAAGACCAACTCCCCGATCCGGAAAGCGATCTCGAAATTCGCGATCGATGGTGGCAAGAAAATGGTCGAACTTGGACAGAACAACTACGATCGCTCATGGTGAAACATCGCGATATCGGACATGACTGGCAGTTCGACGAAGAGCAATTAAAACAATTGCGGCAGTATTACGATGCCAACAAATTACTCGTAGACTGCCTTAACAGCCCATCGTCCTACGTCACCCGCAGCGTCCGTGAAGAAATTGAGGCGACGTTGTTATTGCCGTCGCCTCGGGATGTGTAGGGATTCTCTTAAGTCGAGTGGAGTTTAGGCTTCAACGCCAGATCCGAGGCAAGCTGCTAAATCCGCATCGGAAGTCGAGAGCGGTTTGAGGCGATAGGATAGGTATCTGAAAGTAACTGCAACACATTCGGCGAGAGTAAGCGATATTTACTCGTCATTTTGCATTTTTAATGCGTGCATCACCAGCAGTGTTGGTTTGAGTCCCGTTCAACTGCTCGAGATGCACTTTGAATGACCCGTAGCGGCACTATTCGAGAACTTTCACGTCGATCGTACTAGCATTAAAGCTATACATTTCATCTTCTAATTCGAGCAGCGTCCCAATTTTGAGTTTGCTATTTCCCATCACCGGACCGTCATCGGTAATTGTCGCCTTACCTCCGAGGGTCAGGATGAGATTGACGCTGTAAAAGTTATCTCTCGGGTCGGGAAGGGCTTTGACGGAACCATCGGGTTGGGGAATGGCCAGGGTTCGAGGTAAAGTCTCGACGGCTTTGATATCCACCGAACCATAGGGCTGGTTGCGGATGACAATATTGGTTTTGCCCGTTTCTTGGAGGTATTGAATCAGACTATCCGGATCGAGGACTCCCAACCCGCGGACGATCGCTCTGACTTCAACGGGTTTGGTGGTGGGGGCTAATTGATTTTGGGCAACGGAACCGGATGTCCCCGGAAAGAAGAAGATGCCCACCACAACTAGAACGATAACTAGAGCGGCTCCAAGATCGAGGATGCTGATTTGACCGAATAAGCGACCCTTCGAGTCCAATAGTTTCATAGAATTTCCCGAAATGATACTCTCAGCAAAATAATACTCTCAGCAAATTGCCAACGCAAATTTAGATCGAGGGCGATCTGATTTCCCTTTAGCTTCTCATACCGAGACTGCTACAGCAATTCAGGGGAACTCGGATGAGGGGAAACCGAGGGATCGGTGGAGTTGGATGGGGTGGGTATCGCCCGATCGGATACGCGCGCATCCCGAGGCAAATCTTCTGCGTCGAGGTCGGGCAAAGTGGGCGGGGCGGGTGTTTGGAGAATTTGGCAGACGATCGGGTTCTGGGCAATCGCCCGACGCTCGCGAATAAAGTCCAAGATTTGCGCTGCCTCTAGCCGATGGGTGTCTCGGTTCAGGTAAATCCAATGCAGTGCCAGAAGCGGCACGAGTGCCTCGGCGATCGTGTCGATCCACTTTCCTTGTCGTCGATCGATCCACTCTCGCAGGTCGCGACCCGCTTGCCAGTGGGTGGGAATCGGTTTGTGAGACCCTCGAACCAGGCAAGTGCGGGTCAAGCTGAGGCGATCGGTTTGCATGAGTCGCTTGAGTGCGGCCCCGACGGTTCGTCCTCGCTCGCTGCCCATTACGGCAACACCAATCGCGATCGGCTCGTTGCGTTCGTTGCCGAGTTCGTGACCGATAATCTTAAAACTGATGTGATTTTGATTGAAGGTTTTGGGGCTCACGTCATCGGAGACGGCCTCAATTTCGACCCCGGCAATCGTTTGCCCGATCGCCGTTTGAAATGCAAAATACAGGGCATCGGCGATGCTTCGATCGCGCTCTAATTGCGCGCTCCAATCGTCATCGAGCGCCCGCTCGAAGGCAAGTTCGACTCGTTCGATGGGATCGATTTCGACAGGCTTGAAATTCTCCGCGCACCACTCGAGCATTTCGCTGAGGCTGAGCTTTTCTCGCAGCAGGGCCTGGAACTGAAGGATATCGAAGGGATAAATGGGGGTGGGAGGAATTAAGTTGCGTTCGCTGTAGAACTCTTGCAGCCATCGCGCCACGATCTCGACTATCTTCTGCCGATCGATCGTTTCGAGTTCGATGGCTTCGAGGGGGGCGAGGGTGCGACGGGCGAACTTACTCGCATAGGGGACGATCCGATCGTACCAAGCTGTCGGGGTCATCACGCTGGCGAGGACGACTCCATATTGACGCTCCCGCTGGTTGAGGCCGTCCCAGAGGCGATCGATACAGGCGGCGATCGCCTGCTCTTTTTTGCCGACGGTTTCTTGAGGTTCTTCAGCATCGATGCGATCGAAGCAAATCGTCACGCTCGCATAATCCCCGATCGCCTGCAAAATTTGCAAGATCGTTTCCCAGGCGATGGATTCTCGATGTTCTAAAGTGCGATCGGGCAGTCCCAATTCGTCGAGCTTCCACTGCGCCAATTTCCGCAATGCCAGCCAATTACACGCAAATGGCGCGCGATCGTTACATAAGGTCCAGATAATCGCGCGGATCGCATCTGGATGTTCGAGATCGGGTTGGGCTTTAAACAGAATTTCTGTAACTTGATTCACCCACAACTGATTTTGAGATAGGGAGCGGTTCGTCAGTTTTTTGACGAGTTTTTGAGGCGTTAAATTGGCTGAATCCGGCTGACAGAAAAATAAGGCTCGATTCACCCAAAAGGCTGCAAGTTCTTGCCACTGCATCACCCCTCGAGATCCCGAATATCTGAGGCTGTTGACGATCGCCGACAAGAGTTGCCAGCGGATGGTGTTGGGATTGGTAAAGTTTTGGGCGTTGACGTAGACGAACAATCCCTTACCCCTGGCTCGGATTTGATGGCGAACGCGACCGATCGCGTGACTTTTTCCCATTCCCGGTTCGGCCACGGCTACAACAGCTCGCACTCGATGGCGACCGCTCTGGGCCCGCTCGATCGCATCCCAAATACGACTGGTGGTTTGCCAATTGAATGTCTCTAAATCCGGGCAGTTTCGACCCCAAATCTCCGCATCCCTAACTGTCGATTTCCCTTCAAATGGGTTACCATTTTCGATGGCTGCATTAATATCTTCAATTGAAGAGATAGGGCGGTTTTCCATAATTTACGGATCGACTTAGCTGCCAATAAATTCTATTTTCTTTTTCCTTTTAACTTATATTTTTTTGAGATCCTTGTCAAGCCTCACAACCAAGGCCGCCGAACCGATCTCCCTTTGACAAATCACAAAAAATCGGTGGTTTTAGGAGGTTTCAACTCATGATATATTGAGAGAAAATGTTGCAAAAAATCAAGTATATTTACCTAGGAATTTAACGGTGGCAACCCTATTGAGAAGTTGGAGCTATCGCTATCAATGGATGTACGATGGCATTTCGAGAATCGCGGCATTAGGTGTTGGAGGAGAGCGGCGCTTTCGTCAATTAGCCCTCGAAGGACTGACGATCGCGCCGGATGCCAAGGTGCTCGATTTGTGTTGCGGTAGCGCCCAAGCGACTCGATTTTTAGTCGGCGAATCTCGAGACGTAGTCGGTTTAGATGCGTCGCCGCGCGCCATCGAACGATCGCGCCAAAACGTTCCCCAAGCGCGTTACGTCGAAGGATTTGCCCAAAAAATGCCCTTTGAAGATCGCAGCTTCGACTTAGTGCATACCAGTGCCGCGCTGCACGAGATGAGTCCCACCCAATTGCAACAAATTCTTTGGGAAGTGTTTCGAGTTCTCAAACCCAACGGTATCTTTACCCTCGTTGATTTTCACCCCCCCGCAAATCCCATTGTTTGGCCCGGACTTACCCTATTTTTGTGGTTGTTTGAAACCGAAACCGCTTGGCAGCTTCTAGAAACGGATTTGGTCGGGTTGCTTTCGGCAGTGGGATTTCAAAAGAGCGATCGAACTTTACATGCTGGGGGTAGCTTGCAAGTGATTCAAGCTCGAAAATAAAACTCGAACGTGAATCGAACGACATGGAAAACTCTAGATGGAAGAGATTCGATTCTCCGACGATGTTCGATCGCCTTTTTCTTGACAGCTTATTCGTACCTCGATCGAACCGAACTAGCGCAGTAAATTATATTTCAAGATACAAAAAACTGCTCGAAGTCCATCTCTCCAACCAATTTTTTTACCCTCTTGATAGGTTCTGCCGTAATAGGAAATGCCCACTTCATAAATCCGGCAATTCATTTTAGCAACTTTCGCCGTTAACTCCGGCTCGACTCCAAATCGAGATTCTTCAATTTTAATCGATCGAATAATATCGCTGCGAAAAGCTTTATAACACGTTTCCATATCGGTTAAGTTGATATTTGTCAGCATATTTGATAGTGTCGTTAGGAATTTATTGCCGACCCGATGCCAATAATAAACGACTCGATGGGGGCTGCGACCCATAAATCGAGAGCCGAAAACCACATCGGCTTTCCCATCTAGAATGGGTTGAATCATCACGAGATATTCTTGAGGATCGTACTCTAAATCGGCATCTTGAACGATAGCAATCTCCCCCGTAACTAAGCTAAAACCCGTATTGAGCGCCGCTCCTTTTCCTAAGTTCGTCGAGTGATAAGCAACGCGATCGACTTGCGGTTCGAGAGTCGATTGTAAAAGTTCTCGAGTACCATCCGTGGAACAGTCATCAACAATAATAATCTCCAAATTTTCGATCGGGGAAGACTTTACAGAGTCAACGACTTTTTGAATCGTATGTACCTCGTTGTAGCAAGGAATGACGACACTGAGTTTCATGCAATTCCACGAAAATAAAACGTAATGATTATAGCAACTTCCTCAAAAGTTTGTAGGAATGGGGAAATACTTGGGGGTGTCGCGCGTGTTAGAGAGGTATCGAACTTCAGAAAACTCCGAAATGGCGATCGGGATGTAAAAAATCGAGCGAAAATCTCGAAATGCAGACCCAATCAGGCTTAAGGGGTAGATTTAGGGTGTTTGAGTCTCATCTGGAACTTTGAGTGAACTATAGTTGAAATGAGCATCAATCGATCGGGGCATCGAACTAGCGACCTAGGCTGAGGGCAGCTGTTCTTGATGGTACGAACAACCACTCAGTTCCTCTCCTTTCTTATCTTGACAAGCACAATCGATCGAGGTATTCCTCGCTCAAACCGAGGAAATTAGAACGCGATTCGAGAAGTACAACCATTGTCCTCGTTAGATTTTCATGAAGTTTCAACAGTATCCATCGAACCCAAAAGTTTCTATCCTCGTCAGCGACTTATCAAAAAGTGGTGCGGGACGATGGGGTGGAGCCGTTCGCACTTTTTTACTCGCGCGAGCCATCCAAAACCTCGGATATGAAGTCGAAATTTTGGGGTTTATTTTTGGCGACGAACCCCCCGATTCAATACCGGAAAACTTACCGTTTAAAACCATTCCGGGCAAACACTACCCTGGATTTCTCGGTTGTGCCAACCAACTGCTTTCCCAAATCGAAGGTGATATTCTCTACCCCCTTCGCCCCAAACCCACTACCTTTGGACTGGCACTCCTCAAAAAAATGCAAACCCAGCGTCCGGTCATCTTAGATATCGACGATTGGGAATTGAGCTGGCACGGCGGCGATGACTGGAAGTACCAGCCGAGTCTGAAACAGTTGGCTCGAGATATCCTCAAACCCAACGGTGCTTTGAGATATCCCGACGCTCCCCTCTATCTCAAGTGGATGGAAAATCGGGTCTCGCAAGCGGATGCCATTACCGTCCACACCGAGTTTTTGCAAAAGCGTTTCGGCGGTGTATACGTTCCCAATGGCAAAGACACGAACTTATTCGATCCGAGTCAGTACGACTTGGCAACCAGCAAGCAAAAATACGGTCTTTCGGAATATCGCGTTCTCATGTTTCCCGGCGCGCCGCGACCTTATAAAGGGGTGGAAGACGTACTCGTTGCTCTGGAGAAACTCGATTGGCCGGATTTGAGATTGGCGATTGTGGGCGGTAGTCCTTACGATGACTACGATCGCCAACTGATGTCGCGTTGGGGACGCTGGATCGTCAAGTTGCCGACCTGTCCGGTGGAACAGATGCCCGAGGTGGTTGCTGCGGCTGATGTTGTCGTCGTTCCCCAGCGAGACGTACCCGCCGCACGGGCCCAATTTCCCCTCAAACTCACCGATGCGATGGCGATGGCAAAACCGATTTTAGCCACCCGCGTGGGGGATATTCCGGCGATCGTCCGAGACAGTGGTTTTCTGGTGGAACCGAGTTCTCCCGATCGAATTGCCGATCGAATCCAGTGGATTTTCGAGAATTTAGAAAACGCTCGAGAGCGCGGCTTAGAAGCGAGAAAGCGATGTGTCGAGCATTACAGTATTGATGCGATGTCAGAAAAGCTCGCACCTTTATTAGAGTCTGTTATTGAAGTCTGCAAAAGTTAGCTAAGCTAAGATAGAAAGTAAGATAAATTTTTTGAATTTTTCAATAATTTACTCTTTATTTTAGCAGCTAAAGGATTATTTTGCAAGTGCAAAAATTGATTGTAGATTGACAAGATATCAAAAGTTTTACAGTCATGCCTGGATTAATTGGATTCTCTCGATCGGCATTTTCAGATTTCAAAATCGATAACATTTTGCAGCAAATGCAAACAACGATCGCCCATCGCAATTTTTATTGTCAAGATCCGTTATTTATCGATGAATCTATCGGTGCGACTCGCACTCATCTTAATATTCTCCAACGGTCAGCCCAACCTCAGACAAAAGATGGCTATTATATCTGGTTAGATGGAGAATTGTACGATCGCGATCGGCTTCCATTTCAAGATGCCGAAACCAGCGATAGTGAATTGTTATTGAGAGCGTATCAAAAAGAGGGAAACTTTAACTTTTTAAAAGCGATCGACGGCACGTTTGCCGCCGTCCTCTACGATACGCACCAACAAAAACTGCATCTAATTTCCGATCGCCTGGGAATGCGCCGTCTCTACTGGACGGTGTATCAAAATTCCCTGGTTTGGACTTCCGAACTCAAGGCATTACTAGCGCTGCCGGGATACCAGCCAAAAATCGATCGCGCGGCAGTCGAGGACTTTTTGGGGTTGCGGTATATTATCGGCGATCGCACTTGGTTTGAAGGGGTGGAACTGCTCCCGGCAGCGACAGTTGTAACTTGGGATTTACAAGAGAAGTCTCTTTCTCGGCAGCGATATTGGTGGTGGGATGAAATTACCCCAATGGCGGGAAATCTTGACGAACGGGAAATCGTCGAGGAACTGGGACGCATTTTTATCGAAGCGGTGGAAAAACGCGATCGTCCCGGCGAACGAGTGGGGATTACCCTCAGTGGCGGTTTGGACTCGCGAGCGTTGCTAGCTGCCATGCCGAACGACAGTACGGCGATTGAGGCGGTAACCTACGGACAAAAAAACTGTGACGATCTCAAAATTGCCGAACGAGTGGCACGTCTGAAGAACGCTAACTTTCACCCGATCGAAATTGATGGTGAAAACTGGCTGGAATCGAGGGTACAAACGGTGTGGGAAAGTGATGGTTCGTGCAGTATCGTTCACATGCAGTTTCTGTCGGCATTGCGAGCTATTTCTGAAGGCAATTTATTCGAGATTAACCTTCACGGTGCTTGGGGAGATGGAGTGAATGGCAGTCACTTTTTCGATACCGATGCATTCGATTATTTCGTGCGACGACGGTTGGGGTTAGAAAGATTTGCTCGTTCGGATGCTCATCGCGACTCTGTTCTGGAGCGATTTAACCGCTATTTCGATAAAATTGGGAGTTCGGCTCACATTCTTTCGATCGACAATCGAATGCGATCGTTTACCTTTAAAGATGCTCGGATCGGTTTAATCAACGGTTTAGAATCGAGAATGCCATTTATCGATAATCAACTGCAAGAGTTTTTATACGCACTTCCCGATTCGCTCGTCAAAGAGGCAAATCTTTACCAAAAAATGTTGCTCGATCGATTTCCCCAGTTTTACCACAACATTCCCTGGCAAACAACTGGCGAACCGATTGGCAAACCCGGCTTGACACAACAATTCAATAAACTCTCTAAAAAAGCAATCTCGAAGTTAGATCGAGGATTCAAAAAAGTGGGTATTTCTTTGAATCTTACCAATCGGGGTAAAACGATCGATCCGAATAAAGCATTTGCCGATCCAGCCTCTTGGATGAGACAAGAACCGACTCGAACGATATTTGAGAAAATCCTCAATAACCCCAATGCTTTATATTTAGAGTATCTCGATCGAGCGCAAGTTCTGCAAGATTGGCACGACCATCTGAACGGTCGAGATTTAGCCGATCGCTTGGGTTTAACCTTAACCTTAGAGTTATGGTTGCAACAGGTTTTTGAAAAACGATATCGCACGGATATCGATGAAGCGAGACCGTAAGAAATAAAATAAGCATGGTTTTTAACCCCATTCTCGATCGATAAATGTCATCAACAAATCTAATTATTAAATTTGCGCTCAAACATCCAGTTTTAGTCGTCTTGACAGTTATCTCTGGATTGTCTGGAGCTATTTTTAATGGAATAGGAACGGCACTCATCGTTCCTTTATTATTGAGTTTTTTGGGACAGTCTTTAGAGCTGCCGGGGGGACCTCCAGTTCTGCAAAAAGTCTTATCTCAACTTGATGGGATCGACCCGGAATATCGAATCATTGTCATGACAGGAGTGGTTCTCGGGGCCATTATCTTAAAAAATGCCTCGATGTATGCCAATAATGTTTGTTCCGGTGCTTTATCCCAGGCGTTAGTACTCTCCCTGCGCCAAGAAGCGATCGATTTAATTTTTCAAGTCGATCTTGATTTCTATGCCAAACATCGAACGGGGGATATCTTAAATCGAATTAATACCGAAGTTGCCCGAACCAGTGCGGCGATTCGGGCGGGAATAAGTTTAGTTTCTAACGTCCTCACGATTTCCGTTCTTGTTGTTTTCCTCGTTTTTATTTCTTGGCAACTGACGATCGTCTCGGTTTTCGTTTTGGGTCTCGTGGCGTTTGTCAATCAGTACTTTGTCGTGCGAGCGAAAACCTACGGAAAATCTCTATCGAAAAACTCCAGTCGGGCATCGGTAGCCCTACAAGAAATTTTAAATGGGATTCGTTTGATTAAAGCGACCGCAAATGAGGATGCCGAATCGAACGATATCAAACAGATTCTTCGCCAGCGAGAATCGGCGGAATTTAAGTCTTTGGCAAATTATGCGATTATTGCGCCCGTTAATGAAATTACTGGGATTCTAACGTTTTTGGCGATCGTCGTTTTGGGGGGAACTTTTTTAGCCGATCGAGTTGAGACACTCTCTTCGGTTCTCCTAACGTATACGATTATTTTATTTCGCCTGTTGCCCTATATTGGCAAGTTAAATAGCGATCGCAGCAAGTTTTCTAATGCCTCCCCCAGCGTGGAAATTTTGGCTGAATTTTTGCGAAGAGATAACAAACCCTTTATGCCCGACGGTGCGATTCCCTACTCCACCATGCAGGACGGAATTGCCTTTGAAGGGGTGTCGTTTCGCTATCCCGACCACGAAGAATTGGTTCTCAAAGAAATCGATCTGTGGATTCCCAAAGGCACGACGATCGCCCTGGTGGGGGCATCCGGGGCGGGTAAATCCACCGTCGCCGATTTGCTGCCTCGATTTTACGACCCCACCCAAGGTCGCATCACCATCGACGGTCGCGATTTGCGGGAATACGATCTCAAATCACTGCGGCGATCGATGGGAATCGTCTCTCAGGATACCTATCTATTCAACACGTCCTTGAAAGAGAATATCGCCTATTCCCGCGAAGATGCCACGGAAGAGGAAATTATTGGGGCCGTCAAACAAGCCAATGCCTACGAATTTATCGTTCAACTCCCCAACGGCTTCGACACTCAAGTCGGCGATCGGGGCGTGCTACTGTCGGGGGGTCAACGACAGCGATTGGCGATCGCCCGCGCCCTCCTCTACAATCCCGATATCCTGATTTTGGACGAAGCCACCAGCGCCCTGGATACGGTCTCCGAAAAACTAGTCCAGCAGGCGATCGAAACCCTCAGCCGCGATCGCACCACCCTCGTTATCGCCCACCGCCTCTCGACGATCCAAAATGCCGATCGGATTGCGGTGATGGATAAGGGCAAAATTGTCGAACTCGGGACTCACGATGAGTTGCTCGCCAAAGGCGGGTACTACGCCAATCTCTATCAGGTGCAGTTTTCCACCGAAAGCCAAGATGCGATCGCTAAAGCGCGCCTGGAAACCCTGATGGATACCTCCTATGAGGTGAGAACGCGCCTCAATCCCACCATCGGCTTTTTGAACTTACTCGCCGACGATTTACTCGATTCTTCTGAGGAACGAAAGGAGATTCTCCACGAAGCCTACGAATCGGCCGTGCGCCTGCTCAAAACCCTCCAGTATCTTGAAGATAGTGCCAGAGAGCGCGAGAGAGAGACTCAAGAGAAACGCAAGCAACAGTAACCTATCGAGAAAAGAGCGATCGGATCGACCATGCAGAAATACTATACTTTTTTTCTTCGAGATACTCTGCCCAAATCTGAAGCCCACATCGGACAAGTAGTGCAGTCGGCTAACGCGGCGGCCAATTTAGGTTTTCCCGTGTTGTTACTGTATCTAAAAAAGGGATGGGATGCGGCACGCCCGATCGATTGGATCGCTCCCTTTCAACCCGCCAAACCCGATCGCATTTTAGCGAGTTTCTACAACATTCAAGAACGTCTCGAAGTCCTGCCGTTGTCGATGCCATGGCCGATCGATACCGTTCCGAGTAAATTTACCAGTTCGAGTACCTTCGCCTGTAAGTACTATCTCCCGGTTCACTTGCGTCACCGGATGCAAATCGCTCACAGCCGAGACTGGAACTTCGTTAAAGCTGCCGTGCGCAATGGTATTCCGGCGATTTACGAACACCACCACATCGAACGCAAACAATTCGAGCCGGAAATCGTCCATCATCCCTGCTTCCAAGTTGCAGTTACCGTGGCCGATTCGGTGTTAGAGAACCTGCTCGAAAATGGGATGCCTGCCAAAAAAGCGATGAAACTCCACAACGGATTCAGCCAGCTTTTCTACCTCCGCCATCCCCAACAAGCCAGAGAATGGCGGCAAAAGTTAATTTCGGGCGATCGCACTCATCTGGTGGTGTATTCCGGCAGTTTGTATAAATTTAAAGGGATCGACTTACTCCTGGATGTCGCCCAAGAACTACCCCAAGCTCAATTTGCCCTAGCAGGCGGCCCGGACTCGCAAATTCAAGCTTACCAGCAAGAAATCCGAGAGCGGCAACTTTCCAACGTCACCCTGGTGGGATGTTTGCCGCAATCGGAACTCGCCGGACTGTTGCAAGCTGCCGATGTGTTGGTCAATCCTCACCTGTCGGGAGAAGCGGCAAACTTTACCTCGCCTCTGAAACTTTTCGATTATATGGCGGCAGGAAAGCCGATCGTCGCCACCCAAATTCCTCCGCTGAAGGAGTTCGAGTCTTCTCCCTTGATTGCCGGATGGTGCGAACCCGACGATCCGACAGCATTTTCGAGCTGCTTGCAAGAGGTTCTCGCCCGATATCCCCAATGGCAGGAAGAGTCCTTGCATCCTG
>JAXHUC010000116.1:0-19951 GCA_034189805.1 Cyanobacteriota bacterium
GATGAAAACCCGCTGACAATTTGAAGTCTCAATTCACAAGTAACGAGTTCTGAAATTCGATCGGGAATTAGAATTTTATTGACATAGAATATTGATAACTTGTTGGCTCAACAACTTTTGGGTGTAAGGTGGCTTTTTCAGTATTGTTTTGAAATGAGAGTTCGATTTCTAATAACTATACAAGAATAGTAATCATTCTCATAATTGTCAATGCAAACTGAATGCTTACCAGCGAGGTTAAGACAGATATCAGATGTCAGATATTTGAGACTCTCGATCTCTTTGATGTCGTGCGATTTTTGGCAAACCGAAGCGCAGTTTTTGGGAGATGGACGATCGACTGCTGAAATCCCCAGTCTGACTGAGGTTGGGGGATTCTAGTTTATCAAGGGGTTGTCAAGCTGATGCCATAAGGGTTTGAGGGGATTTTGCCTGATGAGCGTACTAACATCGTACTTTCATTTTCAGGGGTTCGCCAAAACTGGGTTTCAAACCCTTGTGGCATCAGTGTTGTAGAATGTAGAGTATCAAGGCTCCTTCGGGAGTCGAATTAATGGAAACTGCCCCAGCAAGGTTGGCATTTTCGAGGTCTGCCTCGTATCAAGGCTCCTTCGGGAGTCGAATTAATGGAAACAATTCCACAATAATGAACGAGGAGCGTGTTGTTGTTAAGTATCAAGGCTCCTTCGGGAGTCGAATTAATGGAAACTGATAGCTTGAATGCCCCGCGAGCCATAATGACTCGAGTATCAAGGCTCCTTCGGGAGTCGAATTAATGGAAACACTGGAAAAGCCCGGAAACTTGTGAGACGGCAACGGGTATCAAGACTCCTTCGGGAGTCGAATTAATGAAAGCTCAAAAAATTCGGACGATCGAAATTGAGAAAAAACCATCTCGACGATCGCATTCCGAATTGAGCAAAATCAAAACCCTTCAGTTGCAAAGATTGAAGGGTTTTCAATATCGACTTTATCGGGGATATAGCAGTTCTCGTATTTGTGAGATACATCCAGCCAGGGCGGGTTTCGATAGTCAATCTCAGTCAGGGCATGGTTTTTAACTAAACCCGCCCCTACATTTTATTTTTGTACCTCATGACAATGAAAAACGCTATAACTCGAAATCATATGTATAGCAGTCGCCATCGAGGTTAGGACAACGCCAGACAATTATGTAATGAACCCGAGGTCTTTCTCCCCCATCTCCCCCATCTCCCTCACCTCCCTCACCTCCCTCACCTCCCTCACCTCCCTCATCTCCCTCACCTCCCTCATCTCCCTACCTCCCCATCCCCTTCTCCAACTGCGCCAACGCTGCCAACCCCTGCGCCACGATCGCATCTTGCTGTTGCGGTGAAAGATTCGATCGCCTTCCCAAGCGTTCCAAGCAATCGCGTACCAATGCCAAGTAATCCTCGGATTGACCAGAGGTGTCGAGCGCGGGACTGGCGGGTTTCGGCTGTCCTTCCAACTCATCCACGGTGCGCTGTAAGGTTTCCACCACGCCGTACATTTCTACGGGGTCGAAAATCCGCAGCAAACTCGTTTGGGTGACGATTCCCAACCCGCGACCCCAATCCCAAGACACGACCAATCGCCGCACTCGGCGCTTTTGCATTTCCTGGTGCGCCGTCCACAACGAATCTTCCGGACTCAGCAGACATAGCGGGGAACTCATCACCGCCTCGGCTGGAGTTTGCGATAAGTCCAATTCTAATGCCTGAAATTGGACGATATCTCGTTCCGTAATAATACCGACAGGTAAGGCAAACGGTTCTGCATCGGTTGCGATAATCGCCACGCAACTCACCCGATGTCGGGCCATCAACTCGGCAACACTCATCACCGACGCACTCAAGGCCGCTTGAATCACCGGAGTGGTCATCACCTCGGCTACCCGACGCATTTTCAGGAGATTGGCCGGCCGCAGCACCCGACGGATACTCTCAGAAGAAACGACTCCCACGAGGCGATCGCGATCGCCGACGATAACCAGATGGCGCATTCGATAGCGCCGAAACAAGAACAGCGCCGCAAAAACATTTTGAAACTCTGTCTGTTTGAGGGTAACGACTGGATTTGCCATGACGTGGGACACGCTCATCTGGGCAAAATTTACCCCGGCTGCGGTCAAACGGACGATATCTCGTTCGGTAAAAATTCCGAACAATTCATCGGCAACCATCACCAGCGCGCAACTCGATCGTGCTTCGGTCAGGGGAATGCGATCGGAGTTAGCGGTCGATTCTCGCGTCGGACAATGCACCCGCGTGCGGTTCATCAGGGCGATCGCCTCGAGAAGCGGCATTTCTGGCGCAACGATTAGGGGATGGCGATCGATCGCATCTTCTAGGGATGGCGTGCCGATGGGTAAATCCTCGAATTGCATTAGCGATTGCTCCCGATCGGACTGTTCGATCGACCGTAAAATCCGACCTCTCGAGGGATGTAACAGCTAACCAATCTAAACTTAATAATATATATAGATTTTGTCTCCTTAATGGTGTAGGATGAAAAACATCTTACAAAAACCTGAAGTGGGTAAACGTAAGGAACGAACGATCGCCGGATGCGGGAGTTGCGAGCCAGTTATGACTCAACATCTGGGGTTTTTCACCTAGGGTGTTTCCCGTAGAGTCGATCGAGTACTCGTTTAATCGAAATGCGCCGCCATTGTTGACCGCGTTTGGTTTTGTACCCGTGCTCGTTCAGCCAGTCGGCCACCTGTTGCAAGGACTTACCAGATTTGTGGTGACGGCGAATCAACTCGATAATTTCTTGTTCGAGGGGATTTGCAACTAACTCACCATCGATCGCCTGTTCGCCAAACGCTGGAGAACCATAGCCCGCGTAACCACCTTTGGCCGCTTTTGCTTGCCGCCCGCGTTCCAACCGATACCAAACCTCTTGGCTTACCACTTTTTTTGCTTCCATCGTCCCGAATGAATTGAGTTTAACAATTCAGCGACTTGTAGGAGCATGGTAGCTCAGATTGCGTCGGTCGATCGAACTCGTTCCCCAAACCCAACCCACCTTTTTTATAAATTCATCCAATACACCAATACAGGTATCAAACAGATATGATGCGACTCATTTTTCTCGGCGCACCGGGCGCAGGTAAAGGCACGCAAGCGGCTAATCTAGCTCGCAACTGGCAAATTCCCCACATTTCCACCGGAGATATTCTGCGTCAAGCCGTAGCCGATCTCACTGTGCTCGGTATCAAAGCCAAATCTTATATGGATGCCGGGGAACTGGTTCCCGACACTTTGGTTATCGCCCTGATTGAAGAGCGTTTGGAGCGATCGGATACTCGAAACGGCTGGATTCTCGACGGCTTTCCTCGGAATCTCACCCAAGCCGATTCCCTCGATGCGCTGCTGCAACGATTAGCCCAACCCTGCGATCGGGCCGTCTATTTTAACGTCGAAACCGAAGCCCTCATCGAACGGATGCTCGCGCGCGGACGCAAAGACGACAACGAAGATACGATCCGCCGCCGCCTGGAAGTTTACCGCGAGCAAACCACACCGCTCATCGATTTTTATCGCCAGCAAGATTGTTTGGTGCAAATCGACGGCAATCGATCGGTCGAAGATGTCACCCAAGCACTCAATCGCGCCCTAACTCCCGCCGCTGTCGTGTAGCGCGGACTGTATCCCTCCGGCAGAATCTGGGGGGATCTGCGTGTCGTTAAAAAGTTCGCTATTTCAGACTGCTCCAACGACCCGTGGGTTGCCGCTATCGGTTTTCCTATGAGTCCTATGCCGATACAAGTTCCGAAGCCACAAAACTTGTAGACTCAAGTGAACTGCGATCGCGTTCGCGGCAATAACTTTCAATCGACATTTTTTCATCAACATTTCAATCGACATTTCACTCGACACTTATGAGCCAAGCTACTGCGACCCAAATTCTGGATCTCGATCGCCTTCTGCAAGACGGAGGACTTATCGTTATGGATTGTTGGGCATCTTGGTGCGGTCCTTGTCAGGTGGTGCGCTCCCTCGTCGAGCAACTTTCTGACGAATACGGCGATCGCATCCAAACCATTCAACTCGATGTTGAAGAAAACAAAGAATTTGTGAAAAAAATCGGCTTGCGCAGTATTCCCGCCGTACTCATTTTTCAAGATGGAGAACTTGTCGAAAGTGTCGTCGGTCTTGCCCCTTACTCTCGATTCGCTCATCTAGTCGAACGACACCTCTAACTTTTATCCGAATAAGCTTGAAAAAACAAGCTGGAAAAAATAAACTTGGAACAATATAAAAATACTAAGTTTTTCGGATTGTGAATCAATTTAATAGAGGAATTGTGAGATGATGAAAGCCGAAGAAATCATGACGAAAGACGTGGTAACGGTTGCCGGATCGGCAACGGTTGCCGAAGCGGTCAAAGTCATGAAAGATAAAGGATTGCGGGCGCTGATTGTCGAGCCGCGCAACCCAAGCGATCCTTACGGAATGGTGACAGAAACGGACGTGATTTATAAAGTCGCCGCCTTCGGACACGATCCCAAGAAAATGCGGGTTTACGAGATTATGACTAAGCCCTGCATCGTCGTCAATCCCGAACTGGGAGTTGAATATGTCGCGCGGCTATTTGCCAATACTCGCATCCGTCGCGCTCCAGTCATCAAAGGTAAGTTGTTGGGAGTGATTTCGATTTCTGATATTCTTAAGAAAAGTGATTTTGTGGAAAAGCCCAAAAGCAATTTCGATCTATATTTAGAAGAATATCCCAATGCTCCCGAAGCTCGGATGTACGATACTTAATTGCGATCGAGCCTGCTCTGAACTCAGAGTTACAAAATGAGTTGAGATGCGACTAAAAACTGTTAAGATTTTCGTAAGCATTCAGATGTCAGGTCTGTTAAAACACTTTGTCAGGGCGGGTTTAGGGATATGTTCGGAGTCTTACCCAACATTGAAATTCAAAACCCGCCCCTACCCATTGGGACTTTGACCGTATCTAAAATCGAACCTGAATCCTTACAGATTTTCTAAATCGATCGGCGCGATCGTCACCGAAAGGGTAGCGAAAACATTGCGTCAGTCGATCGAAAGAGTGAGTGAGTTTTTCAACCCACTCACTTGCTTTATGAATCGAGTTGTTTATTTAACAAAAAAATGGAAACCAAAATGAAAATTGGCGATCGAATTCGAGTCACGCAAAATATTGTCGTTTACCATCATCCGCAACATCGCAATCAACCCTTCAACCTTCAAGGTTTAGAGGGTGAGGCGATCGATATTTTAGAAAATTGGCGCGGTCGAGATATCAGCCCTAACTTTCCCGTTAAAGTCAAATTCGACAGTCGATTTAAAGCCCATCTCGGACATCATGAGATCGAGGTTTTGCCGTAAAATAGGGAAGGAAAATTTTTACGCATTATCTTTTTGAATCTATTCGATAAAGAGGTTTTATCATGATGCAAGCTCAAGAAATTATGACCCGAGAGGTCATCACCATTGAGGGGTCGGCAACCGTTGCAGCCGCCGTCAGTCTGATGAAAGATAAAGGTCTGCGAGCGTTGATCGTCGAGCGGCGCAACGAAAACGATCCTTACGGAATGGTGACGGAAACCGACATCATTTACAAAGTTGCCGCCTTCGGACACGATCCCAAAAAGATGCGGGTTTATGAAATTATGACCAAGCCCTGTATCGTCGTCAATCCCGAACTAGGCGTTGAATACGTCGCGCGGCTATTTTCCAATACCCGCATCCGTCGCGCTCCAGTGATTAAAGAAAAATTGCTCGGTGTTATTTCCATCAGTGATATCCTGCAAAAAAGCGATTTCATCGAAAAGCCAAAGCGACTTTTTATTGAAGATGAAATTGAGGCCGCGCGGGACGAAGCTCGGACGGTTTGTGCCGAGAAAGGAGCCACTTCTAAAGAATGCGCTGCCGCCTGGGATGTCGTCGAAGAACTGCAAGCGGAAGCCTCCCACCAGCGAGCCGAGAAAAAAAAAACGAACGCTCTTAAAAGCTACTGCGAGGAGAACCCAGACGCGCCCGAATGTCGAATCGACGATAACTAAACGATCGCCGAAAGGGGAGTTATGCGGGCGAGATACCCAAAAGATTCTTTAAAATCGACAGTCTCTCGCCCGAATTCCCGATCGCGACTCGCGTTTTCTTCTCATCCGTTCTAGTTCTAAAAACTGATAGCAAGCGCCTCAAATTTAATTCGACTAACAACTAAATTTGACTAAACTTGGTAATTTCTTCGATTGATAACATCGATCGGGCGACCCTCACAGAAATATGAGTCGCATGTTCGCAACTATTAACGGGTTCGCGCAGGAGCAATTCGTACAAGTCTTCATCTGACCTCGCATCTGCCTCTAATTGCAGGTAAACGAGATCGGGCGCGTAAAGTCGTAGAAGTCGAACTTGCCACCGCGTTCTAATATTCTTCATTGAAGTGGCAATTTGAGAATTAGAAGTTCCCATTTCACAGGCCACTTTCCAAGCCTTATCGATCGTAATAATATCCCGGACGAGTTGCTCGAAGCTAGCCAGTAATTGGAGAGAGGATTGGGGGTGGTTCATGCTGATGGAACAGGTTTGCCCTAATGCACCTATCTCCAACTTAATTTTTTCTGGGTATTATCAGCCTCGGTAATACTACGTAAATTTTTGGGCGTAAATTTCTGAGATGGCAATTTCGCGACCGCCACACTCTATTATTTGACCATTCGCCGTCAACTTACCACAAAAAAAGCGAATAGCTGAATACTTAAACTCAAACTAAATAAAGGTCGATCGGTTATAAGCATTCAGCTATCAGCCGTCAGCCGTCAGCTTCAAAGGAACTTGAAGAGCTGACGATTGCGCTCGTCGAAGCCATACGATGCTTCATTTAGGTGAAAGAACCATTAGGAATACTTACGGTGTTTGATTCAAAAGCTAATAGCCGATCGCGCTCCGGCTGAATGCTCACGATCGGTTGTATTCAAAAGCACAATCCTAATTTATCAAATGTAAAAATTGAATAAAGCTTTAGAGCGATCGTTATCGATCGAAATGAAAATTTTATTAAAAACGCGATCGAATAGTCGATCGCGCTTAGTATATTTTTGGGTTATATTTTTTCCAATCGAACTGTAATTCGATCGACACTAAATCAGCTTAACGGCTCGCAAGCCAAACATTAAAATAACAGCCGTTGCAAATGCACCACCGAGCATTAAAACGTAAACTAATGCGCCAGACATTTATTTTTCTCCTTTTTGTGTCGATATAAACTATTGAAACACGCCATGCGCTAAAATACATCCCACAGTTTGAGTGGAGTAAAGCCTCTAACATGTCTGTCATCGAGGTCAAATTACCCCAGCAGTCTTACCCAATTCAAATTGCTGCTGGGGGATTGAGTCGGCTTGGAGAGTGGATGCAGCCCCTGGAGCTGGGCAAAAAAGTGTTGGTGGTTTCCAACCCAGAAATTTTCGGTCATTACGGACGCAAAGCGATCGCCGCACTCGAATCGGTCGGATTTGAGGTTGCCCACCATCTCATCGAAGCTGGAGAACAGTACAAAAATCTCGCCTCGATCCAAAAGATTTACGATACCGCCCTGGGGTTTCGCTTGGAACGTTCCTCGACGATGGTTGCCCTGGGGGGGGGAGTTGTGGGGGATATGACCGGATTTGCGGCGGCAACTTGGCTGCGAGGGATGAATTTCGTGCAAGTGCCCACTTCCCTGCTGGCCATGGTGGATGCCTCCATTGGCGGTAAAACCGGAGTCAACCATCCCCAAGGAAAAAACCTGATCGGCGCGTTCTATCAGCCTCGTTTCGTCCTCATCGACCCTGATGTGTTGCAAACCTTGCCCGCGCGGGAGTTTCGCGCCGGAATGGCAGAAGTCATCAAATACGGAATTATCTGGGACGATCGTCTGTTCGATCGCCTCGAAAAAGCCGATCGAACAGACGATTTGAACGCTCTAGATAATGCTCTCTTAGAAGAGATTCTGGGGCGATCGTGCCAAGCGAAAGCCGATGTGGTGAGTAAAGACGAAAAGGAAGCGGGTTTGCGTGCCATTCTCAACTACGGTCACACCATCGGTCACGCCGTCGAAAGTCTGACGGGATACACCACCTTCGTTCACGGCGAAGCCGTCGCCATCGGCATGGTTGCCGCCAGTCGAATTGCCCTGGAATTGGGACTGTGGGAAGCCGAATGCGATCGCCGCCAGTTGGCACTGATCGAAAAAACCCAATTACCGACCCAGGTGCCAACTGAGTTAAACGCCGACGATATCCTCACCGCCTTGCAAAGCGATAAAAAAGTCAAAGGAGGTATCGTCCGTTTCGTCTTACCCCAACACATCGGCGCGGCAACCGTGAGCGATCGCGTTAGTGCCGATGCGATCCGACAGGCGATTCGATAGCATTTGTTCGTTAATCGGGTCGGTCAACCCTGCGCCAGAGACAGGAGAAGCGCCGACAGAATCACCCCGGCGAACAAAATGAAGACGACCAGAATCAGCCAATACTGGAGAGTATAGAGTTTGCGCAACTCTCCTAGGGCGATCGTCAAATTTTCGATATCTCTGCCTTCGGTATCGACAATCAGTTTAAACGCGCTAGAAGCCTTGCGAGTCCACAAACCCACCAATAAGGCAAGGGTGCCCTGGATTAAAAAACTGAAGCTAAAACCCGAACTCGAAATTGCCCCCGATAGAGTCATCAATAGCGAAACCACCCCGCAGAACATCGATAATCCCCCCAAGGCGATCGAGAGGATACCGACAAAGCGCATTTTCAGGGCCAGATCGGCAAGGAGTTGATTTTGGCTGCTGCTAAATTCGTATTCGTTGGATTCCATTACAAGGTGCGAGAGGCTTTTCGTTAGTCTAGCTTTAGGTCGGGCATGTCATCAATGAAGCCAGATCGCGGCATCAACGGTTAGATCGATGACATCCAGAAGTTCTTTCGATCGGCTGTCTTCACCGTCGTGGCGGCAACGAAAATTCAAGGTTTTTGCCCCCCAGCCCACCGTGGCAGTTGCTCTGGATATTACCGATCCTCCAATCCCGGTCGCGGCATGGGGCGAATTTGTTGTTTGTTGAGTTGCCGCAACCATACACCACCTAATACAGCAATTGTCCAGGCCACCCAACCCATTCTCGACTGAAGCAACAAGAAGCCCCCCGTCCCCAGTAGCGCCCCGAACAAGATAAAATTCGCAGCGATCGTCCGTTTGATATCCAGATTCAAATCTTGGATCGGGGTTAACCCAGTATTGGCTTGCTGGCGCGCCCAGCCGGGGCCGCCGGGACGAACGTGGCGATAGAAGTTATCGAGGGTTTCTTGAGATTCGGGAGGGGCAAGGAACATTGCCGCAATCCACAGGCTGCAAACCAAGATGGTAATGGTAATCACCCGAATCCCGTAATCTTCAATTCTCAACGGGCCGATACTCGTCACCATACCGATGAAAAAGCTACTGACGATCGCCGTTAGTTCGGCAGCCGCATTGACGCGCCACCAAAACCAACGCAACACCAACACCAATCCCGACCCCGTACCGATAGCGATAATCAGTTCGAATACCGTGCTGATATCCTGGGCGACAAAGGCGGCGATCGCCCCTAACGCCGTCACCAATACCGAAGACATCCGCCCGACAAATACCAGTTGTTCCTGGCCCGCATCGGGTTGGATAAACCGCCGATACAAATCGTTGGTAATAAAGGATGCGCCCCAGTTAATCGAGGTGGAAACGGTACTCATAAACGCCGCTACCAAGGAGGCCACCACCAATCCCAGCAATCCGGGCGATAGGAACTCTAGCATCAGTTTCGGATAGCTGAGTTCTTTATCTTCCAAGTCGGGAAACACCACCACTGCCACCAAGGCAACGATAATCCAGGGCCAAGTCCGGACGACGTAGTTCATAATATTGAACATCCAGGCCGCTTTTTCCGCTTCCGCTTCGTTTTTGGCTGCGGCAAATCGCTGGACGAACTCACCCCCGCCATCGCTGCGCCGCCACGCCCACCACTGGACGAAGATATTGGCAGAAAAGGCACTCAGGGTAATACCCGCCCCTTTACTAAAACTGATGAAGCCGCCATCGCCGCCGAGGGTAATCGGAACCAGGGCCAGGTAATCGCGATCGGGCAGTTGAGAGACGCTTTCCACCAAAACCCGAATCCCACCGATGCGATCGAGGGCGATCGCCGCGACTAAAATCGCCCCGACTAACGCCAGAACGAATTGGAAAAAGTCCGTCGCCACCACGCCCCAAAGTCCCGCCAATCCCGCGTAAACCAGGACGAAAAGACTCACGCCGATGACACTGATAATTTTGAGATTGGTATCCCCCGCTTCAATGCCCAATCCCTGCCAAATTTCTAGGGCATCCACCACTTTCACCATCCCCAACATGGCGTAACCGATACCGATGCAGTTCATGGGGATAGCGAAGATAAAGGCTTTCACCCCCCGCAGAACCGCCGCCGTATTGCCCCCGTAGCGAATTTCGGTGAGTTCGGCATCGGTAATCACGTTCGATCGCCGCCACATCCGGGCGAAAACATAAATCATCGTCAGGTGGGAGATACCGAAACTCCACCACAGCCAGTTGCCGACAATCCCCTCATCGCCAACGATGCCGGCAATCAGCAGCGGCGTATCGATGCTGAAGGTGGTAGCCGCCATACTAATCCCCGCCAGCCACCAGGGCAGCGATCGCCCGGAAACGAAGAAATCCTCGATGCTGTTGGAGGCTTTGCGGGAGAGATACAATCCCAATCCCATCGTCAAGATTAGGTAAAACGCAACGATCGACCAATCAATAAACTGCATAGTGCGGCATAGTTCGGGTGGATACAGTGTGGATTTGCTGACAACCGCTCGAGATCGCGCGATCGACGCAGAACCGCTATCAATGTATCATTACTGACACTCACCCCTAACCATTCACGGCTTATGGCAAAGCGTTACGTCCGAGTTCAAACCCCCGCAGGACGAATCTACTACGGCATCTTGCAAGTTAACCGCAGCGTCCAAATTTTGGATGCGCCCCCTTGGCGGAACGGACAGCCGACGGATGCGGAACTGCCGCCAGAGGAGTACCGGCTTTTAGCCCCCTGCACCCCCTCAAAAATTATTGCCGTGGGCAAAAACTACGCCAAACACGCCGCAGAAATGGGCGGGACGGTTCCCTCGGAACCCTTACTGTTTTTCAAACCGCCGACGGCCGTTCTTCCAGTGGGTGAGGCGATCGAATATCCCCCCCAGTCCCAGCGGGTGGACTATGAAGGAGAATTGGCGTTAATAGTTGGCGAAAAATGCGCCAACTGTACCCCTGAAGAAGCCCTCGGGAAAATTTGGGGATATACGATCGCCAACGACGTGACCGCGCGAGATTTGCAGCGCCAGGACTCCCAATGGACGCGGGCGAAAGGATTCGATACGTTTTGCCCCCTGGGCCCCTGGATCGTTCGGGAAGTGAATCCCAGCGCCCGATTGAAGACTTTCCTCAACGATCGCCCGGAACCGGTACAGTCGGTATCGATCGATCGGATGGTGTTTGCCCCGGATTTTTTGGTGTCTTATATTTCTCAGGTGATGACGCTGTTACCGGGGGATGCGATTTTGACTGGAACCCCCGAAGGGGTGGGGCCTGTGAAGCCTGGAGATACCGTGCGGGTGGAGATTGAGGGAATTGGCTGTTTGGAGAATTCGATCGTCTCTAAGGTATCGGCATCCGTGGGAAGCGAAACTTAAATCCCCGATCGCCATCATAGAGGGATACAGATTGTTACATCTCACACCATTCCCTGTTCCCCATTTCCCATTCCCCTTGACAAGCGGCACACAATCTTAACTTGTCACCAATGCTTATTGCCAAACTCTCGACAAAATCTCAGAAATTGCACGAACCAAAGTGCATAAGTTCTCAACCCTGAGAAATATGTAAAAGTAGCTGACGCACGCAAGAGGCTTCACGGCTTCCTCAAACATCGTCAGTGCATACATTTGAGTTGTAAGGAGTCTGGCATGAACGACGACATGATGATGGATGATGACATGATGGTGGACGATACCGATCTCGTCGGTGTTGCATTCGGTCAATTCTTCGTCCCCGCAGACGCTACCGGTTTTAAGACCGATGCCAATGGCGGCACGGGAAATCGATTTGAGTTAGGTATTGGTGCCGAAGATAGTTTTCCCACGGTACTTCAGTTCGATGGCAGTTTATTCAACGCCGAACCACAAGAATCCTTTAAAGTCGGTCAAATCTTTTATCAAAACGGCATTCTCGAATCGGGTTCTTTTAATGGTGCGTTTGCTTTTAGCATCGACTTGGACCTTGCAGGAACCGACGACGATCCCGATCCCTTTGTCTATCTTTTCGATATTCTTACCACACCTAACGATCCGAACGATAACATCTCTGATGCAGACATACTCCGTTTTTCTAGCGGCGGAGTCACTCCACAAATCTTTGAAGTTGATAACGATCTTTATACCCTCGAACTCCGGGGTTTCTCTCAAGACGGCGGTCAAACTTTTGACAATATTTTTGACTCTCCCGAAGAAGGATTTGATATTGCCAGTTTGTACGGTCGTTTAATTAAGATTACCGACAATCCCGATTCAGACGAACCCAGTATTCCTTCAGTCTTCTTCACCACGTTAACGGAAACAACGGTGACAGAAATTCAGGTTGCTGGGGGGGTATTTATTGGAGGTAGCAGTGGTTTTGTGGCGGGTTCGGTCGTCATTGACGATGCCTCGCAACTCAGTACGCTGTGGGGTATTAATGCGGGAGCGGCGATTAGCTTTAGCAGCCAAACGACTTTTGAGATTAGCTCGACCACAACGACGACGATCGACTTTGAAGCTTTCGGAATTACCGCAGCGATCGGATCGGTGGAAGATGATGACGTAGAAGGTTCTAGCGGCAACGATGCGATCGATGGTAACGATGGTAGCGACGTACTCGAAGGAAACGACGGTAACGACGTTTTAACGGGTAGTGACGGGAACGATACGCTCATGGGTGGTGACGGAACCGATTGCGTCTATGGTAATCGTGGAGATGACCTCGTATCGGGTGGAGATGGTGACGATTTTGTCCGAGGCGGTCAAGGTAACGATCGAGTTTTAGGAGATGACGGCGATGATGTTCTCACTGGAGATAACGGAATCGACATTTTAACGGGTGGCGATGGTAGCGATGTATTTCTGGTCAAAGCCGAATTCGATTCTAATGAGTTCAGCACCGATCTGATTGCTGACTTTACCGTTGGGGAGGATTCGATCGCTTTGAGCGCTAATGTTGCAGTCTCTTTTGAAGTCCGCGATTTCAATGCCGACGGTACGGATGATGTGGGAATCAAACTTGTCGAAACAGGTTCGTTTATCAGTTTCGTTTTAGGAACCGACAGTATTGCAAGTGTCGAGAACTCGATTACCATCGTTCCCGAAGGTGACTTCGCACTAGTTTAAGCTCGTTTGTTTTCAAGTTTCGATCGACTTTCAGTTAGAATTGCTGGTTATCCGATCTTTCCGGGGAACTGGCAATTCTGTCTTACTAAGTTTTTAAAATTAATTTTAAAAAGATACGATTGGAAATATTATTTAAAAATGTTTCAATTGCATTCAAAAATACAAGATAGTGCTAAGTTCGATCGTACTATTTCTTCTTTGAAATTTTCGATAGCTGTATTGATTGAAACATAAATCAAACTTCATTGTTAACTGGGTGCGCAGAGGTTAGAGTATGCAAAGGTGGATCTATCGAAGTGCGATCGCACTGCAAGTGGTGAGTATTTGGGGAGCGATCGAGGGTGCGGCATTGGCGCAAATCGTCCCAGATACGACACTTCCCAATAATTCTCAAGTGAACTTAGAAGATGCCGTTCGCGAGATTACTGGGGGAACCGAGAGAGGGGCAAATCTCTTCCACAGTTTCCGCGAATTTAACGTCCAGACTGGGGAAACGGCATTTTTTGATAATGGAATGTCGATCGACAATATTATCACCCGCGTCACCGGCGGTAACCTCTCCAATATCGATGGTTTGATTCGCGCTAACGGCACGGCAAATCTATTTTTGGTGAATCCCAACGGTATCCAGTTCGGTCCCAACGCCCGTCTCGATATTGGTGGTTCGTTTCTTGGGAGTACGGCCGATCGATTTTTGTTTGACGATGGCAGTTTCTACAGTGCCACCGATACCGCACAGCCATTGCTGAGCATCAACGTTCCCATCGGCTTGCAGTTTGGAGCAAATCCTGGGGATATTCAAGTTTCCGGTGCGGGAACGGGCAGACAAGAGATTTCGACAAACGGAACACAAGAAGCAGACTTCCTCAATAGCCTTGAAGGACCACAGGTGTCAGGAGGAGAAACCCTAGGTTTGGTGGGGGGAAATATCAATCTTTCGGGTGGATTGCTTGAAGCCCCCCAAGGACGAATCGAGTTGGGTAGCGTCGGCGAGAACCAGCGAGTTACCATCGAGCCAACTCCTAACATGGTTGGTTTTAGCCTCGACTACTCCGAAACGAACAACTTTCGAGACATCTCTCTTTCTCAACAAGCTGGACTGTTCGCCAGTGGTAACCCGAATAGCCGTATCCAAGTTCGGGCACGGAATTTGAGCGTGACGGAGGGGTCGGAAATTTTGACCGCGAACTTTGACGAACAACCCCCAGGAACGATCGCGCTACAGGCAACAGATAGTATCGATGTGAGTGGCGAATCACTTAACGGTATTAGAAGTCGCGCAACGGTTCTCACCTTCGGAACCGTAGATGCGAGCACGAATGCGATCGAGATCGATACTCGCAACTTGAGTATTCGGGATGGGGGCGCTGTGGAGACAGTATCGTGGGCGGGATTTCTATCAGAGCAGATTTTTGGAGGGACTGCGGGAGGTATCACGGTACGGGCTGCTGATTCCGTCGAAGTCAGCGGAACTCTTATGGCTTCTAATGGCGAGCAACCGAGCTTTTTAAGATCGCAGACTAGGGGTACGAGTCAAGCAGGCAATGTCAACATCACAACCCGTCGGTTGAGCGTTATGGATGGCGGGGAAGTATCCGCAAATACCCAAGGTATCGGCAATGCGGGAAATTTAACAATTGCTGCCACAGATTCGATCGAAATTAACGGAACTTCAATTCTCTCAGATGGTTCGCGCGGACTACCGAGTGTTTTGGGTACTGCCACTTTTATCCCGAGAAACGACAGTAAAATTTCCGGACCGCTCGACTCAAGGACTGGAAATGCAGGAGACGTAACGATTGAAACCGGACGCTTGACGGTAACGGAAGGAGGTCAAATCGTCGTTTTCACTGATAATGTCGGTCAGGTGGGAAATATTACCATTACAGCTCCCGAATCCGTCAGCATCGTCGGTGCTGGTAGCAGCTTACAAGCTACAAATGTAGACGATACAATAAGCGATCCAGACCGGACTAGCATTCAGATTACGACCGGGCAGTTTACTCTCAGTGAAGGGGGTCGAGTTTCCGCATCCACTAATGGTTTGGGTTCGGCAGGCGGTATCAAAATCGATGCTACCGAATCGGTTGTCATTACAGGGGTAGCAACGGATACTGATGGTAGCTTGCTCCCGAGTAGCGTGCTTGCGGAAACGACAAGTACAGATGCTAATGCTGGGGAAGCTGGTGAAATTAGTATCAATATCGGGAATATGGAAACCGGAACCGGACGGTTCGTTCTTAGCAATGGTGGCGAAATTTCCGCATCGACTGAGGGTTTTGGTGGCGTAGGAAAGATTACGGTGAATGCTGGCGAGTTGGTCAATATTATCGGTCCGGACAGTAGTTTGAACGCGGCGAATGTAGACGGTCCGATAAGCGATCCAGATGGAATCAGCATCGATATTGATACTCAACAGTTCGCCGTTCGAGATGGAGGCTTAATTCTGACGGAGACAACAGGTAGCGGAAATGCCGGAACGATCGATATTAATGCACCTGAATCTGTTGTCATCGATGCCAATAGTGGCTTGTTTGGGATAACAACTAGTTCGGGAGATGCTGGCGACATTGCGATCGGTACTGGACGGTTGGTTGTCTCTGAAGAAAGTGTAGTTTTTGTTGCCACAGGAGATTCTGGCGAAGCTGGGGAGATCGACATTAACGCTACCGACTCAGTGGATATTCTGGGTGCTGGCAGTCTTTTGCTTGCAGGAACAACTAGCTCAGAAGATGATGCGGGGGATGCAAGCAGTATTACCATCGATACCGGACGGCTAACAGTTCGCGATGGCGGAGAAGTTGTTACGCGCACCATCGGTGCAGGTAATGCGGGCAGGATCGTTATCAATGCCACCGAGTCCGTGAACCTCGACTCTGGCAGTGGCTTGTTCGCGGAAACAACCAGCAATGCAAATAATGCAGGTAACGCAAATAGTATTACCATCGACACTGGAGAATTACTTGTCCAAGATGGCTCTCAAATCGGAGTCAGTACATCAGGAGCGGGTGGTGTGGGAACGATCGACATTAATGCCACTGATTCAGTAGAAATTACTGGTTCTGACAGCAGCTTGCTCGCCATCAATGTAAACGATACTAGAATCGGTCCGAGGCCACCCAGCGTTCAGATTCACACTGAGCAATTCACCTTGAGTGAGGGGGCTACCATTACTACGTTTACAGTCGGTTCGGGACCAGCCGGTGAAATCGTTATCGATGCTGACGAGTCTGTGGAACTGAGCGATCGCGGTAGTGCTTTTTTTGCTGCCACCTTTGCTTCCGGAAATGCTGGAAATGTAACCATTAACACTGAAGAATTTCTCGCCCAAGATGGTGCTGTCATTCTTGTTGCCAGCTTGCCATTATTCGAGGATGTCGAAACGGGTCAGCCAGGAATACCCGGTAATATCAATATTAATGCTGAAAATATTCTCGTTCGCGATAATGGTTTTTTAGCTGCATTTTCAAGAACTGGTAAGGGTGGCGGTATCACCTTAAACGCACAGGACGTGCTGGTGCGGGGTCAGAGTGGCGTTCTCGCCTATGGAGATGAATCAGAAGATGCTACAGATGGCAGTATCGACATCACGTCTAATATTTTGATACTGTTCCAAAACAGCAGTGCTGTTGTTACTCAGGATCGAGATCCAAGAGGAGGTAGCAATGTGACAGTACAAGCCCAGCCTAACTCAGGTTTAGGCTTTTTCCTGTGCAATACCTGTAGAATTGGTGCCGATGGTACGCTCCTCATTTTCGACGAAATCGAAGATCCGACCGTCATCGTCTCCGACCCTTTGAATGTCGGGGATTTAGTGCGCGAAGACGTATGCGTCACCGGGACGGGGAGCGAATTTTACGTTGCTCCCAGGGGCGGTATTCCTCCAAGTCCCCTAGACATGATGGTCGGAGAATCCCTCGTTACCCTCGATTGGGTAGAATTTCCCGAAGACCTTGCCGAAACCGGGGATGATACCGAAATTGCGGAAATTCCCATCCCCGAAGAACAACCCACTCTCATCGAAGCCCAAGGTTGGCAGGTGGGAGAGAACGGGGAGATTATTCTCACTGCCGACCCTCACGTGGGAACGTCCTACACTCCCGGCTATACTCCCGCACTCGAACCGATTCGCTGCGAAGATTTGCGGCAGGGAACGAACCTCGAAGAGCGCGGGTAAGTTCAATTATCAGTTCGTCTGGCTGATTTCTCGATAATAAAATCGACGGATCTGGGTGCGTGCGGTGAATTTTCGATCGCCAACAACCGATCCGAATTTGAGATGAGGGGGGATCGAAGGAGTGCGAATCCGGGCAATTCGTGATGCGATGTTCCCGACGAGCACTGTCTGACCTCTCTCCCCAGTTTGACGATCTCTCATCGTTCGATGACCCAAATCCAGCTAACTTTAAATTGCCCGATCGTACAGCTCTTGCAGAACTTCCGATAAGTCAGCCGTGAGTTGTTTCGCGCTCCGTTTGGGCGATTCTTGCGAGTAATCCTTCGCCCAGATCGGTTGACCGATATTGACGATCGCATCGCAACCCCAACGAGGCTTTACGGTACTATAACGGATTGCCACGGGGAGAACCCGCACCTTCAAACTCGGTTGCGTGGATTGCGCTTGCATCGCCAGACGACCCAAACCGGGCTTGAGTCTGCTGAGGGTGTCTTGATGGAAAATACCACCTTCGGGAAAAATGGTCAGCATCTGGCGCTGGTGCAGCAAATCCAAACCGTGGCGCAAACTGCCGATGCCGGGGTGTTTGAGATCGACGGGGAAAGCTCCCAAACGACGGGCAAACCAACCCTGAATCCCCGTTGTTTCCGTCGCCGTGGTCATAAATCTCAGATCCCGCCCGGAAACCGCCCGACCCGTCACGTGGGATAAGACGAGCGGGTCCCAACGAGAACGGTGGGTCGGTGCGAGGATGGTTGCGCCGGTTTTCGGTAAATGCTCTTGCCCCATCGCCCGGATTTCTCTAAAACAGGCAGGCAACACCAGATAGCGCGACAGGGAATCAGCAATCGGCATTAACCACGGCGACACCTCAGATGAAACGGAAGAGGCTCCAGACGGAGTTGGCATTACGGTTGTATCGGTGTTGTGTGAGTGGGACTCCTTGTGCGAGTAGGAGTTGTTGTGGGGATAAGAATTGAGTTGAATCACGATTGCAAGTACGGTGGTGCGGAACTTTAGTGCGAAACTTTGAGTTCCTGTCTTCACCTATACTTTAAAGCGGCTTCAGGGGATGAATTGAGGAACAACGGACAGTTGATTCATCGTCTATTGGTTATTTATTGTTGTTAAATTTTCAAATTTTAGTGGAATTTCGATCGAACGGGTTAAGTTTCTCGCCGTCGCGCGAACCACGTTTGTAACTGCTCGCGACAAGCTGATTCCAAGATACCACCGAGGACTTTTAAACGATGGTTGGAACACGGACTGTCGGGAAGATTGAGGGCAGTGCGGATGGCTCCGGTTTTCGGGTCGTGGGCCCCGTAAACGAGCAGTCCCAGCCGTCCTTGAACGATTGCCCCGGCACACATCGGACAGGGTTCGAGGGTGACGTAGAGGGTACACTCGCTCAATCGCCAGGTTTGCAAGACTCTGGCAGCTTGTTGGATTGCTAGAATTTCGGCGTGGGCGATCGGGTTGCGATCGCGTTCTCGTCGGTTTGCCCCCGTCGCCACTAACTTTCCCGCCCCATCCACGATCGCCGCCCCCACGGGAATCTCCCCCGCTTCTCCCGCCTCCTGCGCCAACTCCAGCGCCCGTATCATCCAACGTCGATGAGTCAGGTAAATCGGATCGTCAATTTCGGGTGGAGGGATTTGGGGAAGCATGGGGCGGTGACATCGACGGAAAGCTATTTAGATTGACATACTCCCCGTCCTAAAGGCGCGGCGCACCGTTAGAAGTGCTTAAGGAGTATATTAGGAACCAAGAAAAGCCGTCCTAGAAGAACGGGGCTTGAATCCCATATTTTCGGTCATTTGATGCCTTGACTTTTTAGCTGAAATGAGAGTTCTATTAGTCGCTCGAACGTGCGGGCGATCGACTTTGCTACTTCGGTGCGGGTGAGGGGTATCATCCAAATTCAACAGGTTTTGAGCCATTTTAAGGGAGTTTACCTCAATCCCTTCAGCCAAGGTTTGGACTCCGAACGGGTTTAAAAGCCTCGCAGTCGTCTTAACATGATTGTATCGTTAGACTATATAGGAAATTGAGCGACAGAACTCAATTCACCTGACCGGCATTTATCGATGAAATCTATACACACTGTCCGATCTGGCATTCCTCTCCCGACCCGGCAACCGAAGACCCGCATTTGGCGATCGATTCTACCCTGTTGGGCATTGTTATAGCACTACGCAAATACGTTAGGACATATTTTGAAGGCGGCATCTACACAATCTCGAAGGTGAGGAAATTCCTTTAACCTCTGCTTCATCCATGTCTTTAAAACAGCCCACCAATTC
>JAXHUC010000117.1:0-19891 GCA_034189805.1 Cyanobacteriota bacterium
ATTTAAGCTATTCTTCCCAGCTCGCTCGGGATTCCATTCGGAGGGCAAAAGTTGATCGAGCGCTGTTTTTTGGAGAGCTATGAGCTGGGAAAGTTGGTGTATCTCGGCAAAAGGTTGAGTTTTTAAGCTCACCATGAGATAGACACTGAAAATTATTTCCCACCATCTCTCTATTTGCTCAAACTTCGTGAAGCGATAATCCGTCCACCCCAACTCTTGCTTTAAATAGTATAATTATGGCTCGCTCGCGAAGATGAAAAATTTCGCAGCACTATTGAAGGAAAGTTCGGCATCTCTAAACGAAGATATGGTCTGGGTCGGGTAATGACTAAACTTGCCACGACAGCACAAACAGCGCTTGCCATTACATTTTTAGTGATAAATCTTTCTCTGAGGCTTCAACAGTTTTTACTAGTATTTTTGTGTCGATTTTTGAGTCACGCCAATTTTTGGAGACGAGCGATTATTCTAGCTTATCCTGCTACTTATAAAAATTACGCTAATTTATCAGTCTCCCGGCTTAATAACTCATCCATCCTTTCATAAGTTTTTCCCTGACTTATTCAGCAAGCCCTACTTAAACTCATGCAAAAAAACTTGATTTTGCCCTAATTTAAAGGTCGAATTCGATCTGTTTACTTAAGTTTTAGGGTAGGTGAGGTAATCGAGATCGACTCTGTTATTATTTTCTCGATTAGGAAAGTATCATTTTAATAAAGTTAATTGAGGCTTGATTTATATATCTTCTCGTGACTTTCTCTCTATCTATTAATTCAGAGATAGGATGAGCGAAATCTATAGGTGCTCATTTGTAAGCACAGTCAGTCTGATTTGTGATTCTTAATCCAATTTTTGTATTTTGATTTGGATTGGGATGAGAATAACAAAAAAATCTATGAACTCCAAGTAGAAATTGAAAGCTGGGGAATAATCTAGAATCCCAAATAACTGGCTGTGGCATAATCGTTTCAAATAGAACACCATTAACAGTTAATCCATTAATTTCATTTGATTGCATGATTTTTAGATTAATTTTACGAATTACGATATTAATAACGATAAAGTAATACTAAATTAACTCATTTGTCAATCGTAAAAATTCATAGCTTGTGACCAAGATAAGATCGGCATTCATTACATTCGAGTTCTCACTTTTTGGGGAACTCTGAGTTTGTAGCAGACCGGTATTGAGTCGAGGTGCTTAGATTCGCAACCAGCCCACAGCAGCCCACAGCTCACGGTCGATCTCCCAATGCCAATCGCTTTTGCCCGACTAGAAACGGCGATCGAGCTAAGATGACAGATACTCGTCTGCGAACGGACGCTCTCCTAAATCAATTGCCGATGACCGTTGCCACCGTTAAATACCTGCAAACCTCCACATCCGAGGCGTGGATCGAACAAGCGATCGCCCATCTCGATACGATTTTGCTCGACCATTCCCATTGCGAGCGCAAAGCTGCCGGGGTGGCGCTCAACCTGATGTGCCGCTATCCCTCGAATACCGCCCTGGTTCACCAACTCACCGCGATCGCCCGCGAAGAACTCGAACATTTCCAACTCGTCAACCAAATCCTCGAACGTCGCGGTATTCCCCTCGCGCCGCTACCCGCCCCTCCCTATGGCGCGGGTTTGAAAGCCCAAGTGCGCCGCCAAGAACCCGAACGCCTCCTCGACTCCCTGCTGGTTTCGGGCTTAATCGAAGCGCGATCGCACGAACGGTTGGGGTTACTTGCCGAGCATTTGGACGATCGGGAGTTAGCAGCATTCTATCGCAGTTTGATGGCATCAGAAGCGCGCCATTACGGAACCTACTGGGTGTTGGCAACGACCTATTTCGATCGGGATGTGGTGAGCGATCGCCTGGAAGAATTAGCCGCCGTTGAAAGTGAGTTACTCGCAACTTTGCATCCACAACCAAGAATTCATAGTTAATAGAGTTGTTAGGGAATGGGGGAGAGAATTAAAAATTAAAAATGCGTCTTGAAAAGTTGAACGGGACGGAAACCGACACCGCTCACTTTTCGCAAAATGGGGAAGGAAGAATAGGTATTGGTGAAAGGTTAAGCAATTTTGTTAAATGTCAAGTTGACTGCCTCAAATCGCTCGACCCCTTTTAAGCCATGATTTCCCACGATCTGACTCTTTTACGCAGGGGGTATGGGGGAGGCGTTTCGTCCCCCATCGGGGGGTTTGGGGGGAGACCCCCCAAGTCCGGGTTTTCGGTAGATTATTACGTTGTTGACAAAGTGAATACAGCCTTAACCTTTCACCAATAGAGAACGGAGACTTCAATGGCGATGAACGTAAAATACCGCGACTTTTTAATTCGAGATTGGCAACCGAGCGATCGCCATTTGGCAGCCAAGGCGATCGCCTCAATTTTGGCGGAATACGGATTGGATTGGGAACCCGAAGGAGCCGATCTCGATGTGGTGGAAGTGGAGAAATTTTATCTCGAAGCGGGGGGAGAATTTTGGACGATCGAACGGGATGGGAAAATCGTAGGAACCAGCGCTTACTATCCCGTTTCCCGAGGAGAAAACGCCGTCGAAATTCGCAAAATGTATCTATTACCCGCAGTGCGAGGGCAGGGATTGGGTGGATTTTTGCTCGAAAAACTAGAAGAGGCGATCGTCGCACGGGGGTTTAAAACAATTTGGATCGAAACCGCCAGCGTTCTCAAAGAAGCCGTACGACTCTACGAAGGTTGCGGTTATCAAGCGGCAACGGGGGTTGAAACGTTGCGGTGCGATCGGGTTTACGTGAAAGACTTGTCGTCGCTATAGAGCGAACCCGTTAGGGCGAACAAGTGCGACCGAGGATGAAGCGATCGTCTTCCAATTGAAAAATCCCCTGCGCCTCCACGATTGGCATCGCTGTTTGTGGCATCTCGGCTTTCGGGAGTTCTTGAGGAATCTGATAGGTTTCAAACGGAGAACTCGCTGGGCCCTCGGGTCTGGCGGGCAAACCACCGGAACCGACGATGACAAACCGCCCCTGTTGGTGGTGACTGGGAGCCAAGCAACTTCGAGCGATCGATTCGGTAGAATCGAAGGAGTCTGCGGAAAGGGCGACAATGCCCCGAGCGGGATCGAGATCGGGCGTTTGAATGCTCACCATGCCACTAAAGTCCGTCCCCAGTTCTGAGGTGGCGGTAATATCGCTTTCAGGCGTGGGGGTGCTGCTAAATCCAATCCCGAAAATTGCCTGGGCCGCAATCGTCACGCGCCCGCCTCGGCTATTGGTGGCATTGGCGCTGATATCGCTATTATCGAGTGCAACCAGGGTTTGAGTTTCGATCGTGATGTTGCCGCCGGGATCGAGTCCGCTGGAATTAGTACTAATTTGACTGCGATCGCGCAATTGCAACCCCTGGCTGTTGAGGTTGATATTCCCCAAACCCCCCTGACTGTCCGCTCGCAACCCGCCGCCGCGATCGAGAAAAATATCGCGCGCGACCACTGACAAATTTCCGGCTCTTCCCGTATCGCGACTTTCCACCGTCGCCCGCGCCCCATCCCGAACGATTAATTCCGAGGTGGCGATCGATAAATTTCCCGCTTCCCCGGACCCTTCCGAGACGGCAAACAAACCGCTGGGAATCCGTTCCCCCGATTCATCGCTAAAAAAAGTCCGTTGGGAAAAGTCGCGCGCGGCGATCGATCCCGATAATTCGATCCGTTCGGAAGCGCGAATCTCCAGATTACCCCCTCGCCCCCCGCCAAAGGTGCCCACGCTAATTTGACCGCCATCGCGCACCACCAGCCGTTCGGTTTCCAGGGTCAGCGTTCCCCCGCTCGCGTCGAACTCGGTTCCGGGAACCCCAGTAAACAGGCTGGTGAAAATATTGGAGGGAATCCCCTCACCGCCGTTCCCGCTGACTTCTACGGACTCGGTGGCGCGAACGGTCAAATTGCCCGAATCTCCCGTTCCGTCGGTTCCCGAGCCAATCCCGCCCCCGTTGGTGACGCGCAGGCGATCGGTCTCGACGGTCAAATCTCCCCCGTTCCCCGTAGACCCCGCTTCCGCCGTTGCTGCCAAGGCACTGGCAAAGCGAAACCCCGCAGACATTCCGGTTCCGGTCACCTCCACCGAATCGGTGGCTCGAATCGAGAGATTCCCCGCATCGCCCGCGCCTTCGGTTAAGCTCAAAATTTGCGCCCCACCAGCAACCACTAAGCGATCGGTCTCGACGGTCAAATCTCCCCCATCTCCCGTGGAGTCTTGTTGAGCGAGGGTCACCACAAAACTGCGGTTCATATCGATCGTCTCGGCTTGGAGGGTTAACGACCCGGCATTTCCCGCACCAAAGGTGTCAGCGGCGATCGTCCCTTCATTGGTGACGCGCAACCCACGAGTGGAAATATTGAGATTGCCCCCCACTCCACTCGCACCGGGGGCGACTGAGGCAAAGATACTGCTGAAGAAAGAGCCATCTTCAGAAATCCCCGTCACCTCCACCGAATCGGTGGTTTCGATCCGAACTCCGCCCCCAGAGCGATCGCCTAACGTATCGGCGAGAATCGTCGAACCGTCGGCTACCGATAAGTTCCGAGCGCGCACCTCCACAAATCCGCCCCCCTCCCCGCTCGTATCGATAGATGCGGTCCGAGACAGGTGAATATCGCCGAAGGTGTTGGCTTGTGGGTAATCGAAGGACCAACCATCGGGTGTTGGCGTTATTTTTACCGTTCCTGCGGCAATGCTGCCGAGTTCGATGTGCCCTCCGGCGGCGGTGAGATTTCCGCCAGTCACTTCGATGTCGCCTCCAATCAGTGCCAAAGTCCGGCCGGGGGCAACTTGCAAGCCTGGGGGGCGCTCGTCGCGGATGGTGGCAAGGGTATTGGGATCGAAACGGAGATCGTGACCGGGTCCGGTGACGCGAATGGGGGCGGCCCCCTCGTTTAGTTGTAAGCCGATGGGGACGCTGACGGTCAGTAAGGGTTCGGGTTGGCGAGCGCTGTAGACGGTGCCATCTTCAAAAACGAGGCGATCGGCACTGGTCGCGAAAAACGAACCCCCCACTTCTAAAACGGCGTTGGGACCGAAAATCAGACCGTTCGGATTGAGTAAAAATAAGTTGGCACTCCCATTGGCTCGTAAGGTTCCGTCAATTTCGGAGAGGCGATCGCCGGTGACTCGCGCAATGATGTTGTCGATATCGAGGGCGTTATCGAAGTAGGCAGTTTCTCCAGTGAGAATGTTGAATTCGAGGAAACTATGGAATAGATTACCTCCGGCTTGCGTACCGCCGCGAATCCGCAGCAGGGCATCTTCTCGGGTGACGATCGAACCTTCGCTCGAGGTCGGGTCCCGAACAATTTGAGTGCGAGCGCTGTTGGGGATCGTTGTGGCGGTTCCGATGAGAATCGACGCAATAACAGGTATCCTCAACCGAGCGAAAATCGGATAAGATTTCCACATTTTGCTGTCCGTTGAAGTGGGATTATTTGGGTGAAGGGAAACGGAAATTTTTGGGTTGGGTTGCTCTTCGTTTTATCCAGCACCAATCTTCCGATCGAAACCGAAATTTTTCTTGACGTTCGATTCGGAAAAATTGAATCTTAGAGAATTTCCCAGGTCAACATTCATCCCGATCGCAATACTCCATGCGGAGTCGCGCGCGCGAACGGCGAACAGCTTTGGACGAAAACGCCGCAAGCATTGGTCGAAGCACGGGTTTTCTAGACAGATGAAATTTATCGTCTCGATCTGCGAGTCCATTGCAGTTTCTGTTTTTGAAGCCTGCAACAAGCTGACGGCTGACGGCTGAATGTTTACTTTCCCAGAAATGGTTCGATCGACTGGGAATTACGTAAGAGCTTGGAGGTTGAGTTACTGTTATTTTAGCGCGATCGCTAGCAAAATGACGTTTGTCTCGAGGTAAGCATTCAGCACTCAGCTATTAGCTGTCAGCTTTTAAAGAAAACGTACGAGTGCATTAGTTTAATCGGAGTTCTCGTTTTCTGGGGAAATTTAGAGCGTGCAGTCTGAAAATCCGTGAAAATTCTAGCGTTTCAGACTATGAAACCAACTGATAACTGACGGCTGATGTCTGAATGCTTACGTCAACGCATTCAAGTAAATTTAGGGAACGAGTAGATAAATTGCCAAAATCGGAAAGACAAAAATTGGGCGATCGATTTCTAATTCCTCAAACGTTAAATATCGATATATTTTCCAAAATTGCGTTTTCAATGCGATCGAACACCCCTGAAAACAAGATTAAATCAATCGACACTCTCAAATTCGATCGATATTTTCACCGGAAACAGAAAATGACTGAAAATTCTGCAAAAATCGCCAGACTTAGGGCTAAGAGAAATCGAAACCACATCTCACCTCCGGGGTCAAACGTTGAGAATATTGAACTCGATCTCCAGAAATCGGGTTGATGTCTGTCTTCAATGAGAATCTGAGAGTCATGGCGCGTTTGACCTTCCAGGGTGACACGCTACTATGGGATTAGCATAAAGGTATTATCCTATACAAAGTTGAGAGTCAAACTCAGCAAGTATTTTCCTCGGTATTGGTGTTCGGTTCGGGTGTGCGATTGGCAAAAACCGCGATGCGATCGGATTGCATCGCGATCGTTTTATGCAGGCTTAACAGACACCCATGAAAAATCATCCAGATCCCTCGAATCAGTGCGAAGTGGCAAACACCGTTGACACGATCGTGTTAGAGCCACGATTGAAACCGACCTACCCAAATTGCGAATCCACTCGCAATCGGGCGCAAAAGACTTCACAACAGATCTACCGTCCCCCTCTCTCACCCCATCGCCCTCGTAGCGGGGAGAGACCCGCGCGCGAATCCACCCCACTCGCAGCATCGACATCCTCGAGTCGCAACCGCTCTATTCTCGTTGCCAACATTCGCAAGTGCCCGTGTCCGATTTGCCAAGAGCGAAGCGAACATCCACAAAAAATCTTTCACGATCGCATTAACTTATTGTTGAGTCGGTTGGACGAACAGCAACGGCGCTGGTTCGTGGCAATACTCGCCCAACAACTCGGACGCGGCGGTATCCAACAGATATCCCAGGTGACGGGGATGCATCCCGACACGATCCGGCGGGGTCGCCAAGAATTAGACCGAGGACTGAGCGATCGCCCTCAAGGTCGCACTCGTCTCCGAGGTGGAGGTCGTCGGGCAAAAAACAAGAATTTATCCAAACTTGATACGACCGAGTGAGTTCTTCATCATCCCTTTGACTAACCCACTTTAGAGTTGCAGACACTATAAGTACGGTTGAATTTGAGTTGAGACATCAGTAGACAATTTCAATCAACCCTGGAACTGCCTGAACCCTAGTCTCGTTCCAGGGTTTTTTTTTGCCCGAACTGACGTTCGATTAGCGTTTTTTGAAAGCATCTTCTGCCGCCACAGAAAAGCTAGTAATCCCCAAACTCACCAAAACGGCGGTTGCATAGTCTGGGAAATCAGCATTGAGCAATAGAGCCATTCCCGTGAGTAAAATCGCCCCGATATAGCCGTTGAGTTGCTTGCGTCCTCCCACCCACTGAAGATAGCTTGGGTAGCCATTTGTTCTGGCTGGGACTGGGGTGGATGGAATTGGGGGTGAGTGGGTGGGGGTTGGAGATGAAGACGGATCGATAACCGGTGAATTGGGTGAATTGGATGTGGTTGTCATATCTTCGCTCGAATACTGGATGGGAAAAGAGACCACCGTCTGGTTGGGGTCGGAACCATCGGGGGTACGGGGAGATTTCATGATGAGTGCCTCAAGCGGTTGAAAGAAACTTTAGAAGAGGTTGAGAACGAGTCGTTGTTGTTGTCGGATGAAAGCACTGGCGACTGCCATACTTCCGGGTAATCGCTTATCGGGGCGATCGCACTTCGATCGATGCAACGCCACACCGACTAACTTAACCGACTGACTCAATCGTGGAATTGAAACTGCAACAAACTCCAAGTATTGCGACCGGCAATACCATCGACGAGCAATCCGTAGCGGCGTTGGAATTGTTTGAGGGCGGCTTCCGTGTTGGGGCCGAAGCGTCCGTCAGCGGCGATCGCATATCCAAAATCGTGCAACAGGGCTTGCAGGTATCGAACTTCTTCGCCACTGCGACCGAGGCGCAGGGTGGGTAAGGGATAGAGGGGGGCAGACCAAATATTGTCGAGAAGGGTCTGAGTTGGCAATCCGGCAATGCCATCGACAGTTAACCCGTAACGGCTTTGGAACTGTTCGACGGCGGCTTCGGTCAACGCGCCAAACACGCCATCGATGATGAGTTGAACCTTCAGAATGGAGTTGAGTTGGGTTTGGACGTGTTTGACGAGATCGCCGCGACTGCCGCGACGCAGAATAGAGGGTTTCGATCGGGTCGATTGGGTAGCGGTCATCGTAAATTCGGGTAGTGTTGGTTCGTGATGTTCCCAACTTACGGATTCCCCGGTTTGAATCCCACAGAGGCGATGCCACTTTCTCAATTCCTACACGTTTTTGCCCGGAAAAGCGATCGATATTAATACACAGAAGACCGATCGTCCGTGAGTTGTTACCCCCGCTGGGTAAGATGCCAGTTGAGGAATTGGAAGACCACCCATGACGAGAATCAGAAGTTAAAACACGCGGCAGGTTATCTGTTGAGGTCAACCCATCGCCTCGGTTCTCCCACGAATGCCCCGAAACCACATATCCTGGTCACGATCGCTCAATCGAACCAAAAATAATCAGCGATCGCTTCACTCTCCGATGTTTCCCCTGCCGATGTCAATTCAGGGTCTGGCGCGCCGAACAACACCGAACGTCCCACCACCTCTAATGCCGCCAACCGTCGGGCCACGCGACTGGGAATGCCGTAACCGTAGACGATATGTCCCCGTCCGGCGATCGTTACGATTTGGGTGTCGGGGTTGGCTTGGTAGAACTGAGCGATTTTCTCGGCCATAGTTTCATCCCACAACACCTGGGCGGCAAAAAAGCGATCGAAACTGTCGCTATTGCCGTGTCCCCCTTGGTGATGCGCGTCGAACACCGATCGCACCATCTGACGGTATCCTTTATCGGTCGTGTCGATTTCGGCGACGGGGGGAATATGCTCGAAATCTTCCGGTTGTAGACTTTCTAAGCCTTCGCGGGCCACTTGGCGGGTGATTTCGCTGGGGGTGTTGAGGGCGAGGACGGGCAGTTGGCGGTCTTTGGCAAACCGCAACAGAGGGGCGTAGGATTCCCAAGGAAAGCCCCAACGGCTATCGTATTCGCTACTTTCGCGCAGCTCTTCTTCGGTGATGTTTCCGGCGAGGTAGTCATCGAGAACGCTTTGAAAGGGGCGCTGGAACATTTCCAAGCCGATCGCCATTTGGGGGTTTTCTCGATACAATGCTTCGAGGATTTCGAGCTGTCCTTGGCGATCTGCTGGGCTGTCGTGAATTTCTCCAAGGTAGATGATATCAGCGGCTTTCAGGTCTTGGAGAATGTCTTCTCGGGTGAGCCGTTCTGGGGGGGAAGTGCGATCGGACATCGCTACTGTCGTGGCGGGAACGTTGGCGATCGTCCCTGGGAGCGGGCAAGATGACAGGAACAACATCAGACCGAGAGAGCAGGCATAAAAGTGAGATTTGAGCGCGATTTTCATCGATGAGAACGGGAATGGGGAACGGGGAACGGGGAACCTTACCAGTGTAGGTTTTTTAGATTCAGGTGAAGGCGAGCTGGGGGAGAAAGTGCTCGTATAGAAAATTCACTCAGTATTGGTTGGATGCTCCGTGGCACATGAACCCGTTGAAATTCCAGCTTTTTTGACTGGAAATAAGGTAAGCATTCAGGTCTTGACGACGAACACAAACGATGTAAGGGCGGGTTTAGCAATATCTTGGGAAACTTGCTTAAAATTAACAGTCAAAACCCACCCCTACAGATGGTTACCCGAGCTGTATCTAAAATCCCACCTGAATCCTTACGAAATAAGCTGACGGCTGAATGCTGAATGCTAAATGCTAACGGCTAATCGCTAAATCGCACAAGCCACCGCTTCGGTATCTTCCTCAAACTGAATTAACTTCAAAGAATCGGGATTTTCTCGGAATAAATGAGCCAGTAGAAAGCCCGATATCGTCCAAGTTTGATACTTTCGCGCGGATTTACCGACTAAACGCCCGTTTTTGCCGTCGTAGTATTCGGGCCATTCATCGTCTTGTAAATGCACTTGAGCGATTTCCATTGCCCGATCGGCCAGTTCCGTTCGGTTCGTCGCCTGGGCAGCCGCCATCAACAGCCACAACAACATCGGCCAACTGCCCCCATTGTGATAAGACCAAGGGGTATTTTTGGGATCGGAACCGGTAATAATTTTCCACGCCAATCCTTCAACGGCGGGGAAGCAAATTTTCATCGGCATTCTGCCAATTAAATCGTCCCACCGATCTTCAATTAAATCCATCAACAGGGTAGACTGTTCGACGCTCGATAATGCCGAAATCACAGTCATTAAATTCCCCAGGGCAAAAAAGCGAAAATCCATCCGTCCAGGACCGAGATTTCCGGCAAAGTAACCGCCGCGATCGGGCATCCATTCTGTTAGCCAATCGGGAATTGAATCGGGATAAATATTAAATTTGTTCATCACCGATTCGCCGAATTGGTCGCTCTCAAAGCGGTGAATTTGATTGAGATGCTTTAAATCGAGCCAGTAGTAGGTGCGGATGTGGAAAACGAAACTACCCAGTCGATTGTTGATATCTTTAACGAACTCCTTCCCTTCATCATCTTTGACCAGTAGTTCGCGAGAAGCTCGCAGCGCCGCGTACAAAAGCGCTTCAATTTCCAAGGGATGTCCGTCTACTCCCATGCGTCGATCGATGGAACAGGCACCATCGGGAACTAGCAACATCGGCGACATTTCAAACTGCGACCCCAGGCAAATTCCCAGGATGAATTTGAGTGCGCCCTGAAACTCTTGGCGATGGGCTAAATCTAGATCGTCGGTGGCTTTGACGTACGCCCGAAGTAACAGAATCCACCACAAACACGAGTCGATCGGGGTGACTCGTCCGATCGCCCGTTCGCCAAAATCTGCGACTAAATATTGCTCGCTTCCTTGGGATTCGACTTTAAAGCTAGCGGGCATCAATCCCGGCGGCGGTTGATAGCAGTCGATGCGTCGTTTCTGCTTCTGCAATTTCACTGTTTCTACGAGAAAATTACGGACGATTTCCGTTTTTCCTTGAATCAGAAAGACGAACGCCGCCGATACGAAGTCGCGAACGAAACATTGGTCGTAATTGAGAGGGTCGGCATCGGGATCGACGGCAGCAACAGCTCCCACCGGGCGATCTTTGTAGTAAATAATTGAGTTGTCGAGGAGTTTTTCGGCTTTTTCGAGGAGTTTCGGGTCGATGGTCATTGATGGGTTGAATCCTGAGTTGGCTGAGATCGAGCGATGTTTGATGGTTGGCATTCCGATCGACTATTCTAATCGAAGCAGATGTATTTTTCGATAGGTTGAGTCTGGGCGATCGATACTTTGAGACGATGGGCGTAATTGTTGTCGATCGGGTCTGCTAACCGTTGAGTATTATGCGCTCAATACTTAGAGTTAGACTACTCGATCGAACTGGGAATTTCTGTTTTTAAAAGTAAGTTTTTTAGATTTGCATCGGCATATGGGAAAGCAGAAGCAGATGGCGGAGTCGCGGACTTCTCCCTAGAGATGCCGTCAAATCCGATAAAACATTTAAATCAGTCCTTCAATTTATCAGGAAATTTTAACCTGAATCGACCCGTTTTTCGCCGATTTCGCCACGAGTTTACAAGGGTTCGGTGGGTGTGATAGGATTTTGTCAATTATTACCGAATGTTTGGGTTAAAAGCTGTAGGTAAAGCGCGTATTAACCCACTTCAAATCCTCGTAGTCTCGTTAAATCGATCGCCAATCTCCGAAAAATGCGATCGCTCCGAAAATGCAAATCTTACAGCCGGCATTTTGACTGGGGTTGACAAAACGGCGATTTTGTGAAAGAAATTTATTTTCTCGCAGGATGTCCCCTCAAACGTTCCCAACTTCCCCCAAGGCTGTTTCATCCTCGATTTTGACAAGGATTTTCGGTGCTTTCGCCAAATTGACCGTGGAAGAGGGCGAAGCATTTAGATTTATCGGATTTCGTTTCTCCAAGAATTTGTCGCTCAAATGCTTTGCCCCTACAAGCCTCCCCAGCTCACCTTCACCCGTATCCTCACTAACGCGGCAGTTGCGATAACGGCGCATCCGCAATGGCTTCTAATCCCACCGATTGCATCAGTTGTTCCCAGCTCGAGAGGACTTCGGCGTTATCGGGTTGAGTGCGGCGTAAATGGACTAACGTCGCTAGGGTCTCGTACCAAATTCCGGCTTCGGCGTAGAGTTGCAGGTGATTTTCCACCTCAGCTCGGGCTAACTTATCTCGCAGCGTCGAGTCATCGATACGCTTCACCCAACCCTCAACGATCGCATTTCCCGAGCGATCGGTTTCGCTGCACAAAATACTCGCATACCATCGGTAATCCTTGCCAATTTCGAGCGCTGGCAAATCGGACTCATTGAGGGTCAAACTGATAATTCCCGATTCCTGCGGCATTACTGTTGTTTTGCGCAACACTTCAGTACCATCTTCGCGGTTCAAGACCAACTCCAGGGTATCGGCTGAAGATTCAGGCACGTACAGCCAAATCGTCGGGTGCGCTTCTAGGGTCAATCCCAAGTTACTCGGCGGCATCAGCGCTACCAGGTTATCGTCGGGTTCGATGCAAGTCCCCCAGCCGCGACTCGCACCGCCAGTGGTGGAAGCGGGGGCTTCTGCATTGGGTGGGGAGAAGTCCACTTTGGCTTCCGGTCTCGATCCAACTGCACGACCCGAACCGATCGAACCGAGAATCCAGACCAGGGAAAAAGCCCCGATCGAACCGAGCTTGAATAAAAGACGATCGATGGATAGAGATTTCATATTCTGATTAAAATCGATTGAAATAACACAATACTGACAACCCCGATCGTTGCGAGCGACCCGCCCGCCCCAAAATGACCGACCCTAACATATAGCGGTTCTCATCTGGGTTGGGGAAACGGGGAACGGGGAAGAGGAAATAGAATTTGGGTGCACCTCGCAAGTCTCGGACTTGCGATAAGATCGAGTTGATAGAACCGAGAAGATTGAAAAAAAGAGGAGATAAAAGTCGATCGAACGCCACTACTGTTATCGAATCGACCAACACTTTTTTAGCTCGATAATATGAGTTTTGCGGGCTATCTTTTTCAGATAACAGGACAATCGAATTCGAGCCGAATCTCTCTTACTTCCAAGGCTAGCATTTTCAAACTTATAACTGCCAATCCCAATTTTCCCGATGTTAACGATCGGCAAAATACTCGGCACGATCCGATCGGACTGCTACACGCATGGAAGTTACTCGTTTGTCAAGCCCTAGATTTAGATCGTCCGTTGAGCGACTCTGAGGAGCTAGAGGAACTGAATTTCGGACGACCAACCAACACTTGAGAGCCGCACCAGAAACCCTAGGGATATGCGGGAACATAACATACCAACCGTAGGGGTCAACGGCCTTTGCCCCATACAGCAAATTGTTGGCAAACTGGTATCTTATTTTTTTGCAAGTTCCCGTTCCCCATTCCCCGTTCCCCGTTCCCGACCTTCACCCGAAACGGTCTTATCTAAAACTGACGTTAGCTTACGTCTCGGGGGAATCGCTCTTTTTCGTCTTCCAGTTGGGTTTGACGATTTGCCGGGACCGGGCGATCGCCAAACTATCATCGGGGATATCATCGACAATTGCCGATCCGGCCGCCACGGTAACGTTCTCTCCCACCGTGACTGGGGCGACAAAAACGCTGTTCGCCCCGGTTTTGGAACCGCTGCCGATCTGGGTGGGATGTTTGTTGACCCCGTCGTAGTTGGCGGTAATCGTTCCCGCGCCAACATTGACCCGATCGCCTAAAGTCGCGTTCCCTAAATAGGATAAATGAGCGACGTTGGTGCGATCGCCAATTTGAGTTTTCTTAATTTCGACGAAGTTCCCCACCCGACAACCCGTCCCGATTTCCGCCTCCCCTCGCAGATGAGCGAACGGTCCGATTCGGCTGTCGGCTTTGACGATACTATCGGAAATCACCGAATACATCACCGTCACGTTTTCGCCGATGTGGCTGTTTTCGATCGAACATCCGGGCCCGATCCGACATCCAGACTCGACGATCGTATCCCCGCGCAGGTGCGTTTGCGGTTCGACGATCGTATCCGGTTGCATCTGCACCGTATCGTCGATGGTAATGCTTTCTGGATCGATTAGTGTCACCCCGCCAGCCATCAGCTTTTCTCTCACCCGCACCTGCAAAATTTGGTAGGCTTGGGACAACTGTTTGCGGCTGTTGATACCGAAGATTTCCTCGGGGTCTGGCGCATCGACCACCGTCACCGGTTCGACGTAGTTCACCGCATCGGTGAGGTAGTATTCCTCCTGGTCGTTATTCGATTGGAGTTGCGGCAGAATTTGCGACAGTTTGGGCCAGTTGAAGCAATAAATTCCAGCATTGATGCGGCGGTTTTGCTTTTGCGCGTCGGTGCAGTCGCGATCTTCAACAATTTGCTGAAACACGTTCTGACCGTTACAAAACACCCGTCCGTACCCCTGGGGATTGGGGATTTGCGCGGTCAAAATCGTGGCGGCATTTTGACGATCGCGATGGGTGTTGGCAAGCATTTCTAGGGTTTCGGGACGCAGCAGCGGAACATCGCCATTGAGGACGAGTAAATCTCCCGTATACCCTTCTAAATGTGGTAGCAGCTGTTGAACGGCATGTCCGGTTCCGAGTTGTTGGGTCTGTTCGACAAATTCAATGTTGGGGTACGATTGCAGTTGCGATCGCACTTGTTCTCGACCGTAACCGACGATGACGAAACACCGGGTCGGAGAAACGATCGATACGCTGTCTAGCACTCGTTCGACGAGAGATTTTCCCCCTAAAGGATGCAACACTTTGGGTAAGTGAGATTTCATCCGCGTGCCGCGTCCCGCTGCAAGAATTGCTACCGCTACCATGATTTCGATGTGTTTGGGTGATGCGTTTCCAATGTATGAGTGTATCGCGGTTTCTCCCCGCTGAGGGTTGGTTTCGCGAGATTTATAGATTTGACGTTCCTGGCGATCGAAAGGCAAGGGGGAGAGTTAAAAACGCTCCGAACCTTGCTTGGCAATCTCCCTAGGGTTGTCTTCTACAATATTCTTCGATACTCTTCGATCGACTAACGCAAAAACTCTGGCTCGCTCTGGGAACGCTCGGGTAGCTTGAAGTTTTCACCCCCAGTATTTTCCCCGACGAACTCTCGAACGAGTTGATAGATCGACGGCCAGTTCTTGCGGATGAGGTGGATTTCCTTTTCCGTTAAAAACGAGTGTCCGCCCAATTTCAAGCGCTCGTCGATCGCCTCGATCCGATCTTTCATCACATAGCTTTGCCGCTTTTGGAGCGCATCGATCGACCCATCCCGCTCTTTTTTGGCGACTAGTTCGGGATCGATCGGTCTCGAAGGTTCGAGGGCGCAGAGATCGTCAGAGAAATCGCTGCTAGAAGACTGGTTGAACAACACGGAGCGAACGTTATTTCGGTCTTCATTAATATAGTACTTAATGAACAGATTTATAACTTTTTTTCGAGAAAGCATTGTCGATCGTCTTCGATTGAAAGATTGCATGCGAGTAGTGGAAAGACAAAATTCAAACCGTTCGGTATTGACACCCGATATATCGAATCCCCGTCGGATCGCTTCTGTTTTCTGGGGTGGTTCGACAAATCCTAAAGGATTTTGAATTGGGTAGACTCGATCGTTCATTGCAATTAACTCCCTAAAATCTATGAAATTTTGCTCGAGTCATAGCGTTATCGGTCAAGAGTTTGCGACAGTTACCCGTCAAATTCTGTAGGCTTAAAATTGAGGACGAGTAAAATTGCGGTCGTTTGTTATATCGATCGAATAGGCTCGAGCGACTGTGGTTGATTTCCGATCGGAGAACCTCCAGCTTAAAGGCGATAAATATTGTCGTTTTCGGAGGTTTAGCGTATGCTTTTATTCTCGTTCGGCTTTAGCTCGGAGCGAGATAATTTGCACTCAGAATCTCCAACCCAGGCAAACACACCAAGAAGGGAAAATCTATTTGTCCTTGCTCGATTATCCTCAAATTCAATCGATCTTACGGGTTTTTCGTTCGATCGCTTTCATCCCACAAGCGATCGGACATGATACTCACTCTTTGAGATATATGGAGCAATCGCTACCCATCTCATCAAACCGTTGACGAATTACTGACTCTAGACCTAGAAAATGCAAGTAAAAAAGAGTCAGTTGACTACCATCTATTCGCTCGAGCGGGTGGCAATCGTTATTCGATTGCTAGCAAGTTTTTGTCATAAGCGTCTTAGCAATTTGTTGCACTCGAACTTGTCTCTACCCGCTGACTCGTTGCTATACTGTTGAATGCAAGTCAAAGCATTTCAGGCTTTAGCAACTCTCCGGTTTTATAGATAGTATGCGATCGCTCGAAAGAGCGTCATCCGCCATTTTGCTGAAGGTATAACTAGTTACATTCTCGCATGGGGATGAGGAGAAATAAAGTAGGCTTTTTTATCGGCCATTATGCCGATCTTGAATGCTCGATTACCAGTTGCGATGAGGTTAGATTCAAAACTTCTTGGGAGAGAGTACTCTTTAACCTATCTTCACAGAGCAAACGCCTTACTTTCGATCGGGATTGTTTCTTTCGATCTCGATCGGGTTTGACGCGAGGCCGCCGATGCCAAACAACGTTCGAGCACCCAAGATAAATCACCTGCCGCTCGGTTTGACTAACGGCTCAAATGCAGTCCGAGCGAAACGCAGATCGTTAATCTTACGATTGATGCGGTAATTTTGTTAGTTAACTCGCACGATACTTATTGTATCGTCAAAGGGGGTAAGTTATGCGGATTTTTCATCAGATTATTTGTCGCTCCCCCAGACGTTATCCGAAAACAAAGCGCCCAACCCAAAATCCGACGATCGCCACCACGAGCAATCCATCCACCCACCCCAGCCGTAATTGATGCCACTCGACGCGATGTTCGTTAGGACTGGTAAACCCGCGCACTTGCATGGCACTCGAAATTTGCTCGGCACGCAACAGCAGATTTTCTAGCAAGCGTTCGGCCACGATCGGCCAAATTTTCATCGCCCCTCGAAACCCGAGTTTGTTCCAATTAATCCCTCGAGTTTGCACCGACCGGGAAAGATTTTGAATTTCTTCGAGGACTAACGGTAAAAATCGCAGAGATAGCGTCAGCGTCAGGGCAATTTCGGTGACGGGTAACTTGAACCAGCGCAACGGTTGCATCAAATCTTCCAATCCGGCGGTAATCGCCTCGGGGGCAGTCGTCAGCAGATAGAGATTCGTGCTGTAGATCAGGGTAAACACCAACGTACTCGTCGCGATTGCCAACTCCAGAGAACGACGAGTCATTTTCAAAATCCACTCGTCGAAGAGAATGTAGCGATAGGCGGTGGGTTGGGGTAACTCTGGCGGTGCGGACTTCTCCCCATTTGCTTCGGGGGCAGGTTGCCGCCAGCCAAAAGGATCGTACCAAGGACGGCGATCGGCTTCCGGTGCCGATGGGGGTTCTGTCTGCTGGGCAAATTCAAGTTCGTCCGGAGGAAGGCGCAAGGGTCGATCGATTTGCAAGCTATCGGGGGCAAAGGCGCTAATGCAGAAGATGGCGACGCAAAAAAACAGCAGCCATCCCATTTGCTGCTTCCACACCCGCAGGGGAATGCGCGCGGCGATCGTCAAGACAATGAGGAAACCCACCAAAAACAGCCGCCATACCGAACTGGCTAAAATTGGCGAGAGTAAAAAGCTCATCAACCAAGCCAGTTTGACCCTGGGATCGATGCGGTGCAACCAGGTAATGGGTTGTTCGAGGTACAGTCCGAGGGGAAGCGATCGCAGCAGATCCATAGCGGCAAGAGAGCGTTGTGAAAGAAGCCGTCAAGTTTTCAGCCTAACAAACAATCGTTCTAAAAAATGCCCTCGAGCAAATCGAAGACCCCTAATGCCGGAATGAAGGGAGTTAAAACCGATCCGAGGCTTTCGGTCAAATCGCGATCGCGCCGCACGATCAGGGTATCGCCATCTTGCAACAGGACCCCATCGGCAAACCCCGCCGACAGATCGATGTCAATTTCTTGATGGAATAGGGTCCCGTTGGGATTGAGGCGCACCAGTTCGATCGAACCACCCTTCGCGTCGCGATCGTCGAAACCCCCCGCCGCAAAAAAGGCATCTTCGATCGAGGCATTGGGGGTGACTTCCACCGAACCGGGGGCGATAACCGAACCAATGACGTTAGCGCGAATCGTATCGGGGGAAAAGGTTGCCGATGCCACCCCTTCGAGGTCAGACATCGCCTCGGCTTGGGGAACGACGATCGTATCCCCCGTTTGCAAGAGAACATCTTGAGATAAATCCCCCGTTTGCAACAGTTGCCACAAATCCACCTCAATTTCCCGTTCTTCTCCCGTCACGGGTTGGCGGCGGACTGCAATCCTGCGAATATCGGCGAGGGCGGTGATGCCGCCAGCGGTTTTCAGGGCTTGGGTGAGGGACGCTTCCCCCATCGCCGCGCCGGAAGGAGTGACTTCAATATTCACGGTATGGGTTCCCGGACGGTTGACCGCCCCGACCACTGCCACCGTCACCGGTTGAGCGCGATCGGCCGTAAAGTTAGCCGCCGACTGTTGCCGCGCGGCGATCGTGTCGATTTGGGTGGCGGCAGGGACGAAAATCGTATCCCCATCGCGCAGGGGAATATCTTGGCTTAAGTCTCCCGATCGGAAAAATGCCGCTAAATCTACAGCAATGGTTTCTGCGCGTCCTTGGTGCTGGCGGCGGATTTCGACATTCTGCAACGCGGCGGCAGGAGTTGTCCCCTCGGCCATTTGCAAAGCTTGGGTGAGGGTGGGTAACTCGACGGCCGTCCCGTTGGCGGTGGGGGACAATTGATAGGCACCAGGACGAGTCACCTCTCCGGCGATCGCGATTTCTAGAGAACGAATTCCCGCCAGCCGCGCTTGGATAATCGGACGGGTCAGCAGGGGAGAATAGGCGCGGATAATTTCGGCTTCGGCTTGGGCAAGACTCAACCCCGCGACAGAAATTCGACCGACCAGGGGTAAGTTAACGGTGCCATCGAGGAGAACCGCATACTCTTGGCTGTATTCGGGAATATTAAAAATTTCCAAGGCGATCGCATCTCCAGCCCCAAGCAAGTACGTCGCCTCTTGCGGATCGGTTGTCACGGGTGTTTCGGAAGTGGCTGCGGGGGTTCGCTCTTCGATTGACTCTTCAATTGGCTCGTCGAATTCCGGCAACTGGGCGTGCAGCGATCGCGGCAACAGCAACAATACCAAAAATCCGATCGTACCGATGGGTGCTTTCAATGGGAGACGGGTCATGAGCAATCGAGAAAAATCAGTGTACCTCTTTCTTCCATGAAAACCCGATCGGACTTTTTTCGCACGCAGTTGATTCGATCGAGCCAGTATTCTACACGATCTTGAATATGGCTCATCTTGCCTCCGGTCATGGGTGACAAGTTAAGCTTGTATGCCTCTTGTCAAGGAGAACAGGGAATTCTCACCAGGGATGAAACTTAGACCCAAGCTCAGGATTATGGAGCATTTTCAGGGTGTAGAAGACCCGAGAATAGAGCGCAGCAGGGAACATTTACTCATCGATATCCTGACGATTGCCATACTCGCAGTAATTTGCGGAGCCGATGGTTGGGTAGGAATTGAAACTTATGGAAAAGCCAAACACAAATGGCTTCAAACATTTTTG
>JAXHUC010000118.1:0-19678 GCA_034189805.1 Cyanobacteriota bacterium
GTTTGGGACGATCGGGCTTCTACTCTCGAAGATCCCAATGCGATCGAATCGATTCGCACGTTGTTGGGGCGATGGTCTTGGGCGATCGACTCGGGAACGATTCGGATTGCACTGCGGTGGCTGTAAGGTGTTAGGAACGAACGATAAATCAGATACAGATCCGTCACGAGTTATCAGTTTAAAACAAACCTAAAACGATAAATTTAACCTTCGAGAAACGAAACTTTCTAAAAATTAAAAAAATCAAAAAATGATAATTTCTTAGTCATTGACCTCTCTAAAGTAGGTTGATGAATCGGATATTTATGTCTTTAAAATGTGGCTTTAAGGTTTTATTGCTTTAATTGACTATTGAGATAAAAAGTGATAATCTAAATAAGAAATATTTGAGTCTATTTAGTTATTCCATAAGCTCCTCACATCTACCGTTGGAAAGACTCAATTCTTAACAGATCCCCCAAAAATTAGGTAAGAATCAGGTTTCAAAAACCGATCTTACTTCTGCTTTTGCCAACTCAACATTTTTAATTTTTGGTAGGTCTATGTCATCCATTAACTTTTTCGATCTCACCGATGGAATCGATCGGTTTGTCATTGATGGAACGGTTCCCACCGGTGTGGGAATTCGAGGATTAAATGGTGCCGACGTTATCTTAGGATTCACGAGCGCCGACATTGTTTACGGCAACGATGGTGCGGATGAAATTGCTGGGGGTAGCGAGGCCGATACACTCCAAGGGGGGCGCGGTACCGATCTCTTATTTGGGAACGCTGGAGCCGACTACCTTCAGGGAGAGCGCGGTAACGACGTTATTTTCGGCGGTCAAGGAAACGATCTTTTATTTGGAAATGCTGGAGACGACTTTCTCGCAGGAGATGCTGGGTTCGATACGCTTGTTGGAGGAGATGGTTCCGATGCCTTTGTCCTCGATACCCGCCATACCGTCTCCGATCCGGCTGTAGCGGACATTATTACCGACTTCAACCGAGATAACGATGGAGATGTGTTTGCTCTAACCGACGGTGCGGGAGATGCGCTCGCGGAAGCGGATTTGACCCTAGAAGCAGACGGCAGCGATACGTTAGTTCGGCTGACGGCAACGGGGGGAATTCTGGCACGGGTGCAAGGGGCAAGTCCCGATTTGCTCGCCGGTGCGTTCAGTACCGCGAGCGCCACTATCGACGACACCGAACCGGGGGCACAGGTACTGGGTTTAGTGCCTGGAGGCAATACTCTATCGGGATTTGTCGGCGATGAAGATTATCTCGACTTTTTCCAATTCCAGGTCACCGAAGCGAGTATTATCGACTTCAGCCTCAGCGGGATGAGTGCCGATGCCGACCTGCTGGTCTACCAAGATCTCAATGACGATGGAGAATTGGGGGGAGATGAAATTATCTCCGCATCGGAGAGATCGGGCACTGCCGACGAAACCGTCGAGAACGTCACCCTCGATCCGGGTAAATATTTCCTGGCGGTGGAACAGTATGAAGGGGATACCAACTACAACTTAAGTATTAACGGGGTAGCCGGAACCGTTGCGCGGGATTTGGCAGGCGATCGCCCCAGTACCGCACGGGCCCTTCCCCCAGATGGTGAGGTCGAATTGCACGACTACGTGGGTGGAACCGATGCGGTGGATACCTACCAGTTAGAGGTTCTCAACGGAGGATATCTCGATCTATTCACCGACTACCAATTTGAGGGTGTCGATCTCGAGTTGACTCTGTGGAGCGATCTCAACGGCAACGACCAATTTGATGCCGATGAGGCGATCGCCCGAGGTACGAATGAAATCGAGCAAGATTCGATCGGCCAAGGCACTTATTACATCAACGTTACCGCTCCTGGAGAGGCAACTCCTTACGAAATTGCCGCGATTTCTTCGGCGGGCAGCCGCGTCGGGATTGAAAGCCACGATCCCCTCTTCCCTGGCATCACCACCACGGGAACCCTCGATCGAAACGATGAATTCGATCCTTTCGATCTCGAAAACTACGCCGATCCCTATCTGCTGCCGGAACTGGGGACTGGGTTAACCGTTACCGTGACTCAGGAATCGGAAGATTTCGACGCTTACCTGACAGTGGTGGATCTGCTGACGGGTGACGTGGTTGCGGAAAACAACGATATCGATATTGCTGGGGAGAACTTTAACGCTCAGGTGAGTTTCACCACGGAGTTGGGGGGACAATACATCGTGTATGCCTCCAGCGTGGACGCTCCCGGCTTTGGAGACTACACCCTCAATGCTGCGGTCGCGGGAACCCCCATCGAAACCGACCCCCGTCGCAATCGTAACGATAGTTTGCTGCCACCTCCGGTGTTTAACGAGCAAGGCAATCGCGCCGATACGGGTTTGCAGAACGACACGACCCATAATTTGGTCTATCAGCCCCTGACTGACGGTCAGCTCGATTCGATTATCCTGAGCAACTTGAACCAAGGAAACTTCGGTGATTGTGCCTTCCTCGCGGCTATGGGAGCGACCTTCGGCAAGATTGAAGATCCCAGCGCCGCTGCATCTAACGTGAGTTCGGTGCTCGATGATGCCATTAGCGTCAGCGATGACACTTACACCATTACGTTCTACGATTATCAAACAGGTCAACAAAGTCCGGTCACTGTGGATAACCAAGTGGTGACGAAACAGCAAAACCAGACGATTAATGCATTATTTGGAGCGAAGTGGACTGATGGAGCCACATCCGATGGAGCATCGGGGCAACCCGTCTGGGCCCCTGTGTTCGAGCGTGCCTATGCGAAGTGGCGGGGCGAGCAAACCGGTCGCAATGGCTATGATGTCATCGGTAATGGCGACCTGGGGGGAATTGCTCTGCGACGGATGACGGGTCAAAAGATTGAAGAAATTATCTGGAATCCGTCCCAAAGCGATCCGCAATATTCTCGGGTTCAGTTTGAAGAAACACTCAACTATACTCCCTTGGGCAGTACGACACCCGATGACATTTTTCAGGGCATTCAAAATGCATTAGATAACGGTCGCTATGTTACGACTGGAACTGTTTCCGATGCCGAGCAGCAATCTGGTGGCGTGATAATTGGCGGTCATGCCTACAGTGTCCATAATGCCTACGAGGACAACGGTCAGAAGATGATCTTGGTACGGAATCCATGGGGCATAGATAATAACAAAGACGTGACAGCACCAAACGACCCGAGTTCTAATACGAAAGATGGGTTTGTCGCAATTACCTACGAGACGTTTTTGAAGAACTTTAGTACGGTGAGTCTCTCTCAGGGATAAGCTCAATTGCCGGGTGGATAATGGGAAGGTGAGTTGCCAGTCCCGTTGGCACTCACCTCCCACACACCGATCGCCTAGCAAGTCCAGTTTCTACACCGATGCGCCATTCCCCGGTGGGTTTTCCCGGCGCAGATAAGCCTCGATAAAGGCATCCAAATCACCGTCCATCACGTCGTTGAGGGCGGTGGTTTCCTCCCCCGTTCGCAAATCCTTCACCATCTGGTAGGGATGAAAGACGTAGTTGCGGATTTGATTGCCCCAGGCAGCTTCCACCATATCGCCGCGAATATCGGCAATTTCTTGCAGTCGCTGTTCTTGGGCGATCACCAGTAACTTGGCTTTGAGTAAGGCGAGGGCTTTTTCCTTATTTTGCAGTTGCGATCGCTCTTCGGTACACCGGACAGCCAATCCCGTGGGGAGATGCACCACTCGCACGGCGGTTTCTACCTTGTTGACGTTTTGCCCCCCTTTGCCCCCGGCGCGGGAGGTGCTAATTTCTAAGTCCTTTTCGGGGATATCCAAGTCTTCCACTTCATGCTGGAGGATCGGCATCACCTCCACCCCAGCGAAACTGGTTTGGCGCTTGCCGTTGGCATTAAACGGGGAAATCCGCACCAGGCGATGGGTTCCTTTTTCTCCCCGCAGGTAGCCATAGGCGTAGCGTCCGGTAATCTCCAGGGTGACCGACTTAATCCCCGCTTCATCCCCTTCCGAGAATTCGGTGGTTTTGACTTGATAGCCCTGACGTTCTGCCCAGCGAGAGTACATGCGCAAGAGCATTTGCGCCCAGTCTTGAGCATCGGTTCCCCCCGCCCCGGCATTGAGAGCAAGTACGGCCCCGCCTTTGTCGTAGGGACCTGCAAGGAGTTGTTGCAGTTCCCACTGTTCGAGTTCGCGATCGAGTTGTTCGATATTCTCTTGGGCTTCGCTCAGGAGGGCTGCGTCGGATTCTTCTTCGAGCAACTCGATAACGGCTTTCGCATCTTCGAGGGTACCGCACCAGTCTCGATACCGATCGACGCTGGATTTGAGATCGTTGAGTTCTTGGAGGGTATTTTGCGCGTTGCTTTGGTCTTCCCAAAACTCCGGTTGGGCGGCGATTTGTTCTAAATCTTTAATTTTGGCGTTGAGGGCGGGTAAGTCAAAGATAGTCCTGAGTTTTACCCAGGCGATCGGAGAGCGTTGCGACTTCGCGCTTGATATCGGTTACGTCCATAGTTTCTGCTCGCGTCTTCTTTTGGCGTAGTGGCTCGGGATTGAGGCTGGCTCCCACGCGCCACGTATCGCACGCGCTCGAGCTTGGATGCATCGATCCCTTTTGCAAGATTTTAACACTTGCCTACAGCCTTATACTGACGCAACGCTTGGGCGATCGCATCGACTTCGATCGGTTTGCTGATGTAGTCGTTCATCCCGGCATTGAGGCACTTTTCCCGATCGCCGCGCATCGCATTCGCCGTCATGGCAATAATCCAAGGGCGATCGATCTCTTTCCACTCCCGGTAAATGTGACGGGTTGCCTCGAGTCCATCCATTTGCGGCATCTGCACGTCCATGAAGATAATATCGTAAGACTGGCGCTGTAAGACCTCGAGGGCTTCTCGACCGTTTGTGGCTAAATCGGCGTGATAGCCCAAGCGCTTGAGCATTCTCAGGGCAACTTTTTGGTTGATGCGGGTATCTTCAACGAGCAGAATACGCAAGGGAAGCCGTTGGGCAAAGGATTCGTCGGTGAGGTTGGGCGGAATGGAAGTCGGTGGGAGTTCTTCGACGATAACCGAAGTACTCGGGAGTTCCAAATCCATCCAAAAAATGCTACCTTTCCCCGGTTGGCTGTTGACGTGTAAGGTACTGCCCATCATCTGAATCAGTTTCTGAGAAATCGCCAGCCCCAGTCCGGTTCCTTCCCCGTTATAGCGAGTATTTTTGGCTTGCTCGAAGGGAAGAAAGACTTTGTCAATCTCCTTGGGGGCGATTCCAATGCCCGTATCTTCGATTTGGAAGCGAATTTTGTGGTGAGAACTCGATATCGAGCCGAGGTCTCGAACTTGAAAGGTAATGCTACCAGTTTCGGTAAACTTAATCGCGTTGCCGAGTAAATTAATCAAAATTTGTCGCAATCTTTTCTCATCGGCACGTACGCCAAATTCAAGAGAAATATTCGACTGGTAGTGAAAACAAAGACCTTTTTCCTTCGTGCGAAACTGACACATTTCCACCACTCGATCGAGAAACTCTCCTAAAATAAAATCCGTGCGATCGAGTTCCATTTTCCCAGCTTCAATTTTAGAAATATCTAAAATATCGTTAATCAGGGTCAGTAGATGAGAGCCAGATTGATAAATAATATTGAGATTGTCGCGTTCTTCTAGGGTTAGATTCGGAGAACTCACTAACATCTGCGACAAACCGAGAATGCCATTGAGCGGCGTGCGCAAATCGTGACTCATATTGGTGAGAAATTCGCTTTTAGCCTGGTTGGCAGCCTCAGCTTCTTGCTTGGCTTGCTGGAGCTGTCCCGTGAGATTTCGCAAGCGCAGTTGAACGTTAATTCGAGCTAAAACTTCTTCTTGCTGGAAGGGTTTGGTAATGTAATCGACCGCTCCCAAGCTCAATCCTTTAACTTTATCAACAACATCAGAAAGAGCGGTCATAAAAATTACGGGAATTTCTTTTGTTTTTTCCCAGTTTTTTAATTTTATACAGGTCTCAAATCCGTTCATTCCCGTCATCATAATATCAAGTAATATAATGTCGGGTTCAGCTTTTTCGAGCTTTTTTAGAGCGCGTTCTCCGTTTTTTGCCACGAGAACTTCAAACCCAGACTCGATCAAGAAATCTGATAATACCTGGATATTGGTGGGGGTATCATCCACAATCAGTATTTGCGGCTTTTGACTCTCGTCCATTTTGAGTATAAAAGGCTGGCAATTTTTCGGTTCGACCTCACGATAGTCTCTAAAACTCGAATTAATTTCCAAGTTTTGACTATGTTTTGACTGTTTAATTTTTTGACATATAGGGTTCGACTAATTCGAGTATTTCTTCATCTTCAAAAGAGCAAGCTAGCTCCATCACCTGTTGGGTAAAGGGACGATATCGAGCGTCTAACTCCCCGAGGCGCGTTGCTTCGTGCTTGATGCGTTCGATATGACCGATTTGAGCGGCTTCGTAGAGTGCGAGTATTTCAGCCGCAGGCGGGACGATTAGCTCCGAGGTATCCCCAGGATTTTCCCCGTCTAATTTCTCTTCTTCTAACTTACCCTCTCGATCGTAAATCCACCGCACGCCCAAATACTTTTGTAAGAGTTCGAGCAATTGAGACTCCCGCACGGGTTTGGGGAGAAAATCACGACAACCGACCTCGCTACTTTTCTGCCGATTGAAGTTAAATACGCTCGCACTTGAAGCGATCGCGATCGTCTCGTCGAATTGGGGTTGTTGGCGAATCGCGCGAGTCATTTCAAAACCATCCATCACCGGCATCACCAAATCGGTAATAATCAGATCCGGTTGCCACGATCGCACTAAATCTAGCCCCTCTCGTCCGTTGGTTGCTTCTCGGACTTCAAACCCCAAAGGCGCGAGAAAATCTACCACGATCGCTCGGTTGGGCATTCGATCGTCCACCACGAGAATTTTCCGTCTCGGACCCTCATAACCGGTAATCTCCAAACTCGGACGATTGGCCTGGGGATCTTGCCAAAATTGGGCTGCGGGAAACTCAGCCTCAAACCAAAACTGAGAACCCACACCGTAAGTACTCTCAACTTGAAGTTCGCTGCCCATCATCCGCACTAACTTCCAAGAAATGGCTAACCCCAGTCCGGTCCCTTCGATGTGTTGGGTTTGCGTTCCCCCTTGCTCGAAAGGTTGAAAGATTTTTTCCAATTGTTCCGGTGTCATACCGATACCCGTATCTTCAATTTGAAAGCGAAGTTTGACCGTTGATGCACCCTCGCTGTCGGCACGATCGTTATTGTGGGTCTCACCTTCTCTAGCTTCCTTCGCGTTGGCAAAAGAATCGATTTCTCCCACTTTGAAGGTGACGCTTCCGGTTTCGGTAAACTTGACCGCGTTCCCCAGTAAGTTTACCAAGACTTGGCGCAGTCGTTTTTCATCGGCTCTTAAGGCTGTCGGCAAGGGGGTAAGGGGTTCGTAGAGAAAGCCGATTTCCTGTTGTTCGGCCTTGATGCGACAAATATCGCCCACACCCATCAAAAACGTTTCCAAATGAAAATCGTGGGGATGCAGGTCGAGTTTCCCCGCCTCGATTTTCGAGAGATCCAACACGTCGTTAATTAGCGTCAGTAAGTGAAAACCGCACTGTTCGACAATTCGCAGGCGATCGAGTTGTTGGGGGGTGGCGACTTTCTCTCGCTGCATGATTTGAGCGTAGCCCAAAATTCCGTTGAGGGGAGTCCGCAGTTCGTGACTCATATGGGCGAGAAATTCGCTCTTGGCTTGATTGGCGCGATCGGCAAGTTGTTTGGCTTCTTCGAGTTCGCGGGTGCGTTCGCCGACCCGTTGCTCGAGTTCTTCATTGGTATTTTGCAAGCGATTGAATGCGGTCTGTAGCTGAGCGGCCATCCGATTGAAGGAAATCGCTAACTCTCCCACTTCATCGGCGCGATCGAAATTTAATCGCCGATCCCATTTTCCTTGGGAGAGTTGTTTGGCTGTCGCGTTCAGTTGGCTGATGGGATGGGTAATCCAACGTCCCGTCGCCAATCCCATCGACAGGGTCGCTCCCAAGGCGATCGCGCACAATACTAAGGTATGAAAGAGATTTTGATGAATCTCCTCCATAAAATCGGCTTCTGGAATCACCACCACACTCAGCCAATCCAAACCTCGATCGTCTTGCAACAAACTCACATTTGCCCAAAGTCGTTCCCCATTATCGAGTTGGAAACTCAAAAACTCATCCTCTTCGATGGCCTCGAAAGAGCCGAAATACTTGAGAATCTGTTGCGTGGTTTGGGCGATGAAGGGGTTCGTGCTGTCTGCGGCCTGTAAGCGTTCTCCCTCGTCTTCTTCATCCTCATCCTCTTCTTGCTCCTCCTCTTCCTCCGCTTCGGGTAACTCCCCATCGTCGGTTTCTGGGGGACTCGAGAAGAGCAACTCCGGCGTAGAAGTGGCAACGAGTTCCCCAGAGCGTTCGATGATAAAGGCCTCTCCAGAAGGGCTAATATCGAGCTGGCTCAAGAATTGGGTCAGTTGGGAGAGAGAAAATTCAGCCCCCAACACCCCCCGCAGGGTTCCTGTGGAATCGTAGATGGGAATTGCCGAGCTAATTTCGATGCGGGCTTCGTCAGGTTCTAAGTCGATGGGGGCCCAGGTGGCTCGTCCTGCCGCCTTGGCCGTTCGATACCACGGTCGCTTTTGTACGTCGTAAGTCGCAGTAGAGATCCGTTCGCCTCGGCGGCAATCCTCATCGAGTCGGTAAATATATCGCTTGCCATCGGTTGTATCATCTCGGACTTTGACGACGATCCCACCGTCTTCTCGACGCTGGACGGCGAGGACGTTGCCGTCGGGCAGTCCGAAAATGAGATAATCTACGGCGTTCGGCTGCCGAATTTGTTGCCAGAAGTAGCATTGGAGAGATTCAAAGTCTTCGGGCGCAAGCTTGCCATCTTCGATGGTGGCTAAAATACTTTGGTGGATCAGGTGAGGTTTTTGCAGGTAGTTTTGGGTGTGGAGATTGATGCGATCGCCGATCGAATGGCTCAACTGAGTCACGAGTTCGTTGACGGCTTTGCGTCCGCTCCGAAATGACAGCCACCCCACCACCCCGACGATGAGGACGATTTCCAAGAGGAAGGGAACGACGATCGAAGTGCGCAAGGGAGTGCGTCTGAAAAAATTCGCCATCGGGTTGGAAATAAAAGACAGTCCTTGAAGAGGTTAAAGCTTGCGGGGCTACACCCATTATGTGCGATCGTCTCAGTTTTAGCTTTGAGGTGAAACCGGGAAATTACCGATTTTATCGATCTTTTTATTTGTAGAGTTCGATCGAGCCAGCACTTCTAAATTGTCCTACAATACATGGTTGCAAGCCCATTTTGCCATCAGCCAAACGAACGAGTCCTCGCGACCCGCCCAGACGCGAGAAAAAAATCTTGCGCTCTCGTGGGATGTTTTGTGAGTGTTTGCCTTCCCGATCGAGATGCGCTCGAGAGGCTCGAGTGATTTTTGCTCTGATGCTTTCCGATGGTGTATCGATAAAATACGTAAAAGAGATCTGCCCCGTTTCGGAATTCCCGATCGCGCGATCGCCCATTCCTTCAGATGTCGCTCCGGGCTGCTCTCGTCCTCGATACTCGTGGGAGAAGTACGACCGCTATCTACCTGGACTTGACCGCATCTTTTCGATAAATTGAAGTACTCCTGTTGCTATTGAGTCTTTAGAAACTGAGAAATTCAGATCGTTTGCTAATATGCCCTCCGACTCTTCCGAACAACTCCTTGCCGAACAACTTCCCTTCAAAATTTTGCTGGCTGAAGATATTCGCATCAATCAAAAAGTGGCCCTGAGAATGTTTGCGCGACTGGGTTACGAGGCCGATTTGGCAACGAATGGAGAAGAAGCCCTCGCAGCGTTGCGCCGCCAACAATACGATGTCGTGTTTATGGACGTACAGATGCCCCACGTGGACGGCTTCGAGGCGACTCAGACCATTCGGGAAGAATGGCAAGACGACACGCGACCCTGGATCGTGGCAATGACGGCGAATGCGATGCGCGGCGATCGGGAAAAATGCCTCGAAGCCGGGATGAACGACTACATCAGCAAACCCATTCAACTCGAAGCGATCGCCCAAGCCTTGCGTCAGTGTGCGGCATCCTGGGGGGATCGATGACGGGCGATCGATGGGGCGAGATCGACTCGAGTCGAGGAATCTTGGGGAGCTGATGTTGCGTCCATTGGTGACAAGTTAAGCCATTTTTTGGGTGTCAAGCAAGCTCGATCGAATAGCTCAAACCCTCTTCAAATAATGATTTTCAACAATCTGACTCTTTTACGCAGGGGATGTGGGGGGTTTCCCCCCAATTCCAGATTTTCGGTCGATTATTGGGCCGTTGACCCAGTGAATACCGCCTTAACTTGTCACCCATGCGTTGCGTCCGATCTCGAGCGCGTCCTGTCGTGTTTCTCGACCTCGCGGGAGATTGAGGGTTGCTGCGAGCTGTTGCGATCGCGGATGGGGTCATGAAAGTCTCGAAGAATCCTTGGATGTCCCGGTGGGCGAGGTGGGTTTTCCTCCTGGGGTCGGTTGCGTTCTGTTCGATCGGGGCGATCGGATTGTGGCAGCGACGGGCGATCGAGCGGCTGACCTTAGAGCGCTTGGAGGACGTGGCGGCCCTCAAAGAAGCATCTTTGAACCAGTGGATGCGCGATCGTCTTGAGGCCACTCTGGCACTGGCGGCTTTACCGGAACTGCGCGATCGCCTTGAAGTTTTGCAGGGGACGGATGAATCGAGTCCCGAGTTCGATCGGGTTCGGACTCAAATCGAAGCGATTCTGCGTTCGGCACGGGTGGGTTCGGATTGGCAGGCGGCAACGGTTCTGTCAGTCGATCGCGGTCAGATCTGGGTTTCGACCGATCGCCCGCGCCAGGGAGAATTTCGCAATCGAGAGCTGTATTTTACCCGAGGTCGGCAGAAGACGTTCGTACAGCATCTGTATTTTTCTTGGGCGACGAACGAATTGACGATGACGGTGGCAACTCCCCTGCGAAATCCCCAGGGGGAGACGATCGCCGTGCTTGCGGTGGATCTCGATTGGACTGGGGTCGATCGAATTTGGCGCGATGATGCGGGGTTGGAAGAGGGCACTCAAGTGTATTTGGTCGATCGACAGGGGAATACGATCGGAACTGAGGGGTTTGGGCGAGAGACTTTTTCTGGATCTCCATCTGAAATATCGCCGGAAATATCGCCTGAAAGATCGTCCCCAGCCCTATCTAAAACATTTAGCAGTCAGGGGATCGATGCGGCACTAGCCCGCAAAGACGGGCGCGGCTTCTATCTCAATGGGGCCGGAATTCCCACGCTGGGGGCGTACCGATGGGTGGACGGGTGGGAATTGGTGCTGGTGGTGGAAATGCCCAGATCTCGAGTGGACGCACCCGTCGGACAACTCGCTCGAACGCTGGTCTGGGTGGGTTTGGTGGGTTTGGCGTTCGGGTTGGCGCGCTCGATTTTTTCGGGGGATCGGACTCGAGTCATCTCCGAGATGGGACGGGAGGAAGTGAATTTACCCGCCAAATCTTTGGATGGCATTGTCGGACAATTGCAGCATCTCGAGACGGAGTTGGCTCAAAAAGTCGCGCAACTCAATCGCGGGACCGATCGCCTCGTGGGTTTGGAGGCGGAACCCGAAGGAGATCCGACCGATCCAACCGAAGATCTGCACGTTGCCGACCCCCGCCTGGAACAATTTCTGCAAGCGGTTCCCGTCGGGATCGTGGCGATCGATATCAATCGCCGCGTCAGCTATATCAATCTCAGCGCCCAGCAGTTACTCGGTGCGGATGTGGTTCCGGGTTTAGCCCTCGATACGTTGCTCGCGCCCGATCGCAATACGCTGTGCATTGCCCGCACCCAGCGATTGTACCCCGTCGAGCAACTCCCTCTGGTACGAGCGCTGACCGGGGAAAGCTCGACCGTTGACGATCTCGAAATTCATCAAGACGATCGCATCGTTCCCGTGGAGGTCTGGGGTAGACCGATTTACGATCGATCGAGAAATATTGCCTACGCGATCGCTGCCTTTCAAAATATTACCACTCGCCAACAAGCTAAAGCCGAACAGGAAAAGTTTACCGATGAAATTTTTCAGCTTTCTCAAGCTGCATCTCGTTTCGTTCCCGATCGATTTTTGCACTTATTAGAAAAAAACAGTATCGTCGATGTCAATCTCGGAGATGCGGTGCAAAAGGAAATGTCAATTCTATTTTCGGACATCCGCGATTTTACGAGGTTAAGTGAGGCGATGACCCCCGCAGAAAACTTCCGGTTCATTAATAGCTATTTAAGTAGCATGGAACCGATTATTACCGAACATTATGGATTTATCGATAAATACATTGGCGATGCCATCATGGCTTTGTTTAATCGCAGTGCTGATGATGCCCTGCGAGCGGCAATTTCTATGCTCGAAAAACTAAAAATCTATAATCGAAATCGCAGTAAATCTGGCTACAAACCGATTGCCATTGGCATGGGAATTAATACGGGATCTCTAATTCTCGGAACGGTAGGAGGCACTCAGCGCATGGACGGAACGGCGATCGGCGATGCGGTAAACTTGGCCTCTCGATTGGAAAGCTTGACCAAAAATTACGGGGTTTCTCTCTTAATTTCCCATCATACGTTTTTTCAACTTGACGATGCGACGCAATATGCATTTCGAGCGATCGATCGAGTGCGAGTGAAGGGAAAATCGGAGTGGGTTTCTGTTTTTGAAGTGTTTGATGCCGATCCGCGCCAACTTAAAGATCGAAAGCTCCAAACCAAGCTTTTATTTGAAGAAGGCTTGCTCTTGTATAATAAGCAAAAATTTACCCAATCCCAGCGCAAATTTGAGGAATGTTTGCGGCAAAACCCCGAAGATACCGTCGCGCGAATTTACGCCCAGCGCTGTCGAGAACAGACCGAATAAAACCTTTCGATTGCCAAAATTTAGCTCAAATTTAGCCCAAATTTAATTGGATGTAAAATCCAAATTAGACGCTCGAAAAACCGAACCGTGCAGTAAAATTAAATTCGGGAACATATTAATATTAAAGCATCTGTGAAAGAACTAGATCTACCTAAAACCATCGAGCTGCTCAACTCGATTATGGAAGCCGAACTCTCGGGAGTGGTGCGCTACACTCACTATTCTCTGATGGTGACAGGTCCCAACCGCATTCCGATCGTCGATTTTTTCAAAGCGCAAGCGAATGAGTCTCTCTTGCACGCTCAACAAGCCGGGGAAATCCTGACGGGCTTAGAAGGGCATCCGAGCTTGAAAATTGCCCCGATCGAAGAGAGCTACCGCCATTCCGTTGCCGATATTTTAGCTGAAAGCCTCAACCACGAGAAAATGGCGATCGGTCAATATAAAGATCTCCTGACGTTGGTGGAAAATGCGAGCATCTACCTCGAAGAATACGCCCGCACCTCCATCGGTACCGAAGAATTGCATATCATCGAACTCAAAAAGATGCTGCGCGACTTCAGCTAAACTCGCCGAGGGTTCCTCTGCTGGAGTGTGCCGATCGATTCTGCGGAATGCAAAGGGAAAAGGGAGTCAGTTGCTCCCTTCCCCACCCAGAATTTAGATCGTTTACATTATTTACATTGGATATAATTTCGCATTTCTAATATTCCAAATCTTGCACTTTAAATTTCTCAATTGAACGGCATGGATTTTAGCGCTGCCCTCCCCACATTTATCGTCACCTTACGAGAAGGATTCGAGGCTGCCTTGGTCGTCGGAATCGTTCTGGCCTGTTTGAAGCGGGCCCAACAAGCGCACCTCAATCGCTGGGTTTATGGAGGAGTTGCCGGGGGAATTGCGGCGAGTGCCCTGGTCGGGGTGCTGTTTACCGGATTGCTGCGGGTTCTCGATACGAGCGATCGTCCCTACGCCCTAGTTGCTAAACCCTTACTCGAAGCGGGCTTCGGCATCCTTGCCATTGCTCTGCTCAGTTGGATGCTCGTCTGGATGACCCAGCAAGCCCGATCGCTCAAATCGGAAGTCGAAGGGGCGATCGTGGGGGCGCTGCAACAAGAAAGTGGCGCTGCCGGATGGGGCGTATTCGGTCTGATTTTCATTGCCGTTTTGCGAGAAGGCTTCGAGACGGTACTGTTTGTTGCCGCCCAATTCCAGGAAGGGATCGCTCCGGCCCTCGGTGCGATCGCGGGATTATCAGCCGCTGCTGGGATGGGAGTTCTGCTGTTTCGGTGGGGCATCAAAATCGACATCCGCCGATTCTTTCAGGTGATGGGAATTTTCTTACTCTTGATTGTCTCGGGTTTGGTGGTTTCCGCCCTGAAAAATTTAGAAGCTACCGCTATTGCCTTAAGCACCATTTCACCGGAGGTTGCCAGTTTCTGTCAGGGCGATCGAGCTTCGTGTATCCTCGGGCCGCAGGTGTGGGATTTGACGGCCATCTTACCGGATAAAAAGTTTCCCGGTCTCCTGCTCAAATCCCTACTCGGTTATCGCGATCGCCTCTTCTTCGCCCAAGGAGTGGGATACATTACCTTCTTGTTCGTCACCGGGATGTTTTATTTTCGCAGTCTTTCCGGTGGGGTCGGACGAGTTGCCAAGAGCGAACCGTAGGTGCTTGGAGAGATGAGGGAGGTGAGGGAGATGAGGGAGAAACGGGAGAAACGGGAGAATTTTGCATTTTTAATTTTTAATGCGCGCATTCACTCTCCCCCTGCTCTCTATTCCCCATTCCCAAAACTAACGTTACTGAGATTCGACATCCATTTGCATCACCATCGTCGAGTTGACCACCGTTTCTTCGGCCGTTCCTGCTTCTCGAACGCTGGTGACGGAGTTGGTCTGCATGGATAGATTGCTGCGAACGGGCATGAGTCGATCGAACTGCATCGTCATTTGACCGACACCTTGAGAACTCATCGAATCCAACGTCGTCGTTACACCAGGGGGAAGTCCCGGCGTGACGATGGGTTGAGCTTCGGCGTACTGTTCCACGGTCACGTCGAACGTCGCTACGTTGTTGTCTAATCCAATCAATTCGTAGGTCACGTTTTGCGTGAGGTCGATCTCGGTGACGTTAATCGCTTGCACGATATTCCACTGCGCGCCAACCCCGACGGCTTCCTGGGGCAATGGTGTTGAGAGTTGCTCGAAGGAACTGGTGAGTTGCTCGAAAATTTGTTGGAGTTCCGGTGCGGCACCTGCGGGTAAATCCATATTCGCCGATCGCACTTGACCTCGGTTATCGATGGTAAAGTTGCCTCCAGTGCCGACAAAGGTTTGCAGTTGCGCTTCGATCGCATCGCGAACTTCTGGGTCTCCCCCCAAAACTTCCACCTCGGTGCAATAGAGTTCGTATTCGATATCGCCGTTGTCCGCGACATCAATCACCGTCAACTCGAAGGTCATGGCGTTCCCCGGAGAATCGGCAGGCATTTCCTGTCCCGCTACCGATAGGGTCATGTCCATCTCCATGGAAATGGTAATGGTTTGTTTGGTGTCGGGTACGGGGGTAAACCGAAGTTCTTGTCGGGGTTGAGCGCCGGCATCGAGAAGAATGACTTCGGGTGCAGCCATTTCCGCTTGAGCCATTTCCAGGGATTGGAAATTTTCGGGTGTGAGGGGTTGAGCGCGCAGACTCAGGGTGAGGGGTTCTGTGGAACTCCCCACTAACGCACCGACTAATGCACCCACTAATAATGTTTTTTTCATCGGTTTCAAATTTAATCTTTTAACGTTAACGGGATCGGAGTTACGATCGGGCAATTACCGAAGATAAAGTCAACGGTCGATTGTTAATTCTTACTGAAAGTTTGCGAGCTTTTCTAAGGAGAAAAAAGCGATCGTCTTGCCATATTTTAATCTTCTTGCGGTCGATCGGGAATTTGAGTATCTCTAGAGTTCTCGACGGTATTTTGCAGGAATTTCGGCGGTACGCAATCGACCAACCACACGCCATTTTGCGATCGATAAAACGGGTAACCTTGCTGGTGCATCGTCGCCGCATCGATCTCGAAGACGATCGGTTTTCCCCGTCGCCGTCCCACTTGGCATGCCGTTTTAATATCCTCAGATAAATGGACGTGATGTCGCTGCATTTTTCGCAATCCCTCCTGCGAGATCGACGCGACTGCATGGGTATGGGTTCCGTGATACAAACGCGCTGGCGGAACGATCGGTTCGAGTTCTAAGTCGATGGGGATGCTGTGTCCTTGATTGGCTCGAATGCAGGTTCCCATGGCATCGAAGGAAAACCGCTGCTTGTCGTTGGTGGCAACAACTTCTTTTAATTCCCAGTCTTTGATGGAAAACTGGTGCTTTTTGGCGGCCGCCAGAAGTTCGGCAACGTTCGCCCAACCCCCGGAACGCAAAGTCAAACCGATTTTCTCGGGTCGGTGGCGTAGGTGGTAGCTGAGGTACTTGCTAATTTTGACGCGGCGATCGGGATTCATCTTGACAGTTGGGGATTGTGTAGTATAAGTGTAATATACTGCATTGGTAGGCATAATTATGCTCTCCCTCACCCATCGTCCCTATGCTGGCGAAACGGATCTCGAGGCGATCGTCGAATTGATAAATACTTGCGATGAAGTCGATCGCACCGACTCTAGCACCACCGTGGCCGGGCTTCGACGCTCGATCGAATCTCCCACACAGGACAAAGCTCGAGATTTTGCCCTGTGGCACGATCGCCAAAACCAACTCATCGGATATGCCCGTTTGTGGATTCCCGAATCCGGGGACGATATTGCCGGGTCGTTATGGTTTTGCGTGCGTCCGCATAATCGTGACGGTTCGATCGAATCGGAAATGGTGGATTGGGCCCAGGCGCAGATTCGAGAAGTGGCCCGAGAACGAGGCATCCGCGTCAAGCTGCACTCAGAATGTCGCGATACCCAAACCGAACGACAAGCATTTCTCGAAGGCTGCGGTTTTACCCGAGTGCGCTATTTCTTCACGATGGCGCGATCGCTGTCCGAACCGATTCCCACACCGAAATTTCCAGAGGGATTTCGAGTGCAAAAATCGCAAGTTCGACAAAATACTCAGGCGTATGTGGAGATGTTCAACCAGTCTTTCATCGACCATTGGGACTTCTCCCCTCTCACCGTCGAAGAACTCGAATACTTTAGCGGCAAACCGACTTATCGCCCCGAATTGGACTTAGTGGCAATTTCCCCCGACGGCACGTTTGCCGCCTTCTGTTTTGCCGAGATCGATCCTGAAGAGAACCAGCGATACGATCGCAACGAAGGAGTGATTGAAGTATTGGGGACGCGGCGCGGTTTTCGCCAGCGAGGACTCGGACGGGCAATGTTACTCTCGGGTTTACAGGGATTGCGAGAGGCCGGGGTAGAGACGGCAAAACTCGGTGTAGACTCCCAAAATCCATCTGGGGCGCTGCGACTGTACGAGTCGGTGGGATTCGATCGGGTCGAAACCTGGATGACTTATGCCAAAGTCGTCGATCGGGCTAATTCATAAATATCGCGTCAGTTAATCTCTAAAACATAGTTTCTCAAACAGAGTTATCTTCATCTAAATATTGTTGGAGATAGCTCAAAGTCAGAAGCTTTGTCTCTGCGATGAGTTCTTGACGAAATTCCCGATCGCCACTCAGAGAAAGCCATAAAAGCTCGGAGATCGTCTTGGTAATCACCATTGCTATCCGCTCGCATTTTGCCATCGATAAACTTGGCTTGCGGGAATGGAAGAATCGGGCAAATTCATCGATAACTTGATATTCAAAGTCATCTATTTTTTCAATTGCAGACCACGTAATCGTATCGAGCAACTGCTCGAAAATAGCACGCGAACCCGGATAATCTGTATAGAATCGATCGAATACATCGATCGTTCGATCGACATAACTGCTTAACGGCAACGTAACTGTTTCGGGAGTATGCAGGTCGAGAAATCTCTGGTACTGCATTTGCAAATAGCGAATTGCCAGTGCTTTGAGAATCGCTTCTTTGTCGGGAAAGAACTGGTAAAGTGACCCAACCGAAACTTTTGCACGAGAGGCGATCGATCGAGTTGTTGTTGATTCGTACCCAATTTCAAGAAATAGTTGCTCTGCAACGTCCAGAATGTGCTTAACTCGTTCCTGGCTACGAGCTTGTTGAGGCTGTCGCCGCATCTGATTCAGTTTTTGATTTAGTTTTGGCGATCGAGAGGAAGTCGGTTGGGACATCAATTTTATAGCCGTCGCCACGATCGTGTTTGACAGTCCAATCTCACACTAGCATCCCTCTTTCCCTGAAATTTTCCCAACACCCACGAATATGACAGTTACAACATTGGTCAGTTGCCATAATGCGAACAGTATTCATATCTTAGAATAAATATGAACATCGTTCACGTTTTACTTTGCCGCCTCTTTAAAGGTGCTTTTTTCCATGCAAACCATCACTCGGCGCTTACTGCTGTCCCTGCTTTTTCTCATTCCTTTTCTAGGCAGGACGCGCAAACCCGCAGCCGATGGAGCAAAGTCCGGTACCGACTACGACACGATCGTGATTGGCGCGGGGGCCGCCGGGTTGGCCGCAGCTCGGACATTGCACGATGCCAGACACTCCGTACTCCTGCTTGAGGCTCGCGATCGCCTTGGTGGCAGAATCAATACCAATTACGACTTTGCCCCACATCCCGTTGAATGTGGCGCGGAGTACCTTCAGGGTGAAAACATCGTTACCTGGGACTGGGTTCGTCGCTACAGATTAGGGACACTTCCCGTATTTGACGAATATCAGAACCAGTTCGCGTACTTGAACCAAAAGCTGCTCCCCTTTAAGGATTGGTCGATAATTCCTGGCATGGAAGTCCTCGATGTGATGGATGGTTCTCCCATTGACGAATTGCTAACCGAATGGATCGAGGATGGAAAACCCGATGTCAGCCTCGCAAAGTTCCTCTCGATCCATCAAGTTGAGTTGTCGCCAGAGGTTCGCCGCATCTTAGACCATTTTCTGAGCGGGAGCTATGGGGCAAATCTCGATCGGCTAGGGGTGTATGGGTTAGCAGAATTGACCTATGTGGGGGATGGCGATCGCTATTTTCGACTCAAACAAGGCCACTCCCACCTCTTGGAGGGATTTGCAGCCGGACTCAATATTCGGTATGCAACTCCGGTGACGCGAATTCGCTGGAGTTCGTCGGGGATACAAATTCAAACAGACACCAACAAAACCTACACCGCACGGCAAGTCATCATCACACTGCCACTTTCTTTGCTGCAAGAGAATGCGGTGGCGTTTGAACCCGAGCTTCCTGATGCCAAACTCAATGCCATTCAAGGTCTCGGCGTGGGACACATCACAAAGCTGATTCTGAAATTCGATCGGCCTTTCTGGTCTGATAAATTGGAGTCTTGCCTTACCACCCTCGACACGCAACTGTGGTGGCGAACCGGTTGGCAACGCAACAATGAAGCCCCGGTGTTAACTGCATACACCGGCGCGACGGGAGCCGATAAATTAGGGAAGCTTGGACGGGAGGGTGCGATTCGAGCGGGATTACAGGATTTAGAGCAGATGTTTGAGATGCCCTTAGCCGAGCGGTTAACTGATGCACTGTTTGTGGATTGGCAGACCGATCCCTATGCGCGGATGGCTTATTCCTACGTTCCGGTGAATGGTACGGGCTTGCTATCGCAACTTGCCCAGCCAGTCGATCGAGTTTT
>JAXHUC010000119.1:0-19634 GCA_034189805.1 Cyanobacteriota bacterium
TAGCCAATGCTGCATACGATCTGCTCTTACTCGATGTCGTGTTGCCCGAAATCGATGGCATTACCCTCTGTCGGCAATTGCGCGAGCTTGGCTCGGACATTCCCATTCTTTTACTGACCGCTCGCAATAAAAGTACCGATAAAGTGGAAGGGTTAAATGCCGGAGCGGACGACTATCTGATTAAACCCTTCGACCTAGAGGAGTTGCTCGCGCGAATTCGGGCCCTGCTGCGACGGAGTGCCGCGCCGACAGCCGAGACGATCGAGTGGGGAAATGTTTGTTTGCATTTACACAGTTGCGAGGCGAGATACCGCGATCGACTGTTACCGCTAACCCCAACGGAGTATAGCATCTTAGAGCTATTGTTTCGCCGTCCCCAACAAACAATTACTCAACCTCAGTTAATCGAGCACGTCTGGAAATTCAAAGATCCGCCGGGAGGAACGACCCTGCGCTCCCATATTAAAAGTTTGCGCAAAAAGTTCAAAGCCTCAGGATTGAGGGGAGAATTGATTAAAACGATCTACGGTGTGGGATATCGTCTCGAAAGGGTCGAAGAGTCCGACACCAGACCTGATGCGCCGACCGAGCAAACCCGATTACCCCGGCGAGAGCAGAAAACTTTAGCCGCACTGCGCCAATATTGGGAAAAGTTCCGAAATGGTATTTTTCAAGATATCGACAATATCGAACGAGTGGTGACCGATGGCGGCCAACTTTCGATCGCCATCGATACCGCCCACAAGTTAGTGGGAATTCTGGGGGGATTGCGATTGTTAGATGCCGCGCGTCTGGCTAGCGAAATCGAAAATTTGCTCCGCAGCGAAACTCGCATCGAAGCCGATCCCATCTTCGATCTTGACGTTTGGGTAGCACAAGTTCGAGAACGACTCTCTACCCTGCGACAGATGCTGGAAAATCCCCAATTCCAGACTCAAGCCCCAAAAAACCCTCCAGCGACTCCCCCAGAGACAAGCAAGCGATCGCCTAGAATACCCTTAGTGGCGATCGTCGATGACGATATCGAACTTGCCGAAGAGTTGCGCAAATCGATCGTTGCCAAAGGTCTTCAGGCTTCCGTTGCCAATAGCCTATCCGAAGGAAAAGCTCAAATCGAGCGCAATCCTCCCGATGCAGTGGTTTTGGATTTGTGTTTCCCTCAAGATGTGGAAGATGGGTTTTACCTACTCGCACAACTGAGAAAGCGATCGCCCCAAATTCCCGCCATCATCTTAACCGTGCGCGGAACCCTCGATGCTCGTGCCGAAGCCGCCAATTTCCGTACCGTCGCATTTTTGTGCAAACCCTGCACTCCCGAACAGGTTCTGCACGCCATCGAACGAGCCCTGCAACCGCCATCTTCTCGGGCGGCCAAAATTGCGATCGTCGATGACGATCCGAACTTTCTGTCTTTGTTTCGATCGAATTTGCAGTCAGACGAGCTGGAAATCTCCACCTTGGACGACCCGCAGAGATTTTGGGAATACTTAGAAACCGTCAATCCGGATTTATTGGTGTTGGATCTCTCGATGCCCGATTTCAGCGGGTTTCAGCTCGCGCGAGTGATACGCAACGATCCTCGCTGGCAAGAGCTACCGATTATTTGCCTCACAGCTTACTACGATCGGGAGAACTTAGAACGAGCGTTTGCCGTCGGGGCCGATGATTGTTTGAATAAATCCCTTTCGAGTGGGGAATTGCGGACTCGCCTTCGCGGTCATTTACAGCGCGTGCGGCGCTTGCGAAACTCTCAAAAAGGGGTGATGGTGGGGAGTTCGTTGGAGTGAGTTAAAGTTGGCGATTCTCAATGTGATTGCCTGGTTCGATCGAATTTCACCGGACTCGGCGGTGGAGATATTTCGATCGAGCCTGAAAGTTGCAGGTTTCGATGGGGTCGATCGATTTGCAAATCCAACCCAGTCTTGGGATTGTCTAATGCTCTATCGTTTCGAGTTTGGGTGGGGACAGGAGCTTTGGAGACTTCGGGGGACAATATCAGATATCAGATGACAGATGACAAATTCAGCTTGTGTACCCGAAGAATCAAAGCCAGCTCTATGCTAATCGTGAGTTTTCATGGAGTGGGCGGACTATGTGAAATCTGATATCTGATATCTGAGTATCTGAGCCTCCCCACCGAACACTAACCCTGTGCTACTCTATGAAAGTTCCGTCCTCCATCTTGTGTGGTCGCGATCGCGCTTTTTAAATGGTTCACATTCGGCAAGTCGAACTCACCAATTTTAAATCCTTCGGCGGCACGACGCGGGTTCCCCTGATGCCGGAGTTTACGGTGATTTCCGGACCGAACGGATCGGGAAAATCAAATATTCTCGACGCGCTGCTATTTTGTTTGGGGATTGCGTCGTCGAAGGGGATGCGAGCCGAGCGCCTGCCAGATTTGGTGAATCACGATCGCACTTCTCGCCGTTCGACGGTGGAAGCGAGCGTCACGGTAACCTTCGATCTCTCGGAGGATTTCGGTCGCTCTCGAGATGAGGAACTCGAAAACGAGGTCAACGGTAACGGTGCTGCCGATCGCCAGATGATGGCAAACTCTTCGGAATGGAGCGTTACCCGGCGGCTGCGAGTCACCAAATCCGGCAGCTATACCTCGAATTATTTCATCAACGGCGAGCCTTCCACCCTCACGGAACTGCACGAGAAACTCAACCAAGTGCGGATTTACCCCGAAGGCTACAACGTCGTGCTGCAAGGGGACGTGACGAGTATTATTTCGATGAATCCTCGGGAACGACGGGAGATTATCGACGAGTTGGCGGGGGTGGCGGCGTTCGATCGCAAAATTAACCAGGCGCGGGGAAAGCTCGATGCGGTGCGCGAACGGGAAGAACAATGTCGGATTATCGAGAAAGAACTGATTTCCCAGCGCGATCGCCTTGCCGAAGATAAGGTGAAAGCCGAGAAATACCAGAAGTTACGCACTGAACTGCACGAGAAGCAAGTTTGGGAAACGGTGCTGCAATGGCAACAACTGCGCGCGGCGGAGTCGAAGTTGCGCGAACAAATCGAAGCAGGCGATCGCACCCGAGGAGAACTCGCCGAACAACGCACGGCTCTCGAGGAACAAATTACCCGCGCCGCAGAGGAACTCGAAGCCCTCAACGCACGAGTTAAAGCCTTGGGGGAAGACGAACTCATCGCCGAACAGTCGGCGCTCGCTAAGCTCGAAGCCCAACAGCAGCAGTTGCAAGAGCGTTACACCACCCTGGAATCGGATATCGAGCGCAATAACGTATCCGTATCACAAAACCAAGAAAAAGTCAAAGAAAACCAGCGCGCCCTCGAAAAATTGCTCGCCGATCGCACCGCCCTGGAAACCGAGACGATCGCCGCCTTGCAAGGGGCGCGCAACGAAGCCCGCCAAGCCCTCGAACGCAGCCGAGAAGCCGCCAGCACGATTGCCGATACGGCCGAGTCCTGGGTGCGGGAGCAAACCGACCTGCGCCACCAAACCGAAACCCTACTGGCCACCCTCGAACCCCAACGAGCCGAAAAAGCCCAACTTCGGGAGCGCGTCGCCCAGCTCGATCGCAATATTCAAGAGTCAGAGCGATCGCTCGTGGAGTTGGAAGCCGAACAAACCACCAAGCAAGAGCAATCGGAGCAACTCGATCGCGAGTTAGCCACCGCTCGAGAGCGCGTCGAATCCCTCGATCGGCTCGCCTCGGCATCTGAAGCCGAATTGCAAGTGATGCAGGAAACCCAAACCCGCCTCCTGCAAGAACAGCGAGAAAAACAGCGCCGCCTCGATAAGCTCGAAACCCAAGCCCAGGTGATGCAGGAAGCTTCCGGCAGTTACGCCACTAAAATTGTCCTCCAGTCCGGGTTAGATGGAGTCTGCGGCTTGGTTGCCCAGTTGGGACGAGTCGAACCCGACGTGCAGCTTGCCCTAGAAACGGCGGCCGGGGGACGATTGGGCTTTTTAGTGGTGGAAGACGATCTGGTGGCTTCAGCCGGGATTCGCCTGCTCAAAGAACGACGGGCGGGACGGGCGACCTTTTTACCCCTGAATAAGATTCGATCGCCGCGCATCTCTCGATCGCGAGAAGTGGAAGGCGCGTTGGGTTTTCTCAACTACGCCATCGACCTGCTCGAGTGCGAACCCCGCTACGATGAAGTATTTGCCTACGTTTTCGGCGGAACCGTGGTATTCGACACCCTCGATAACGCCCGCCAGGTGTTGGGACGAGCGCGCATCGTCACCCTCGACGGCGAACTGCTCGAAACCAGCGGCGCGATGACGGGGGGAGCGAGTCGGGGCAATAGTTCTCACCTGCATTTCGGCAACGCCGAGGTGCGCGAATCGGCAGAAGTGGCCAGTCTGCGCGATCGCCTCGCCGAAATTACCGATATCCTCGAACATTGCGAATCGAGCCTAGAGCGGTGGGCGAGCGAACTCAAACTCCACTCGCGAGAACTCGCCGAAGCCAAGCAGCAGTGCCGCGAGTGTCAGCTCAAAGCCGAACAACTGCAAAAAGAAACCCAACGCTTGGAACAGCAGCATCGAGACGGGCGATCGCAACTCGAAAAAAACACCCAAGAACGCACCACCGCCCAAACGCGACTCGAAGCACTCAACGTCCAACTCCCCGAACTCGAAGACCAACTGCAACAAGTCCGGGGGCAACTCGCCGAACTCGAAGGCGATCGCACCCACAGCGAATGGCAAGCCGCCCAAGCCGCCATCCGCGAGCGAGAAGAAGTCCTGCAAGAGCGCGAAACTGCCCTGCGCGAAGCACTAGAACAACTCCAAGCCTTTGAGGGTCAACGCCAGCGCCTGGAAGAGAAAATTCAAACCGGACACCAGCGCGATCGAGACTATCGCACCGAAGCTGAAACCCAAACCGTCCAAAAAGCCGCCCTCGCCAACCAGCAACAGGGCATTGTCGCCCAAATCGAGCGCGCGATCGCCCAACTCGCCCAAATCGAAGCCAAACTTGGGGAAGAGAAACAAATTCGCGATCGGGCCGAAGCCGCCTTGCGAGAGCAGCGCGTTGCCGCCCAACAGCTCGAATGGCGAGTGCAAAAACTCCAAGAAAGCCAGCAGCAGCGCCGCGAACAACTCGAAACCCTGCGCGGGCAACTCAACGAGCGCAAAGCCGATTTACCCGATCCCCTGCCGGAAGTCCCCGAGAAGATTCATCTCGACACACTGCAAAAAGAACTCAAATCCCTCGCCAAGCGCATCCAAGCGATGGAACCGGTCAACATGCTCGCTCTCGAAGAATACGACAAAACCCAATCCCGCCTCGAGCAACTTTCCGAAAAACTGTCTACCCTAGAAGGGGAACGCACCGAAGTTCTGTTGCGGATCGAAAACTTCACCACCTTGCGCTTGCGAGCCTTTCGCGAAGCCTTCGATGCCGTCAACGAAAACTTCTCGGCAATTTTTGCCGAACTCTCCCAAGGAGATGGCTATCTCCAACTTAGCGACACCGACGATCCCTTCAGCAGCGGCTTGAACTTAGTCGCCCACCCCAAAGGCAAACCCGTTCAGCGCCTAGCATCGATGTCCGGGGGGGAAAAATCCCTAACGGCCCTATCGTTTATTTTCGCCTTGCAGCGCTACCGACCCTCGCCGTTCTACGCCTTTGACGAAGTGGATATGTTCCTCGACGGAGCAAACGTAGAACGATTAGCTAAAATGATTAAACAACAGGCGCAACAGGCCCAATTTATCGTGGTGAGTCTGCGCCGACCGATGATTGAATCGGCAGAGCGCACCATTGGGGTGACGCAAGCGCGAGGGGCTTACACTCAAGTACTAGGGATAAAATTGCAACAGCAAAGTTCCTCTGTGTAGTATTAGTATATCGATCGAGATTTAAGCTCTGGGTTCCACTTATAATGACAACCGAAAATATTTGCCAACGCTCCGATCTATTAGGCACTCAAGTAATTACCCGCGATACCGGCAAACGCCTGGGGGTCGTCAGTCAGCTATGGGTGGATATCGATCGCCGCACTGTCGTCGCCCTTGGGGTCAGAGACAATATCCTTGCCGTGACGGCGCTCCCTCGATACATGCGCCTTTCTGAAATTAGCCAAATCGGCGATGTGATTTTGGTCGAAGACGACGACGTTATCGAAGACGATTTAGATGTCGAAGGCTACAGTAATTTAATCCGCAGCGAGGTGATTACCGAAACCGGCGAACTCCTCGGACAAGTGCGGGGCTTCAAGTTCAACACCGAAGACGGAACGGTGGTTTCGATTATTATCGCCTCGGTGGGCATTCCCCAAATCCCCGAATCCGTCCTCAGTACTTACGAACTGCCCATCGAAGAAGTCGTCAGCAGCGGCCCGAACCGTCTCATCGTCTTTGAAGGGGCGCAAGAGCGGCTTTCTCAGATTAGTATGGGTATCCTCGAACGGTTGAATTTGAGTACGCCTCCCTGGGAACGGGAAGAAGACTACGAATTCGGCACCCCCGTCGCCCGACCGGAAAACCAGCTCGACAGCGGCATCCGCACCCCCGCCCAAGAACCCCTGCAAGCTCCCGCCAGACCGGTGCAAGAGTCGCGCTGGGATGAAGACCAATGGGATCGCCCCGAACCCGAACCCCTTTACGAAGAAGAACCGGAAGTCGTTTACGCCGAGTACGAAGAAGAGGACAACTGGAGCGAAGCTTCTCGCGCTCAGTACGCTCAGCCTTACGAAGACGCGCCCTACACCGAAGCCGAGGTTCCCGAAAAAGCTCAGTATCCAGAATATGCCGAGTACGATGAGTACGAAGATATCGAAGCCGATGCTTGGGCTGATGAGGAAGACCCGAAAACCTATAAAGCCCCCAAGGTGAATCTTCCCAAGAAAACCAAAATGCCCGAGTACGAAGAGGAAACGGGATATTAAATCGCGAGTGGCTCGTGGTTCGATCTCAGCCAGAGGAGCAAAATTCGACAGACACGCCGAACGTATGGAAGAGAATGACGAGCGTGTCTGTCATTGTCAGAAAAAACTCGATTTCTCTAATCCTTTAATTTAATGATTCAGGTTAGACCGAGTGTTTCTAGGTGGGGAAGATTGGGGGAGTTGGGAAGGATTTGATATCCCATCCCCCCACATCCTAAGCCCAATCGAACAACCCAATTAAAACATAAACTCTTCATCGATGATTTGACGATTGAGCGGTTGGGGAACGTCGATTCCTTCGCCATCAATTCGCGTAAGTGGCTCCCCATCCACAGAAAGCCATACCGATGCTTCCGGTTGCAAGCTCGTTGCCGTGTAGACAACCTGGGCGAGGCTGGCGTTGATTGCCGCGACGGCTTTCGTGGTGGCAAATTCCGAAGATAGATCGACGTAAACCCCGTCGGGTTTCACGCTCACCTGTCGCAGTTGGGTTCCTTCGGGAACCACAGTGTAAATCTGTGCATCTGCCGGTTCGGAGAATAACTGCTCGAAGGCCGCTTCTAACAGCGCGTCTGGCTGATTGGAGTTTGCTTTGACGGTGATGGGTGTTGGGGCGAGTGCGATCGTATCATCGCCTGTGAGCCAATAGATTTCAACGGTTTGTTCTTCAGCCCCTGCGGCGAGGGGTTGCTGCTCGGGAGGTTCGGGCGTATCGACTGCTGCCGAATCTGGCTCGTCGGGAGTTTTTGTGGGGGTTTCTGTCGTAGTTTCGGTTTCAGTTTCTGTGGGGGGTTCGGAAGTTTCCGTCGTGTCGGGCGTGCCGCAAGCTGCTAGGAAACTCACTAACAACACTAATCCAAAAGTTCGCGCGATCGAGATGCGATCGAAAAGTAATCTAGTCATTTTTTGTCAATAGAGGGTTTGAGCAGTGCGTGCAATGCTTTATGGAGACTTCACAACGCAGAAGTGGTTTCCCGGAGAGAATCCCGGTTAACCGTCTGTCAATCCTACCGTATTGAGACTAGAGAAAATCGCGCGGGGGGAGTGCTATGGAAACTGTCATATCGATTGAGATACTCGGTGGCGGTAAAGGGACACGCAGAGACGCGGTGACGCGGGGACGCGGGGACGCGGAGAATTGGGAGAAACGGGGAAATTGAGATCTTGTTCAAAACTCAGCGTTCGTTGCCCCCGAAGCTCCCCAAGCCCCCCAAGCCTCCCCCGCGATTGCCAGCTCTCGTTACCCGACAATACACCGGAGCATATACTCTTGCAGGGGCTGGGGGTTGCCATTGCGATAGTGAAGTAGACTTTCGACATAGGCTAAATCGCCCGGACGAGGGGTAATGGGGAAACGTTTGGGCCAGTAACCGTATCGGCCCAACATCGCCCAAACCACGAATCGGGCGGCGTGGCCGTTGCCGTTTGCGTAGGGATGCACCCGCAGAATTTCTTCAAAGACTTGACAGGTAATGGCGATCGTATCGAGTAGATGCTTGACCCGGCCGTTTTGGGTATCGGCAGACTTTTGAGTTGCATCCAACACCTCCAGCCCAAATTGAATCGTTTGGGAAAGCTGTTTCATGCGTGCGAGAACGATATCCGGGTGCGTGCCGACGCGAGCATCACCTTTGACATGGATCTGATAGTACTTGAGGCAGTGGTAGTCCGAACCGCGATAGTTTCCGGCAAAGTACTCGCAATCTGGAGGGGTAAGTTCGCAGAATAAGTATCGATGCACCGGGCGAGAGTCGATCGCACTTGCGGCTGAGTCTAGTTCCTGACGGCGAAGTTTAACGAGGAGATCGATGGTTTTCCGTTTGAGAATTATCTCTCGATCGGGAAAATTGATGTATTCCCACTCCGGACAATCTGACGGATACATTCGGCTCAATCAACGGTATCGAAAATATCGGCAGCGAGTTCCTCGGCCCAAACTTGGATATCTTCGTCGGCACGCGCGTCGAGGGCGTTGAGTGCTTCGATGGCTAACGGTTGTAAAGGGATAGATGAGAGCAGTCTCGATCGAATTTGTAGAATCAGGTCGAGCAAATGGTACGAAAGCTGGCACGGATGTGAGGAATCAAAGGGCTGTCGGAGGATATCCGATCCACTCCAGACAAAATTCATGTCGAGTTCGGATCGTGCTAAATTGACGCTCTCCATATTTGAGTCTGTCCTTTGATTTGATTGACATCAGATCGACTTCTCGATCGTGCTTCTATTTTGTCATACAACCGTTATTGCAATGTTATGACAGTCTGTTGTCAGGTTGAGACGGAGAATCTGACCGAGAGGAAACGGGGATGCTCACATAGTCAGATGTCAGACTCCCTTGCCTCCTTGGTAAAAAGTTAGAATAAATACTCGTTTGTCAAGTCCCAGATTTAGTGTAATTAAGCAGTAAATTGTCGCGATCTAGACCGTTGGGCGATCGCCGACCAACATTCCACATCTCACACCATTCCTCGTTCCCCAAGATACAAGCGGCACGCAAGCTTAACTCGTCACCAATGCCCCTGCCCTAATTCACCGAGCCGTTGATATAATTTCTCGGTACGACCAATTGGGAGAGCCAGAGATGATTAAACTCTACGGGGGTGCGTTCAGCCGAGCCTCGATCGTGCGCTGGTACTTAGAGGAACTCGAGGTTCCCTACGAATTCGTCCTCTTAGATATGCAAGGAGGCGCTCATCGTCAACCGGAGTTTCTCGAAATCAATCCCATGGGAAAAGTTCCGGCGATCGAAGATGAAAACTTGAAACTGTGGGAATCGGGGGCAATTTTGTTGTATCTGGCCCAAAAATACGGTCAGATGCCAGAGTCGCTCGCAGATCGAGCAATAATTACTCAATGGGTGATGTTTGCCAATGCGACCTTGGGACCGGGCATTTTTGTTGAAGCCAGTCGCGAACGAGAACAAGACCAGTTAATGGCTCCCCTTGATGCTATTTTCGCATCCCAACCGTATTTACTCGGCGATCGATTTAGCGTGGCAGATGTGGCCGTCGGTTCGGTGTTGGCATTTATCCCCATTATGCTGAAACTCGACTTGAGCGCCTACCCCGCCGTGGTGAAATATATCGAAAGCATTCAAGCCCGTCCGGCTTATCAAACTGCCATGAAACCGCCCGAGGGGTAAGTCTGGGAGAAAGGGGAGCTGGGGAAGCAGGGGAAGCCTAACAGGTGTAGGTTTTTGACAATTACGAGGAGTTGTGGACAAAAAAGGAGTCTATGGGAGTGTGAGGAAAATGCCGCTGAGGAGAAAGGCGAATGGGCAAGTTGTTGAGTAAATTGGCAATGAGTGCAATCGAACCGAGGAGAAAACAAGACACGGAGCGCCCGGATTGGAGTTGTGGGGAGGTCACAGAGTCGGAGTATTCGACATGACCCCCAAGAATAATCATCCAGAGAGTCGCCACGGCTAGAACTAACCAAAGTCGTTCAGCTCGTTGAGGGTCGAGTAAACGGGTACGATGCCATTGCCAAGCGTCAGAAATGACAGATGGGGCATTTGCTTCGATACAATCGACGACCAGTCTTTGAGATGCTGATTTTTCAACATTTGGCTTCCTTGAAGGCTACTATTGAGCGATCGCTGGAGCGGGGAACGAGCGATTGCTCTGGCTTGGCTAGAATTTCCCTTCTGGTGACGAGCGCACTGTCGAACCGAGTCGCGGAACTCTCAGATTTTCCCTCTATTATCAGTCCACACTCACTCCTATGTAAAAAACTATACCTGTCAGCCCGCTCCCCCAGCTCCCCCAGCTCTCCATTCCCTACTTCCAATCCAGCCAAGCTGATACTATAAATACGGCAGTTCCACTTTGTCTGGAGCGCTCTCCTTTTCAGAGTCCCTTCTTCAAAACAAGACCATGCGTCAATATTCCCGTCACGTTTGGACCAAAATATTAGTGGCGATCGCCGCTTGTTCGACTTTCCTGGCGAGTTGTGGAGGGGGAGACGGGTCGCCGGAAGGGGTCAGCAGCGAACCCGTACTCGATAAAGAGCAAACAATTGCCGCTTACGCTCGCGCGGTTTTGGATATCGATCGATTGCGCCAAGCTGCTTACGATCGAATTGACGAAGCCGAAGACGATCCGCCACCGCAAGTGATTTGCGATCGCCCGGATACCGTCAACGGATTGCGCGGTCAAGTCAAACAAATTGCCGTGGAATATTGTGTCAAAGCAGAAGAAGTCGTCGAAGGTCATCGTTTGAGCGTGCCGATTTTTAATGAAGTGACCCAACGTTTAGCATCGGACGCTCAACTCAAAGCTGAGGTGGAGCAAGAGTTACGCCGACTTCAGCAATCTTCGACCCCTCAAAGCTAGTGCCACGATGGGGAATGCAAAATGAAAAATGCGTGTTGGCAAGTTGAACGGGACTCAAACAAAACACCGCTCGCGTTTCCGCATAATATCTCGTACATATAGCATGTAGCGTTCATTAGATGAGAGCCGATCGTCTTTTTCGAGAGGATAAAAGACATGGAAAAATATATTCTGACCCAAGAAGAAATTGAAGCATACGAAGGCGTTCGCAAGACTCATTTTCTCAACCCCAATGCGTGCCGGGTCAATAAATCCTTGGGCGATCTGACGGGTCTATCGGGTTTGGGTTTCCACCTCATCGAGATTCAACCGGGATACGAATCGACGGAACTACACGTGCACTATCACGAAGAGGAATGCGTGTACATTCTCGAAGGTGAGGCAGAAGCCACCATTGGAGATGTTAAATATTCGGTCAAAGCCGGTGACTTCATCGGTTATCGCGCCGGGGGAAAGCCGCACCAGCTCAAAAATAACGGCAACTCCGTATTGAAGTGCATCGTCGTCGGTCAGCGTCTCGACCATGATGTTGCGGATTATCCCAACTTAAAAAAGCGGCTCTATCGAAATCAAGGGTTGAAATGGAACCTGGTGGATTTCGAGAATATCGACGAACCCATGGCGGGGAAGAAGGTCTAGCACTCTTGGGAATTTTAGGAATGCTTCAGACGAGTTGGGGGAAAGAAAACGAGAAAGACAAAACTCCTCATTCATCGCTCCTCATTCACCGTCACCCGTTCCCCTGCCAACAAAACCAACCCCTCCTCTCGAGCTTCGGCCAGAATGGTCGTTCCCGGTGGGAATTTTTCCGATAGCAGCGCTTGTCCCAAGGGTTGAATTAAGAACCGATCGATCGTCCGTTCCATTTCCCGCGCGCCGAATTGGGCGTTATAGCCTTTCTCCATGAGAAACTCGTAGGCATTATCGGTGAGCTTCAAAAATAGCTTTTGGGCTTCCAAACGGGGGTGGAGGTTGGTCAGGATTTTATCGATAATCTGTCGCACCACCTCGGCACTCAACGGATAGAACCAAACCACTTGGGAGAGGCGGTTGAGCAATTCCGGACGCAGGGACTGTTGCAGTGCGTCTTGAATTTGCCGCTGGTAGACCGATCGCTCGATTTGAGCGCGATCGTCCCCGAAACCAAATCCGAGGGAACGCGCTGCGTGGAAGGATTGAGTGCCCAGATTGGAAGTGAGAACGATCGCCGTGTCTTTAAAGGAGATGTGGCGGCCGTGGCTGTCGGTGAGGTGTCCCTCGTCGAAGATTTGCAAAAACAGATCCAACACCTTCGGATGGGCTTTTTCAACTTCGTCGAACAGCACCACGCTGTAGGGTTTCGATCGCACTGCTTTGGTCAGCTGTCCTTCGCGATCGTACCCCACGTATCCCGGCGGCGCACCCGTCAGGCGAGAAACCGTATGGGGTTCCATGTATTCGGACATATCCACCCGAATCAGTTGCCGTTCGTCGTCGAACAGGCATTGCGCCAAAGCCTTAGCCAGCTCGGTTTTCCCGGTTCCCGTTAATCCGACAAACAGAAATACGCCGATGGGTTTATTCGGATCTTTCAACCCGGCGCGGGCAGTCCGGATGGCATTGGAGACGGTTTCGATCGCCTCATCTTGCCCCATCACCCGTTCCCGGAGAATCTTTTCTAACCCCAGCAAGCGCGATCGCTCGTTTTGGGTGAGCCGTTCGATGGGCAACTTACAGCGTTGGGAGACCACCGATAAAATTTCCGTCTCGCCGATGCGACAGTGAGCGGGCGTTCCATTTTGCTCGCCCGCCACTAACAGCCGCACGTCCGCACAAGCGCGATCGATTAAATCGATCGATTTATCCGGCTGGTGCAAATCCGTCAAATACCGCTCGGCCAACTCCACTGCCGACTCGATCGCCGTATCGGAGACGATCGCGTTGTGGTGAGCTTCAAATTGGGGACGCAACCCTTTGAGAATATCGATGGTTTCCTCGGGGGAGGGTTCGTTGACCCAAATCGTCTGGAAGCGCCGCTCGAGGGCCGTATCTGTTTCGATGGTGGCGCGGTATTCCCGGACGGTGGTTGCCCCCACGCATTGAATTTCTCCCCGAGCCAAAGCGGGTTTGAGGATATTGGCCGCATCGCTGGCACCGCCTCCCCCAGCTCCGAGTACCGTGTGGATTTCATCGATAAATAAAATCACGTCGTTGGCGGTGGCCGCTTCGGAAATCAGCGCCTGCATCCGCTCTTCAAATTCCCCTCGGTATTTCGACCCCGCCAAGAGACCGGCCATGGAAATTTCCACCACCCGCTTATTTTGCAGGACTGGGGGAATCACCGCATTTTCCAGCCACTGGGCCAACCCTTCGACGATACAGGTTTTTCCCACCCCCGCTTCCCCGACTAAAATCGCATTGCACTTGCGGCGCTGCATCAGGATACTCGCCAGGGCGTTAATTTCGGCATGTCGTCCGATGGTGGGATCGAGCTGACCGTCGCGGGCCATTTGGCTGAGATCGCGACCGAAGCAATCGAGAAACGGCGTATCTTCTTGGGACTGGGGAGGAAACAGCGGCTCGGCTTCCATCCACACCGGGGCGCTCTGTTCTCGTTGGTGCTCGCTGTCGGTGCGATCGAACGGGGGCGTTTCGAGATTGTATACCCCCATCTCTTCGAGCAGATTTTCCCACGGAGACGCGGGAAGCTCGAGTATCGCTTGCAGGAGGTGACAGGGGCGCAAAATCGGACTATCGTCGGTGCCGAGCATGGCAATTTCTTCCGCCCGCTCGAATACCCGTCTCGAGACGGGAGAGCGGTGGACGATGCCCCGTTCTAGGCGCTCGGATTCCGAGCGAGCGATTGCCGAGCGCAACCGACGGCGAAACTGAGTCTGATCGAGTCCCCAAGCCGCAAACCACTGCCGCAGGGTCTCGATATCGGTTGCGAACTCTTCTTTTTGCACCCGATCGCGCCGAATGGGTCGGGGACAGAATCGCTCCGGATCGAGATCGCAGAGTTTACAGACCCCCAACAGCAAATGAGCGGGGTCGATCTCGCAGGACTTTCCACTTTTTGCCTCGATCGCGGCAATATTCCAAACCAAAATCGTGCTAGGCGAGTATACTGCCATCAGCCAAATGTTTTCTCTCGTTCTTGCCTATTTCTAGATTATGCCTTATGCTTTACGGTCTCACAGCCCTATTACCCATCGAATCGCCAACTAATCGCAAATATTTCGATCGTCGCGATCGACTCTGGGATTGGCGCGCAGGTAATCTGCAATCCAGTGGCAACCCCGTTCGAGAAGATTATCGAAATCTAGATTCCATAATACCACCGTGCCATCAGCGCGACCGCTGGCGAGGGTTTTTCCGGAGGAGGCAAAACTGAGGCTCCACACCGACGTATTATCATCTTCAAGGGTGGTGAGCAGGGGATCGTCGAGGTCCTCATCGAGAGACCAAAGCTTGACCGCATCGCTAGCGCTGGCGAGGGTGCGACCGTCAGGGGAGAAACTCACCCAATTAACCGTCGCCACGTGACCGGGGAGGGTTTTAATTTTCGAGCCGTCTCGACCCCAGAGTTTGACGGTTTTATCGGAACTGGCGCTGGCGATCGTGCGACCGTCGGGACTGACGCTCACCCACTGCACCGATCCCCCATGTCCGGCGATCTCCGAGACGATCTCCCCTTGCAGGTTCCAATAGCGAATCGTGCCATCGTCGTGTCCGCTGACGAGAAATTCCCCATCGGGAGCGAATGCCACGCTGTTAATTGCCATCCGATCGCTGTCGAGGGTCAAGGTTTGCCGCCGCGAACCATCTCGGTTCCACAGCTTTAAAATGCGACCGCCCCCTGTCGCCACCAGCCGACCGTCGGCGCTGAAGCTGGCACTTTTAATTCCCGGACAAGCGAGGCGATCGCCCTGACATGCCCCTTCACCGTCGGGGTTGCCGCTGCCGTGGTTGAAGGTGCGCGCCACCGTGCCGTCGCGATTCCACAGTATCAGCCGACCATCTTCGCTGGCACTGGCGATCTTTTTGCCCTCGGGACTCCACCCCACCCAGTTGACGGTTTGGGTATGACCGCTGAGAGTTTGCAGGGGGTTACCCTGAAGGTCCCACAACTTAACGGTGTTGTCATCGCCCGCAGACGCGAGGATTTCGCCCTCGGGGTCGAAACTCACCGCCAAAACGCGATCGCGATGACCTTCGAGGACGGGCATTTCTTCCCCTTCGAGGGTCCACAGAACGATGGTGTTATCGTCGCTACCACTGGCGATCGTTTTGCCGTCGGGAGAAAATCGGACGCTGCGCACTTGCTTCTCATGACCGCGCAGAGTTTGTAATTCCTCCCCTTCCAAAGACCAGAGTTTTACCGTACTATCGCGATTGGCCGCCGCGAGGGTCCGACCGTCGGGAGAGAAACGCACGTCCCACACCCAAACATCGTTTTTTAGCTTGCGAATGAAGGTGCCATCTCGCTGCCAGAGTTTGACGGTTTTGTCCTGGCTGGCAGTGGCGATGCGGCTGCCATCGGGGGAGAACGCCACGCTGGTCACGCCACAGGAGGGTTCGCCGCCGCAATCGTGTCCGGGAAGGGTGGCCAGCAGCCGACCGTCGAGATCCCAAATTTTCACCGTCTCGTCCAAACTCGCCGAGGCTAGGGTGCGACCGTCGGGAGAGAAACTGACATCGAGTACCCAGTTTTGATGACCGCGCAGCGTCCGCACCAGCGTTCCGTCCGTCCGCCACAGCTTGACGGTATTATCGTCGGTATGGGCGGTGGCGAGCAGTTGACCGTCGGGGGAGAAGCGCACGCGGGTGGTGGTGTATTCAGACCCATCCGCCGCGACGATCTCGGCAACGAGAGTATTGCTGGCATTTTGCCTGGTGGGAATGGAAATCGATCGATCGAGATCTGCCATCGACCAGAGTCGGACCTCATCGCCGCTGACGGTGGCGACCCACTGGCGATCGGGACTGAAAGTAATACTACTGACTTCGTTGGCATGTCGGAGGGTTCTGAAGAGGGTGCCGTCCGATCGCCAAATTTTCGCCGTGCGATCGGCACTTGCGCTTCCGATCCATTCACCGTCCGGGGAAAAACTCACTTCCAAGACGCTATTGGTATGGTCTTCGAGGCGGTTGCGTTCGGCAATGCCATAGAGGGAAAGTTGCAGTTGAGTTAGGGTCTGGCTTTGCAGGCGACTCGAGGCCCGATCGCCTTTGAGTTGCTGAAATTGCTTCCCGGCGCGGACGCTGGCAACGAGGGCTTCAAACTGGTGGTTGGAGAGGCGTAAGGATTCCGAGGCGGCGTTGAGAGATTCGATGCTAGCAATGGCGGCGGTTTGTTGCAATCGCGCGGCCCGCTGCCAGAGGAAACTAAACACCACGGCACTGGCAATGGTTCCGGCGAGGATCGTGCTGAGGGCCTGTTTGAATCGAGCGGTCGATCGCTCTTCTTTTTGCTGGATTTCGGCCAGTTGCACCAGGAGTTTATTTTGTTCTCTTAAGGCCTGATTTTCCGCTTCGCGGGCGAGTTCTTCGCGCTGGCGAATAATGGGAACGAGATAGTCGTGAACGAGTTGGTAGCGCTGGTGGGGAACTTCGGGCAGAAAAAAGACCAAACCTGCTTTTTTGAGAATTTCTAGAACTAAGGGTAAGTTCTCGATGCCGACATTTAAATCCCCTTCGAGTTCCGATCGGGTTTTCAGGGGTCGCATCCCATTTTCATCGGTTAAATGATAGAGAACCAGCCGCGCGAGCTGTTCGTTTTGCGGGCCGCAATCGCGAATGGCTTCTTCGATAAACCGTTCGATCAGATTGGGCAGCGTCCCCGAGCGCCGGTATTCTTCGAGGGTATTGATATTTTCCGTTTGCAATTGCGCCCCGACAATTTGTAGCTCGATCGGGCGCACTCGACCCAGGTCTCCAGCCAGGTCTTCGACGAGGCGATCGATGAGTTGGGGTTCGAGATAAAAATGAGAGCGATCGGTCAAACTTTTAATCACGTTATGGGCATCTTGTTGGGATAAATTGCCCAAATAGTAACGAGATTTGCGACTTAAAATATCTCCATCTATCGCATCAATGTCGAGGGTTCGATCGATTTCTAAAAGATGGTGTAAATAATCTTCGCGAATCGAAAGAATGACTTTAACGTAGGGAATATTCAGAATTTCATCTAAAAACTCGTAAAACTCTCGCTTGCGATCGAAGCTAGGATTTGAAAAGAAAAACTCTTCAAACTGCTCGAAAATAATCACAGTCAGCAAATTACGCTCGACATGGCGCTCGAGTTGTTCGACAATATGCAGGGCTTTGCAACTGCGGGTATGAGTCAAGCATCCGGCGAGCGGCTCGAGGGTCGATTCTAAGGCAAACTCCCCAGGGGCTTCGACTCTTTCGGTATTTGCTTGGGGCGATCGATCTGACACTCGTGCGGGGTCCCAACCCAAGGCCCGTCCCAACGCTTTGCCTAATTGCCTCGGCCAGTTCGTGTAGACCCGCACCACCACTGGAACCGCATCGCGCAAGTCGATCGACCGCCCCAACAGGGCCGGAATCAGTCCGGCATGGACGATCGAACTTTTCCCCACCCCCGAAGGCCCGTAGAGTACCGTCAGTTTGCGATCGGGTCGGCTGACTCGCTCGAGAAGGCATTCCACATCCTGCTGGCGGCCGGAGGTGCGAATTTCCGGGGCGATCGCATCTCGATTTCCCTGGGTGCGCGCCGGGGCGAGGGTTTCGCGATCGGGTTCCAAGCGCGCCGCTCCGATGAAGGCACGAAAGCCAAAGGCGACCTCCACCGCCCGCTGTTTTAACTTAATCTCGAAGGCTTCGAGATAGCGACCTTCCTCGAAATACAACTGGCGCAATGCCTCTAAAATCCGCAAGCAGCGTTGGGGATCGAAACACTCGATGGTGGAGGCGAGGGCTTCGGGAAGGTCTCGTACCGCCCGATCTAAATTTTCCTCGGCTTGGTGGGGTTGATGGAGAGCGAGCTGGGCTTTGACTAAAAATAAGCGGTAGAGTTGGTCGAGCAGGCGGTGGTAGGGCAGCAAGAATGTCGATTTAGACGCTTTGAGGGTGCTAATGGCTTTGCTGGCGCATTCTCGGGCGCGCATCCACTGTCCCTCTCGCAGGGCGGATTCGGCAAGCCAGCCGTAATCGACAGCCAGTTGCAGGGGGTCGCTGTAAGTACGGTGTAGGGGAACGGACTTTTGCACCGTCGCGATCAGTCGCTCCCAATCCTCGAGATACCGCAGAACTTCGCTGAGGTAGGTAATGAAGCGAGCCACCAAATCTTCCCGCGCGGTGGTTTCGAGAACTTCGATACAGTCTTCGAGGCAATCTCGGGCCCGTTCCCAACTCTGGTGGCTGCGGGGCGATCGCAAATCGGCCTGCCGCAAGTAGCAAAAGGCTAAATGCAGCCATAGGATGCTCTGGCGCAAGCGAGAGGGTTGTAATGCTTCTGCTTCGGCCGAACCTTCTGCCACCGTGGGATGATGGTGCTGCCAAAAGTGCAAACTCTGGTGGTAGTAATCGATCGCCACCTCGAGTTCGTCTCGTTCGTAGGCGTTGCGTCCGAGGATAAAATCGACATCGGCTTGTAACTCCGGGTCGAGTTGAATGTTCCGATCGCGCAAATCTTTCAAGCTGGCGTTAAATTCGCGGCGATCGGACTCTCGCATCACCGCATGACCCATCAACCACCGACAGGATTGGGTGGATAAAATCGTCTCGAAAATCCCGCTGGCATGTTTGCGCAACAAGGCGATCGGTTCCGCTGCCGAGATGGTAAACTCGACGATTGTCGCCCAGCTTTCAAAGTCGGGAGCCACGCGAATCATTTTTTGCAAGATATCGTCGTTGACCCAAATAATCAGTGGGAAAGCAAAATGCTTGCGAAACTCCTCCCGGACTTGGTTGGTGGCGCGCAGCAGTCGATCGAGGTGGTGGACTTCCTCCAAACCCCAAACGGCCAGCGCTTCGGGTTGGCGATCGGCAATTTCGACCTGAATGCGATCGAAGAGGGTTTGCGTCGAGGGAAACAATTTTAGTTCGCCCACGGACACCGACGAAATCTGTTGGAGTCGCGCCATCGCCCGCGCCCTTAACTGGGAATAGTTGCACCGAGCAAAAATCAGCTTGAATTGCCCTTGAGAATTTTCGATCCCAAAGGCTAATTCGGCGATCGCCTCCTCATTCTTCGCCGCAACCTCTTCCTCCTGATGCCGCTCCGTCATAACTTACACCGTTCTATCGATTACGAATCGTAATTTGCCAATACCAATATTTATTCTGGGTGGGGGATGGGAAATGGAGAGCTGGGGGGCTGTGGGAGAGTGAATGCGCGCATTAAAAATTAAAAATTAAAAATGCAAAATTCTTTCTTGTCTCCGCGTCCTTCCTCTCCCTCACCTCCCCCATCTCCCT
>JAXHUC010000012.1:0-72060 GCA_034189805.1 Cyanobacteriota bacterium
CACCAAAATTCGACCCGCCACTATCGGACAGGCATCGCGCATCGGCGGCGTGAACCCGGCGGATATGAATGCGCTGCTGATTTATCTGGAGTTGCAGCATCGGCAAACCGTTGCCCGGTAGTTGCCCCGTAGGATGCGTTAGACGGCGGTAAGATGTAAAAAAAACGTCGATGTAAAAATCCGTCGTAACGCATCACTCAGCTTTCGCCCGCAATCTTAAAGATTTACCCAAATCTGCATAAGTCCCTCGCCCCCAGAAGTATGTATCTTATAAATGATGCAAGCCGGAGAGAGAAGATGGGCCAGTTATGGGGTTGTGCGTGGGGACTGGGGTTGGTGTTGCTGCTGTCGGATGCGGGGGTGGCGATGCCCGAACCGACGATTCTGGTGCAGCAGGGGGAAACTACGTCAACCGACCAGACGCGCGCGGTGGCAGAACGGACGATGATTGAGGGAATAGAACTGTATTGGCAAGGGACGGCGGAATCTTTGCGACAGGCGATTGAGAAATGGGAAGTGGCGCTTCCACTTTGGCAGGAATTGGGAGATCGCGCCGGGGAAGCTTTGACACTTCAGGGGATTGGCAAAGTCTACGATGATTTGGGAGAAAATCAGAGAGCCTTGGAGTACTTCGAGCAAACCTTACCTCTTTTTCAAGCCGTTGCCGATCGCGCCGGAGAAGCAAGAACCTTCACCAATATTGGCAATATCTACTCGGAGTGGGGAGAAAATCAGAGAGCCTTGGAGTACTTCGAGCAATCTTTACGTCTCTTGCAAGCCGTAGACGATCGTGGTCAGGAAGCGGCTTCCCTAAACGGTATCGCTGTGGTCTACAGCGATTTGGGAGAAAAGCACAGAGCATTAGAGTACTTCGAGCAATCTTTACGTCTCTTGCAAGTAGTGGGAGATCGGGCAGGAGAAGCGAGAATCCTCAACAATATTGGTAGGGTCTACACTGATTTGAGAGAACCTCAGAGAGCATTGGAGTACCTCCAGCAATCTTTGCGCCTCTCCCAAGCGGTAGGCGATCGCGCCCAAGAAGCGGTCACCCTCACCAACATCGGTGCAGTCTACCAAGCTTTAGAAGAGCATCAAAGGGCATTGGAATACTACGCGCAATCTTTGCGCCTCTTACAAGCAGTCGGAGATCGGGCAGGAGAAGCGAGAATCCTCAACAACATCGGTGCGGTCTACAACGCTTTAAGAGAGTTTCAGAAGGCATTGGAATACTACGAGCAAGCTTTGCCCCTCTTGCAAGCGGTGGACGATCGCTCTCTAGAAGCCATTACCCTGGGTAATATTGCTTCTGCCGAACGTGACTTAGGCAACCTGCAAACTGCCCTGACCCAAATTCAAGCCGCTATCGACATCATCGAAGACCTTCGCACGAAAATTGGTAGCCAAGAACTCCGCGCTTCTTACTTTGCCCAAAACCAAGGTGCATACGAGTTCTACATCGACCTCCTGATGGAACTCCACCGCCAAAACCCCGATGACCGCTACGACGGTAAAGCCCTCCACATCAGCGAACGGGCCCGCGCCAGAGGCTTACTCGAACTCCTCACCGAAGCCAACGCCGATATCCGCCAAGGGGTCGATCCCTCACTCCTCGAACGAGAACGCACCCTGCAACAACAACTCAACGCTGCCGATACTCGCCGCACTCAACTCCTCAAAGATGAATATACTCAAATCGAACTCGATGCCGTCAAACAAGAAATCGACAACCTCCTCAACCAACTGCAAACCCTCGAAGGGCAAATCCGCGCCACCAGTCCCCGCTACGCCGAACTCCAATATCCCGAACCCCTGACTCTAGAAGAAATTCAACAACAAATCCTCGATGAGGATACCCTGCTGCTGCAATACTCCCTTGGAGAAACACGCAGCTATCTCTGGGCAGTCAGCAAAACCGGCATCACCAGCTACGAACTCCCTCCCCGCGCCGAAATTGAAGCCGCAGCCCAACCCTTCCTCGAATACCTCCAATCTCCGACAGGAAACAATCCCGAGTCTGGTATCCCCTTAAGTCAAATTCTCCTCGAACCCGTCGCCGAACAACTCACCGGACAGCGCCTGCTGATTGTGGGTGATGGCATTCTGCAAACGATACCCTTCGCGGCGTTACCCGTTCCCGGAGGGTCAATGCCATTGACCCCTACAAACCCCACCCTGCTTCTGGAGAACCACGAAATCGCCACGCTGCCTTCCGCTTCCAGTCTCGCCATCTCTCGCCGGGAACTCGCCAACCGCCCCGTTGCCCCGAAAACCCTCGCCGTTCTCGCCGACCCGGTTTTTAGCTGTTTGGGAGACGATCGCATTGCCAACTCTCCCGCTTGCGAAACCGCCGACACCACCGATCCAACGTTTAACAACAACCCCACCCAACCCTGGAATTCAGCAACACGCGCTGCCGAATTTCTCGATACCGCTTGTACCAGTTTCGATCGCCTCAAATACACTCAAACCGAAGCCGAATTTATCCTCTCCCTCGTCCCGGAATCCCAACGCTTCCAAGCCACCGGATTCGACGCATCCCGCGCCACCGCCACCAGCGACGAACTGGCAAATTACCAAATCGTCCACCTGGCAACTCACGGCTGCGTCGGCAAAGAGCATCCCAGCTTGCACGGCATCGTCCTCTCTCTCTTCGACTCTGAGGGTACGCCCCAAGATGGTTTCTTGCGCCTCCAGGACATCTTCAACCTCACCCTGCCAGCAGAGTTGGTAGTACTAAGTGCCTGTCAGACGGGCATCGGCGATAACGTGAAGGGAGAAGGAATTGTGGGGTTGACAAGAGGATTTATGTATGCAGGGGCGAAGCGAGTCGCGGTGAGTTTGTGGAGCGTTAACGACTATGCCACGTCGGAGTTGATGGATAAATTTTATCAGCAAATGCTCGACGGGGGTTTAACGGCAACGGCGGCAATGCGGGCGGCGCAGTTAGAGATGATGCGGGCGGGGAAACCCGCATACGAATGGGCCGCATTTGTCGTCCAAGGCGAATGGAATTAAGGGCAGGGAGGGGTCTGTAGGGGCAAAGCATTTGAGCGAAAAATCATGGAAAAAACCAGCATCGTTCAATCCAAATGCTTCGCCCACCCCCTGCGATAAGTCCCTGTCACGAGCGATCGAATCTGGGAAAAACCGACCATTTGTCAATCCAAATGCTATAGCCTGCGGCATGGCTAACGCTAACGCCCACCCCCTGCGATAAGTCCCTGTCACGCCCGTAACTATCCCTATAATTCCTCGCTTTGTCGTCGAATTGCCTCTTGACGAATTGCGGCTAAATTATTTTCCAAAGCATCTTGAAAAATGTCATTAAATAATTCGAGGGGCGTGCCGCGACTGGGTTGTACTTCAATGACTTGAGTAATCAGTAATTCCGTCGGTTCGAGTTCTCCTTCTGTCTGAATTTGTTCGATCGTCCAATACCCTTCTAGGCGATCGAAATCTCCCTCGAGATAGTGAAAATCGATTCGCTCTTTTTCGGTGTGAACATTTTCCGTTCGCAGGCGCGATCGAATATCGAGCAGGAAAACCCGTTGTTCGCTGATTTGCTCGACAACGTAACTGTTTCCCTCCACTTCCACAATTTCCGACGAAACCATATTGGGCAAAAAGGCTGTAAAATTCCCGTAGTCGGTCAGTACTTCCCAAGCGGCATCAACGGAGGCGGGAACGACCACTCGAGCGATATAGCTTCCATCTTCACCACTAACTAAAATTTCCCCTTCATTGAGATCGGCAAGTTCGGCAGGCGTGAGGGGTTCGATCTCATTTTCTAACAGTTCGGCGGCGGCGGGAAAAGCCGAAAAACTCAAACAACCGATCGCAGATAATAAAATTGTAATGAAAGAAGAGGTTAAGTTTTTTTTCATGCGGGTTTTAGGTAGGCTTTGGCTTTTTAGATCGAAATCGATCGCAACCATATTTCTTTGATAAGATAGCACTATTTTTTTAAATAGCAAAACATTCTAATTGAGAAATTAGAACTTAAATCTAATATTGTGATTTTCTCGAAATATTCTTTTTTACTTCACCCTAACTTTAGTCGTTCTAGACCTCGAATTTGTTCCAAGCTATGGGAACTTTTATTGAAATTATGAGAATTTTGAATTTTATTTCCCATAATGTTGGCAAGCTAATATAAACAGGTAAATTGTGTCGTAGCTTATGAGCGATCGAAACCCAGAACTGGAACTAGAAATTATCGCCCATCGGGGATACAGTGCCATCGCCCCAGAAAATACCTTGCCTGCGTTTGCCCGAGCCATGGAAGCCGGAGCGCATTCGATCGAACTGGACGTGCAACTGAGCGCCGATCGCGTCCCCATGGTCTTTCACGATATCACCCTCGAACGGGTTGCCCGATCGCCCGATCGGATTGAAGATTTAACCCGAGAACAACTCGCCGACTTTGATGTGGGCAGTTGGTTTGCCCCAGAATTTGCCAGCGCGCGCATTTCCACCCTCGCAGAAGTCTTGGAGACCCTATCCGATCTGGAAAAAACGATTTACCTCGATGTCAAACCCCACTGTACCTGGTCTGTCGAAGAGATCGATCGACTTCTCGAACTCCTGGACGCGCTAGGGGGACTGGGGCGCTACGTTCTTTGCTCCTTCAGCCGCAGCTTTCTCGATCGCGCTCGCGATCGTTCGGGCGACATAACCCTCGGCTACAGCATCCACAATGCCCAAACCTACCCCGCGCAATTTTCCCGAGCGGCAACCGACGGTAGAGCCGTCACCATTTGCGAGTATCGAGTATTGCTCGAGAATCCCACTTGGGTCGAAACCAGTCGCAAGGAAGGAGTCGAACCCGTGGTCTGGACGGTGGACGATCGTCGAGATTGGCATCAACTGATTGACATCGGCATCCGGCGTATCATTACCAACGCCCTCCTGCCAACCGCCCTCGTCGGCGAACCTCACGATAGCAGGCACGAACACTCGTGAAAGGGAAGAAATGGGAGCAGGGGGGGAAAGGGGGGAAAGGGGAGAATTGGGATATCGTGCAAAAAACTTAGCACTCGTTGCTTCCCAAGCCCCCGAAGCTCCCCCTGCCTCCCCTGCTCCCCCTGCGTCCTCCGCTCTGCGTTCCCCAGCTTCCCCGGAAACTGTTTTATCCAAAACTGACGTTAAAACAGACCGAACTGGAGGAGCATCACCCCCAAATTTCCCAAAGTTCCCAAAAATCCCGGCCCGCGCTCGCCTTCTTCTGCGATCTCAATTTCCAGTTCGATCGCCTGTACGAACAGCTTGGCCGAATCGTACCCCTGACGATCGCCTTCTATAAAAAAGATTTCCGAGGCGCGTTGGGCATCTGAGAGCGCTCCGTTGCGATCGCCCAGGCGATTGCGAGCCGCTCCTCGAGATAAATAGGCCATGCCAAAGTCCGGCTTGAGGTTCAAGGCTTCATCGTAATAAGAAATCGCCCCCTGAAAGTTTCCGCGCTGGGCTTCTTGATTCGCCCACTCCAGCAAATCCTCGGCTTCTACTGCATAAACCGGAATTCCAGTAGCCCCCATCAAGTTGGCATCCGTGAGATCGGCTCCTTCGAGCTGGACGTTCATCAAATATGCCCCACGTAAATCCGCCCCCACCAAACTCGCTCCCGTCAAGTTCGCCCCGGCTAAGTTGGTATTGGACAGAGAAGCTCCAACCAAGTTAGCATTGCTCAAATCGGCTCCAGCCAGATCGGCTTGGGAGAGATTGGCTCGCGCGAGATTCGCCCCCGCCAGATTCGCCCCGGCTAACTGAGCGAAAACCAACCCCGCAGTACTCAAGTCACATCCGGGACAGCTTTTTGTGGATAAAAGCTGTTGGGTATGTTCGATATTTTCCGCGCGCACCCCGAGGCTCGAAGTCGTGACACTCAGCAGAACAACCGTGGCTAAAGTCGCAAGTTTCATTGTTTTTGTCTGGCAAATGGCGATCTGGATCGGCGTATCGATCGCAGTTTATCTCAATTTTCTTCAATTACGATCGTCCCATCCGATCGATCTTCCGTATCGCTTCGATCGGGTTTTCCGATCGGCATTGTGCGATCGGCACTCGACCTTTAGCTTTCAACAAGTCCACAGATTAAATATCAATTGACATAAGCATTCAACACTCAGCATTCAGCTATGGGCGATCGCCAGAAAATGCACGAGCGCATTCGTTAAATGAGAGTTATTGCTCAAGCGCGGAAATTTAGAGTCTGCGGTGGTGAAAATCCCTTCACATTCTAGCCTTCCGGACTTGAAACCAACTAATAACTGGCGGCTGAATGCTTACCAATTGAATCGCATCGACAGAAGATGAATGCCTCTCGATCGCGAGAGAATCCTGATTTAATCAATGTTTACAGTGTTTTCTTCTCAAGGGGATAGCTGATAGCTGAGGGCGCAAATTGAGAGTTTAATTTTACAAATCTTGACTCTTCTCTTTCCTCTATCGAGACCGAGAACCGTTTGGAGAAAATTGAGATTGCGGGCTTCATTGCCCCTCAGTTCTGGTCGCTTGTCAGCACTTCGATCGCCACGGGAGTCACATCGGATCGCATCGGCAATTTTTCCGGGATCGGAGCTTCCATCGCACCCCAAGGCTAACGCTCGGACAACAACATTGATACTCAGCCTCGAGTCCCCTCTTGTTCGTTCCGGTAGGTTCCGGGCGTATTATATATGTATGATAAAAGTTTATTCCCCATGGGAGATTGTCATTAGCGTGCGGTCTCAACCAAAACGCTCATCTCTGTTTGCGGAGGAAAAAACAACTAAAGTCCACAATAGTTCACAATCGTCAATTGAATATCATATGGAAATCTCAGAACTGAACGAGTTAGAAAGTTCTGTTCAAAGTTTGCTCGGATTGGCTAAGGTTGAATTAGAAGAAAAACGCCTCCAACAGCGACGACAAGAACAGATCCAAACGACACTCGATGAAATTAAACAACGCCTAGAACCTCTTCTAGAGCAAGTTGAGGCAATGATAAAGCAGTTTGACGAACGGAAAATTTCTGATAGTTCCGCTCGCCAGAAATTAGAAGAAAAAGCCGCAGATATTCGTCAGCAACTTGAAGAAGCTCCTTTCTTGGCCGCTCAAACTGTCGATCGACAAATGATTGCTTATGAAGAGCGTTTGCTCGACGAGCAACTCTTAGAACAAACCAATCACTGGCGACAGGCCTTGAAAACAGATCTGCTCGATATGATTGGCGAACAAGAAGACTTTTTTAGTGCCACCGATGCATCGATCGCCATTCGCGGCTACGTTCGCGATCTCAAAGCCATTGGCGCTCTCGAAGAAGTCGTCGATGCGCTCATTAACCAAATTAATACCCTGAGTGAGGAAGGTCCCGTCGCCCGGTTGAGGGGAACTCACGAGCAAACATTGACTTTTATCTATAATAAAGCGCTCGAAAATCGCGCTCGCGTCGAACGGGCGATCGAAGTTCAACCGCGCACCCGCCATCGAACCTCAGAAAAGCGCCCCAATCCCTATATCGGACTTTCGGGCAAAGTGGTGATCTTCGGCGGACACGATCGCCTCGCCAGTTCCGTCAAAAATCGCCTGCGCGATTCGGGGGTCGATTTGGTCTGGTGTACCGCTCAAGATGGCTTGCAACTTGCCCAGCAGGTTGAAAATCATATATACACGGCCGATTTATTACTGATTATCACGGGCTACGCCAGTCACTCGCTCACGGAAAAAGCGATGCAAGTCGCCCATAAAGCCAATAAAACACCGGAAATGATAAACACCACGGGAATGACTAGAGTGCTCGAGGCGATCGAATTTGGTTTGAAAACCCAGCTTCTCGCCAGTCAATATTCAAGATCGGCATAAAGAACCCGTTATAGGTTTTTAAGCCCGCAAATTGAGAAGGCCGTCGCCAGTAGCGATCGACCTTCTTTCTTCTTTCTTCTTTTTTATCAAATTTTCGATCGAAGTCCCTTCACAAACAAAATTCCCCAATTTAGTCGGTTTGGGGAATTTCGCACATCTGTCTCTTTGGTTCTCCAGGGAGCCGCAGCGAGTTTTATTCAGCTTTCTTTGTTGAGAAAGCCTTGAACCTGGCCGATGGCGGCTTGGATGATGTTAAAACCTGCCCAGCTCAACGCGATAATCACAGGGAGCAGTACGACGATCAAGCGCCAGTCCATACTGAGTGTTCCTCTCTTAACATATTTTTAAATCGTTCTCATAATTATACATTGGATGTCCGAGAAATTTAAGCATTTCCCACGAAGCCCAAATTCGTCCCGCGTCCGGCGTGAACCAGAGCCAATTGTTCGTATTTACGAGCGTGTTCGATGAGATTCGACGCTTCCTCCTGGGAAACTTGCCGCCGCACTTTGCCCGGAACTCCCACCACCAGCGATCGAGGTGGAACGTCTTTGGCAACAACCGCCCCAGCCCCGATAATACTTCCCGCGCCCACGCACACCCCGTCGAGCACCACCGCACCGATACCGATCAGGCATCCAGTTTCGATGCGAGCGCTGTGAACGACCGCCCGATGACCGACGGTGACGTACTCTTCTAAGATGGTGGGTAAACCCGGATCTCCGTGTAAAATAGCACCATCCTGAATATTCGTGTGGGGTCCGATTTCGATGGTTTCGACATCTCCTCGGACGACTGCGCCGTACCAAATACTCGTCCCAACCGAGAGAGTTACCCGACCGACGACCGTAGCCGTGGGGGCGATAAATGCGGCTTGAGAGCGATCGACCGCCGGCCAATAGTCGCAAAGCGTTGCGGGAGAGTCTGTTTGAAAAAAGTCCTTTGTTGATTCCGAGGCACTCATCGAACGAGGAGAAGGATAGGGAAGGGTTAAAATAAGAATACAAGCAAGTGGTGCGCGTTTGGAAAGGATGCCTTTCATCCGAACCACCGGGCCCGCCGAAAAATCTTCGAGCTGCATGCAACATCATCAAACGACCGTCGAATGATCGACCCAGGCTTACAGTATCCAATCTTTGGTCCGGAAATCTCCTGTCCTCACTGTCGCGGGACGATTCCGGCGCTAACTTTAACAGACACTTATCTTTGCCCGCGTCACGGCGCATTTGAAGCCGACCCCAATACGGGAGAATTGGTTCACTTGCAGTCGGGCCGTCATTGGCGCAGATGGAAAGATGAATGGTATCGGCAACACACCCATCCCGATGGCATTCGATTTGAGATTCACGAAGCTTTAGATCGACTTTACACCCAAGGCTATCGAGCGACGAAAGTCATTATTGCTCGGCGGTATCGGGATCTGATGGGGTCTTATCTCGAACGCAGCGCTCCTTGGCGCGATCGCACCGATGCTCCGAGTCCCAAGCTGTACGGTTTGCCCGTCGAATTCAGTCCCGACCCCGAAGAATCCCCTTGTTGGGACGTGATTAATTTCGATTTGGATAAAGAGCCGGGGGTTCCGGTGCGCTATCCCTATTTTCGTCTGTTCGAGTAACCCGAACATCATGCATCACGCTTCTATTCGGACGGCTAACATTCACCGAGCGATCGCCTTTTACGAGGAACTCGGCTTTGTTGTTTGCGAGCGCTTCACCACCGGGTATACGCTTGCTTGCTGGATGGAGGGACTCGGCGGACGCATCGAACTGATTCAAATTCCCGAACCCCAACCCGCGCCGGAGATTTTCGACGACGAACATTATGTCGGCTACTACCACTTATCGTTTGACTTGACGGCGGTTGCCCCGAATTTGCCCGATTGGCTGACCACTTTAAAAGCACGTTTCGACAATCTGAGTACAGAAAATCCAGAGCAATTTCAACCGTTGAAAATTTTGCTCGAGCCGACTCAACAAATCATTGGCGATCGAGTTTATGAAGTTGCGTTTGCGGCGGATACAGATGGTTTGCCCTTGGAATTTATCCGTCAATTGAGTGCGATCGACTAACAACCATCGACCCCAGTCGCTAGGTATTTAAACTTAGCCGATTCAAGAGATTCGATCGCCCGTTGAATCGATCGATGTCGATCGCCCCGAGACCGAGAGTTTTCTTTTGTGTGGGTTTGATGAAACAGTGCTATAATTCACAAGGTAACAATTTCTTAACAAATACGCTCGGAATCCACAGGAAATGCCCTGAAACGGAGAATGCAATCTTCAGAGGGAGCCGAGAAAACCTAACTACTTCATGACTTTATCGAGTGGAAAGCGTGCCTTAATCACAGGCGCAAGTAGCGGTATCGGTGAGGCGACCGCGTTAGAATTTGCTCGTGCTGGTATTCACGTCGCCCTAGTCAGTCGTTCGGAAGACAAGCTAGAAGAGGTGGCTCGTTCCGCCCGAAAGCACGGTGTTGAAGCCAAGAGCTATCCGGGCGATCTCGCCCGAGTCGATCGGGTGCGCGAACAAATTGAAGCGATCGCTACCCAGTTCGGACCCATCGATATTCTGGTGAATAATGCCGGAATGGGTTATACTGGCTCGCTGATGGAAACCTCTCTTGCCGATTGGCAGCAAGTTCTCGATTTGAACTTAACCAGTGTATTTGAGTGCGTTCGAGCGGTTTTGCCCTCCATGCGCGAACGTCGCCAAGGAACGATCGTCAATGTGGCTTCGATTGCCGGGTTGCAAGCATTTCCCAATTGGGGAGCTTATTGCGTTAGCAAATTCGGTTTGATGGCGCTCTCCAAAACCTTTGCCGCCGAAGAGCGCGAACGTGGAATTCGAGTCAGTTCGATCTGTCCGGGAGCTGTCAATACCTCAATTTGGGATACCGAGACAGTTAACGCTGACTTCGATCGCTCTACAATGTTAACCCCTCAAACTGTCGCCCAAACTATTCTTCAGACCGTCCAGCTTCCCCCGCAAGCCGTTATCGAGGAATTAACTTTAATGTCGAGCGCTGGCGTTCTGTAAAAAATTTTGTCATTCGTCTATCGAGCGTTTCTCAGTGGTAAAGGCTTCTGCGTCTGTACGACTGAAACATAGTAATGGACGTTGACGAAAACTTCCCGCGTCAATTTTTGCAAACCTTAACGGAAATCTACTATGACTCTTGCATCTTCTAACGGTTTCAACAAACCGAACCAAAAGGGTGCCAACCGGAAGGATACGTCTGAAAATATTTCCCCAGAACTCAGCGTTGAGACCGATCGCGATCGGCTCGAGCGCACTGTATCTGGAGCTGATGTAGCAGAAACTGGTGAGGCGACGGATCTCGAAAGCGATCCGATGGCGCTTGCCGTGCGACAGTTACTGCTGGGTGTGGGAGAAGATCCGACACGGGAAGGATTGCTCAAAACCCCCAAGCGAGTTGCCGATGCCATGCGCTTCCTCACCGGCGGCTACACTCAGTCTCTCGAAGAACTCGTCAACGGCGCGATCTTCGATGAAGGTCACAACGAAATGGTACTCATTCGGGACATTAGCGTTTTCAGCTTGTGCGAGCACCACATGCTGCCCTTTATGGGGAAAGCTCACGTTGCCTACATTCCCAATCGCAAAGTCATCGGATTGAGTAAGTTAGCACGAATCGTCGAAATGTACGGTCGTCGGTTGCAAGTTCAAGAACGGTTGACCCGCCAAGTTGCCGAAGCGATCGAAACGGTCTTGGCACCGCGCGGTGTAGCCGTTGTTGTCGAAGCCAGCCACATGTGCATGGTGATGCGCGGCGTGCAAAAACCCGGTTCTTGGACGGTGACGAGTTCCATGCGCGGCGTGTTTCAAGACGACCAGAAAACCCGCGAAGAGTTTCTCAATCTCATTCGCCACCATGCTAATGTTTAGAACCCGCGCGAGCTAGCGCTCTAGCGTTGGTTAGTTTGAAGGAGAAGATTAATCTTCTCCTTTTTTCATAGAAGTTCGGATGATGATGAAGGCGATCGGTCTCTTTCACCAAATGTCCGAACTTGAATGTGTGGAAGTGGATCTGAGGCTTATCCCGCGCTAGAGGTTAATTTAAATCGCCTTCAGAGATCGGATCGTTGGCGATCGCTTGAGTCACTGGCGCAGAGGAAGGTTGCACGCTTATCGGTGCGGGAATCATTTCTCCGCGAAAGTCTAAGAGTTGGACGAGCATCAAATAGGCCGTGGCAATAATCAGGGAGATCGCGCCCGTGACGATCGCGATCAGTTTCGATCGATTCATAATTTGAAAAGTAAGTTGAGAAAGAGTGAATGGCGACCGCCTCTGCCCAGACCCATCAGAGCGATCGAAAACATCGTTGTTTTTAGCTCGATCGAGTCCGGGTTCGGGCTTCTGTTGCTATATTTTGGCACGGTTTTCCAGTCGATTCAAGCGTGAGGGGTCTCGATACTTTAAAATAGAAAGGTTGTGCCAAAATACCAGGAGTTGCGATCGTGGCCGTTCCTAAGAAGAAAACCTCCAAAACCAAGCGAGATCAGCGCAGAGCGCTCTGGAAGCGGAAAGCCTCTTTTGAAGCCGAAAAAGCCCTCTCTCTAGGGAAATCCATTCTCACCGGACGGAGTACGGGTTTTGTCTATCCCGTTAAAGACGAGGACGACGACGAAGAATAAGACCCGAGCGGCTTTCTTCGAGTAGCACTTAACCACCTGTCAAGCTCCACGAGAACGCGAACGCGAGCGACCGGGTGGTTTTTGTTTTGCCATTTTCGATCTGCGATTTTCGTTGTGCGAAGGCTGCACTCCAATCTCAGAAAAATCTATCCGGAGAGGGATTACGACCTGCGGACCAGTTGCATAAGATCGGCCATATTCAACCTCTAAGCTCTGAGAGTGCGCTGCTGGCGATCGATGAATGAAACTCAAAACTAAAATTTTGCTCGGTTACGGCGCGGCCCTACTTTTAGCGTTGGGGATGGGAGGTTGGGGAACGATTAACCTCAAACGTCTCGGTCGCGCGAGCAATGCCATTCTTCAAGAAAACTACCGCAGCATCCTCGCCGCCGAGAAAACTATCGATGCCCTCGAACGCCAAGATAGTGCGGTCTTGCTGGTAATGCTCGGCGATCGCCAAGAAGGTCTCGAGCAATTTCGAGAGTTTGAAATTGTTTTACTCCAATGGCTCGGTCGCGCCAAAGATAACATTACCATTCCCGGCGAAGCCGAAATCGTTGCCACCCTCGAAACCCAATATCGGGATTATTTAATCGCCTTCAGCCAGCTTCAGACTCAACTTTCAGGCGATCGCACCCCCAATCGAGAAGTCACCACCGCCTATTACTACGACCGGGTTTTGCCGGTATTCGAGGCCGTGCGCCAAACCAGCCTCGAGCTGCTCGAACTCAACCAACAGACGATGGAAGCCGCATCCGATCGCGCTCAAGTCCTCTCAGAACGGGCGATTTGGTCTACGGTTGCCCTCGGTGGCGCGACGGTGGGGGTAGGGGTGGTAGCCAGTTTGTTGCTGGCAAATCGGCTGACGCGACCGCTACAAACCATGACCCGTGCCGCAGAGCAAATTGCCGACGGAGATTACGATGTCACTTTACCCGTAGACTCCGACGACGAACTCGGTATCCTCGCAGTGGAAATGCAGGGAATGAGTCGCAAACTCAAAGCTTTTCGAGAACTCAACGTCGGTCGGGTTATTGCCGAGAAAAAGCGCAGTGAGGCGATCGTCCGCAGTATTGCCGATGGATTGGTGGTGGTAGATGAAGGGTTGCGCATCGTCGCCATCAATCCTACCGCAGCAAAAATTTTCGAGATCGATAGTGTTGCCCTCGAAGACGTGCCGTTTCTCGAAGCCATCGACGATCGCCCGTTGTACGAGTATCTCAAAACCACCCTCAAAACCCAAAAGCCACCGCGCCTGAATGCCGACGAGTCAGTGCGATCGATCGAATCCGAGGAGAAAACCGAATATTACCAACTGGCGATCGCTCCGGTGAAAAATACCAAGCACCAACTCCTCGGCGTAGTGCTGCTGCTCAAAAACGTAACCGAACTGAAAGAACTCGATCGCCTCAAAAGCGATTTCGTCGCCACGGCTTCCCACGAACTGCGCACGCCTCTGACGGGGATGGCGATGAGTGTCGATTTGCTCTTAGAAACCGCCCCAGCCAAACTTAGCGATCGCGAAAGCGAACTCCTAGCAGCTACTCAAGAAGACATTCAGAGATTGCGAGCCTTAGTCAACGATTTGCTCGATCTCTCGAAAATCGAATCCGGACGCATCGATCTCGAATTTACCCCAGTAGACGTAAAATTTTTGATTAACAAGGTTATCGACACCTTCAAAGTGCAAGTGGAAGAAAAAAACGTCCGACTGGCGATCGCCGATTCCTCAGATTCCCTCACCGTCAATGCCGATGCTAATAAAATCGCTTGGGTGCTGACAAATTTGGTCGGTAACGCCCTCCGATATTCCGACGACGGGGGAACGATTGTGGTGAACGCTCGCCAAGGAGGTCGGTGGGTTTATATTTCCGTCGAAGATAACGGACCGGGCATCCCTCTGGAGTACCAAGCCAAAATCTTCGATAAGTTCGTGCAGGTGAAAACCGATCGCGACATCGGCGGTAGCGGCTTGGGTTTAGCTATCTGCCAAGAAATCGTTAAAGCCCATGGGGGAACGATTTGGGTCGAATCTACACCCCCCGATGGCAGTAAGTTTACCTTTACCCTGTCCGCCGTCGCCCCATCGGAACGTCCATTATCTTAAGGAGACCCCATGACCCAAACGCAAATCCCCACCGCCAAAATTTTAGTGGTGGACGATGAAAAAAATATCCGTCTAACCGTCGCGCAATCTTTAGAAACGCAAGGATATGAAGTGAAAACGGCCCTCAATGGCGAGGAAGGCCTGCAACGATTGGCGCAAGAACATTTCGACTTGATGCTGCTGGACTTGCAAATGCCGGGAATGGACGGGATGAAAGTCCTCTCGAAGGCGATCGAGCGAATGCCAGAACTGACGGTGATTATCGTTTCGGCTCACGGAACCGTCGAGAATGCCGTCGATGCGATGAAGTTGGGGGCAGTGGATTTCTTGCAAAAACCTTTCACCCCGAAAGAAATTCGCGAATTAGTCGATCGAGTTCTAGCGCGATCGAGTCTGGATGCAGACTCTGATTCCGACTACGAAACGCTCACCGAACGTGCTAAGTATCTAGCGAGCCAGCGACAGTTCGACGAAGCGAGCGCCCTGGCCCGGCAAGCAATTGGGGTCAACCCCGATCGCCCCGAAGCCTTCAACCTCCTCGGCGAACTCGAAGAAACCCTCGGTAATCGATTAGAAGGGTTGAAAAAATACCGAGCGGCGATCGAACTCGATCCCACTTACAAACCCGCTCGACAAAATCTCGATCGGGCGACGACCGATCCGAAGAATCGCCCGAATTTAGGATAGTTTGGAGGGCTTCGGAGGCTTCGGGAGCAAGGGGAGAGAATAAAAAATTAAAAATGCTCTCTTCCCCATTCCCCGTTCTCCGTTCCCCATTCCCCATCTCCGCGTCCCCGCGTCCCCGCGTCCCCGCGTCATCTTCCTCCCATTCCCCATTATCTAAATTAGGAAGTCAAATATGGCAAAGTCACAGTATATCGTTGTTGTCGGTTGCGGTCGTTTGGGAGCGATTTTGGCATCGCAGCTTAGCGGTCGGGGAAATAGCATTGTCGCCATCGATCGCGATGAGAGCAATTTTAGTCTCCTGAGCAGCGAGTTCAGCGGTTTCCGCATCGTCGGGGATGCGACGGAATTGGAAGTTTTGCGCACTGCCAAAGTCAAAGATGCCGATTGTCTGCTGGCGGTGACCGATCGCGATAACGTCAACTTGATGGTGGCGCAAGTGGCTAAGGAAATCTTCAACGTGCCTAGGGCGATCGCGCGGGTGTTCGATCCGGCGCGAGAGGCGGTTTATCGGGAATTCGGCATCGATACCATCAGCCCCACCCAGCTCGCGGCCGAGGCTTTCATTGAAATGCTAGCAGAGGTGCGATCGTGAGAATTATTTTAATCGGCAGCGGCAAACTCATCTACTTTTTGGCGCGTCAGTTTGCCAGTAAAAGCTATCAAATGACCATTATTAATTCCGATGCCGACGATGCCAAACTTCTGGCAAGTAAGGTTAAAGCCACGGTTCTCGTCGGTGATGGCAGCGATCCGGCGCGTCTAGAAGAAGCCCAAGCCTATCGCGCCGATGCTTTGCTGGCGCTGACCCCCGAAGACCAAGATAATTTGGTTGCCTGTCAGATCGCTCAGAAGCGATTTTCAGTTGCCCAAACCGTGGCATTAGTCAACGACCCCAACAACCGGGAAGTTTTTGAAAAATTGGGCGTGACGGTTGCATTTTCTGCCACCGAAACGATCGCCAACTCTCTCAAACAGCAAACAGAAATAGAAGAAATTCGCAATCTCGTTCCCGTTGCCGAAGGTCAGGTGAGCGTGAGTGAAGTGACTTTACTTGACGACAGTCCGGTTGTGGGCAAAACCATCGTCGATCTCGATCCTCCCGATGGTACTTTAGTTGCCTGTATCGTGCGCGGGGATACGGTTTTCGTCCCCAAAGCCTGGACGCAACTCGAAGCAGGCGATCGCCTCGTCATCATTGCCCAAGCAGAATATTACGGAGCATTGATGAGAAAAATTACCGGAGAAATATGAATAGAGAATGGGTGACGATCGATGAGTCTGACGAATGTTTAACAGGTGTCAGAAGCTCAAAATTTACTGTTTTTTCTCCTAACGGTTTCCCACTTCTTTGTTTGAGCTTCGGATAGTTCTCATCGAATATTCTCTATCTTTTTAATAAAAAATCAACTTTTTACTCTTGACAATTTCAATGAAATACCGTCAGTATCTACGCCAGCGCTATCGAATTATTTTAGGTTTTGTCGGACTGATTAGCGCCATCGTCGGGGTGACCATTTTGACGACGTTGCTGGCCTTAATTGCCTATCCCGAAGAACTCGGGTTTGCCTGGGCGTTTCTCTTACCTGGAGTCGTATTGTTGGGATTGGGACTGGGGATGTGGCGGCAGTGTTCCCTCGAAAAAGCCAGTAGCTTAACTCTACCCGAAGGGGCGATTATCGTCGTGGTGTCGTGGCTGCTAGCGATCGGCTTCAGTACGATTCCTTTAATGGCGATCGATGGGTTGAACTTTACCCAAGCCGTCTTTGAAGCCACCAGCGGCTGGACGACGACGGGACTCTCGGTGGTGGACGTGACGACCGCATCGAAGCTGATTTTGTTGTTTCGCAGCATCATGGAACTAGCCGGGGGTGCGGGGTTGGCGATTATCACCCTCAGTGCGATCGCCAGTTCTGCCAGTGCGGGATTCTCCGCAGCGGAGGGACGTACCGAACAGCTTGCCCCCAACGTGCGGCGATCGGCCAAACTGGTGATGGGGATTTATTCGGGCTATGCGGCAGTGGGAACGGTGGCCCTGAGACTGGCAGGGATGGGATGGTTCGATGCGGTCAACCATTCCTTTGCCGCCCTCTCGACGGGGGGATTTTCCACCCGCACCGATTCGATCGGGTTTTGGGACTCTCCGGCCGTTGAAGCCGTTACCATCGTCCTGATGATTTTGGGAACCCTCAATTTCGTCACCAGTTACTTTCTCCTCAAAGGGAAATTTAAAGCGGTTCTCCGTAACGGGGAAGTTCGCCTGCAAGCGGTAGTCATTCCCCTATGCGTGCTGGCGCTGATGTTTGGCGTTGTGCCGCAACTCTACCCTAACTTCGGTAAAGCCGTGCGGGTGTCGATTTTTGAAACCATTACCGCCCTCTCCACCACCGGATTTTCCACGGTGGGTTACAGCGATTGGAACGGCTTGGGTTGGGTGGTTCTAATTATTTTGATGCTCATCGGTGGCGGTACGGGGGCAACGGCCGGAGGCATCAAGCAATTTCGAGTCTATTATCTCTATCGCGCCCTACTGTGGGATGTCAAGCGTATGTTTCTCCCTAAAAGTGCCGTCACCGAACCGGAAGTGTGGCAAGGAGAACGGCGGGTTTTTCTCACCGACAGCCAGATTCGCCAAGTGAGTTCTTTTGTCTTCTTGTATCTGGTGGTTTACGCCATCGGTTGCAGCATTACGGCAGCCTACGGCTATTCCCTCCAAGACAGTCTGTTCGAGTACGCCAGCACTTTGGGAACCGTAGGACTTTCCGTCGGTGTCACCGCAGCCGATGCCCCGGTCGGTTTGCTGTGGACGCAGATTGTCGGCATGTTTTTAGGACGCTTGGAATTCTTCACCGTCGTGGTGGGATTGGTGCGCTTGGTTAAGGATGTCCCGGCTTGGATATGATGAACGGGCAACGGGGAATGGGAGGAAGATGACGCGGGGACGGGGGGACGCGGTGACGCGGAGATAGGGAATGGAGAAGATTAATTGAATAATTATTCTCCCTCATCTCCCTCACCTCCCCCTCTCCCGAAGCCTCCGTCACCAAAACGCTACTCCCGAGAGCGAACGGGTAGTAAGATGACAAATTCCGTTCCTCCATCGGGAGTGGAAATACACTCGAGTTTGCCGCCATGTTTTTCGGTGACGATTTGATAGCTAATGGAGAGTCCCATACCCGTTCCTTTGCCGACGGGCTTCGTGGTAAAAAACGGGTCGAACAATCGCGATTGAATTTCTTTGGGGATTCCTACGCCATTATCGATAAAGCGAATTTCTACCCAATCGCGATCGAGTACTTGAGTGCGAATTAATATTGCGGGATCGTAAGATTTTATTTTATAGTTTTGCGCTTTAGTCTTTCGATCGAAACTTTCTTCTAAACTATCGATCGCATTACTGAGAATGTTCATAAAAACTTGATTGAGTTGACCGCAGTAACATTCAACGAGCGGTAATTTTCCATACTGTTTAAGAATTTTAATTTTCGGGCGATCGCCTTTGCCTTTCAAACGATTGCCTAAAATAACCAAGGTACTTTCAATCCCCTCATGAATATCGACAGCTTTACGCTCGGCTTCATCCAATCGAGAAAAATTTCGCAGCGATTTGACAATTCCTTGAATCCGTTCGGTTCCCACTTGCATGGAGGCAACTAATTTAGGGAGATCGTCTTGAATAAAATCGAGTTCGAGTTCCTCCATTAACTGAGTCATTTCTGGATCTAGTTCTTGACTTCTCAATTGGCAAACTTTAACGAACTCTAGTAAATCGCCAATATAATCTCTCGCATGAGCCAAGTTACCGTGAATAAAATTGACGGGGTTATTAATTTCATGGGCAATTCCAGCAACCATTTGCCCTAAAGAAGACATTTTTTCGCTTTGGACTAATTGAACTTGCGCTTGTTGCAGGCGATGGAGTGTTGCAGAAAGTTCGAGAGTCCGTTCTTCGACTCGACGTTCTAAATTTCGAGTTAAATTATAGAGCTGTAAGTGTACCCGAACTCGAGCGAGGACTTCTTCTTTTTGAAAGGGTTTAGTAATATAATCAACAGCCCCTAACTTTAAACCTCTCACTTTATCAACTGAATCGGGCAGAGCTGTCATAAAAATAATCGGAATATCCCGAGTTGACGGATCGGATTTTAAACGAATGCAGGTTTCAAATCCATTGATACCTGGCATCATGACATCTAGTAAAATTAAGTCAGGCGGCTTGTATCTAATCTGGTCGATCGCACTTTCACCATCGATCGCCACAGCAACTTGATAATTTTCTTCTGTTAAGGCATTCGATAAAACTTCAAGATTGGTAGGCGTATCATCAACGATTAAAATGATACTTTGGCTATCTATAGTAAATTTCTGATTTTTCACTATTTTGGCGATGTTATTAGGCATTTTCACTTATAAAAAGCTCGAATTTTGGGTGTCAATTGCTTCTTCAAGCTTAATTTGAATATTTTTGACCTGGAAGCGTTTAGCAAGTTGCTGTATCTCTTCAACAAATACCGCCATTTTTTCATCGGTCGCTTGAATTCGATCGAGTTCTAGGTTGATTTGATTGACTAAGCCTTGCTTTGCTAAATCTAGCAATTTTTCTAAATCTTCAACCCTAGGCAGAGTAACGTGAAGATCGTCTTCGATCGCAGACGCTGTTGTATCCGATCGTGTTTCCTCTAAAACTTCCGAACTTTCTTCGTAAATCCAGTTTAACTTGAGAAGTTGTTGGATTTTGCTCAATAGCTCTTGGGCTTGGATGGGTTTGGGCAAAAAGTCATTACTACCTGCTTCTAAGCTTTGATGCCGATCGACCTCCGAAACACTCGCCGAGGAAACCAAAACCAACAAATCTTTTAGTGCTTCATCTTGTCGGATTCGTTTAAGGAGTTCAAATCCATTCATCACGGGCATTTCCAAATCGATTACCATCAAATCGAGTTGGCGATCGCTCGCAATTTCTAGACCCGCGCGACCATGTTCTGCTTCGAGCATTTCAAATCCTAAAGGTTGCAGGAGATGGACAACCACCGAGCGATTTTCCCAACGATCGTCAACGATGGCGATCGTCCGCTTTCGACCCTGATAACCGATAATTTTTCTGCAATCGACATGGGTCGATCGATCGACCCATTCCGTCGCCTCAATTAATGTTAGCTCGAAGCCAAATTTACTGCCTTCTCCAGGTAAGCTGCTCACTTCAATATGGCTGTTCATCAATCCTAAAATTTTCTGAGAGATCGATAATCCCAGTCCCGTCCCTTCCGCGCGATGTTGTTTGTTGCCCACTTGCTCGAAAGGCAGGAAAATCCGATCTAACTGCTCGGGATTCATTCCCACCCCGGTATCTTCAATTTGAAAGCGAATTCTCCAGATCGATAGGCGATCGTCGGTCGATCGATCGGATGGAATATTTCGTTTTTCGATCGCGCGAACTGTAAACGTGACCCTTCCGCCATCGGTAAACTTAATGGCATTTCCTAGAAGATTGAGCAGAACTTGGCGCAGGCGTTTTTCATCGGCACAAATACCCGTTGGCAAGTCCCGATCGCCTTGGTAATCGAAAGTAATTTGTTTGAATTGGGCGCGCACGCAGCAAATTTCTACCACTCCTTGCAAAAAAGCCGGAAAGTTAAATTCACTCGGGTACAACTCCATTTTGCGCGCTTCAATTTTCGAGAGATCGAGAATATCGTTAATCAACGTCAGTAGATGCGATCCGCACTGATAGATGATGTCGGCCCCGTGGCGTTCTCGTTCTCCAATTTCCCTCGATTGTTGGAGAATTTGCGCGTATCCCAAAATTCCATTCAGGGGAGTCCGCAGTTCGTGACTCATACTCGCGAGGAAATCGCTTTTGGCTTGACTGGCCGCATCGGCGCGTTCTTTGGCGGCTGCGAGTTCGGCAGTTCTTTTTTGGACGCGGCTTTCAAGTTGCTGCGCCCAGTTTCGCAATTCGGCTTCCGATCGCCGCAGGGCCGCTTCAGCTTGTTTTTGCTCCGTGATATCCCGCACGATCGCGAGAAATTGGCGATCGTCATCGTGAGGCAACACAGACAGAGATAATTCCACGGCAACGGTTTCGCCGCGACGATCGAAGGTTTGTTCGCTACGGGGTTGCCACAGCTCGGTTTCCTCGGGCAGTCCCCGCAATTTTTCCTGGAGGCGATGTCCCACCAAATCAAACGGTTGCAGTCCAAAAAGGGTCGCGGTGGCGGGATTGACTTGGCGGATTTGACCCGTGTCATCTAAAACGACGATCGAATCTCGCGCCACTTTATAGAGCAATTCCGATCGTTCGCGAGCTTCGATGATGGCTTCGGCTTGAGGCAAACTCGTCCAACAGGCGATCGCCACGCCGAAAAACGTCACCGTCAGCACCAAAATCACTAAGAGACCATTTAACGTGTTACTGGGAAACGCATCGAGCCACGATCGAGCTTTCCAACCGACAATGGTTGCCCCGCAAATCAGTAAAATCAAGCTGGCAACCTGAGTGCCGACGAAATCCTCAAAATTTTTCGCGAACTGCTCGCGGTAGAGATCGATCCACCATTGGGGATGGCAAATCGCCCAGGACGCGCGGCGAATGAGGCGATCGACAGCAACGATCGACAGCGGAACCGCCAACCCGACGATAAAATCTCTCCCACTCCAGGCAATTCCCCCCACCAGCAATACCAACACTTCGACGATCGCAAATGCCAAAGACCACCGAGGCCACAGAATATCCGGTCTGCCTCGATTCAACCACAACCCGACATGCACTGATATCATCGATACCATGTAGCCAATTCCGGTAATGGCGATAATGTGGATGACATCTCCCCACAGCAAACAGGCCGCGCTCACAAGGAGGGTTAAACTCAAGGCCGGGCCGAGAACCCCTCGGTGAGAAATAACGCCAAACACCGGAGAGAGATAACCATCGCGGGCGAGTTGGTACAAGACGCGGGCGCTCAAGGCGACGGTATTGGCGCAACTGAGCAAACAGGCAAAGGCAATTAACAAGACCACGCAAACTGTGGCCGACTCTCCCCAAAATTTTTCGGCGCACAGCACCAGATTGAGGAAGGCATCATCCCCCAGGCTGGTATCGGTGGCCAAACGCATCACCACCCAAGACCCGCCGAGATAGACGATCGGGAGCAAGCTTGCCGTCAGCTTCAGGTAGCGCAGTGCCGCGAGGGGTTGGCGGCTATCGGCAATAAACGCGGCCGCTCCTTCGCTCGCATAGACGGCGTAGACGGCGACCAGATACCATTTTGCCCATTCGATCGGGTGAAAATTCGACCAATTCTCTGGCAGCAACCCCGGACTTTCGGGGGAAATGACCAACCAACCCAACCCTTGTACGGCAAAGACTAAAAGAAAGCCGATCGCCGGGAGCATGAAAACCAAGTGTAAAATTGCCAAAGCCCGATTGCCGCTAAAAGCGAGGACGAAGGCAATCAGGGTAAAGCCCAGTTCGATCCAAATTGTGGGAGGGTGGATGTTATTGGGAACCAGTAGGGTGGAAAGGAGATTGCTCAGGACGATCGCATTCACCGGAATTAGCGATACCCAGCCTATAAAATAGCCGATCGCGGCATACAAACCCAGTTGGGGGTGCTTGTGGAGTAATTGGGTAGCATAGTTGGGCGTGCCTCCGGCAATATCCGGGCGATAGCTTCCCAGACGAGCGAGCTGGAAATTCAAGGCCATGGCGACGATTACCGCAGGAAGCCAAACCCAAATCGCTTGAGGCCCGAGGGCAACGTGCATACCCATGACGGTTCCAGGCCAAACGAGTAACCCGTTGAGGCTGAAGCCAAAGTCTTCGAGACGACTAAAACTTCGCGATAGTCGTCGCGTCGGTAATTTCTGTAGTGGCATGGGAGCAAACTGGAGGAAACAGTAGCGCAAGCATCGTCATCGGAGAGCCTTTTCTCTGGAATGTCAACCAGCAACCGATCGTTCGTGACAAGTTAAGCAATTTTGTCGGGTGTCAAGTTGACGATCTTGAACGATAGAACCCCTTGTCAATAAAGAATTTGAGCGATTTCACTCTTGTGCGCGGGGGGGTCGGGGGAGTAGAGGGGCCCCCGGCGGGGGGTTTGGGGGGAGACCCCCCAACTCCGGGTTTTCGGTCGATTAGTGACTGGTTGACAAAGCCAAAACGACCTTAACTTGTCACCAATGGCAACTGATACAGTCGTATTGCGATCGAAAAAGTGCACCCAAAAGTATCGAACGGTATCGATGGTTGTACGTCAGGTAGAGCGAACCTCAAACCCTCAAATGACCTCATTTAGAGCGAGAAATCCGCACGAGCGTTATCTTCAGTTTGCGATCGCGACAACGCCTCTAGTGCGATCGCCATCACAGCGTTTGAGAGGGGAGAGCGTACCCAGAGAAGACGGGATAGGGTCGATCGTCTCTAGCCTTATCGAGGTGATGGTTTGATACTTCGCATCGCCAGCAGTGCCGTACCGTAAGCGGCTTCTGTCTGCATGGAGGGGAAAACGGATACGCCCAGACAGCGTTGGCGCAGCCGAGTCCACCCCCGATTTCTCGCCCCTCCACCCGCAGTATAGACCCGCTTGAGGGCAGTTCCCCCCAACTGTTGGAGTAATTGATATCCTCGCCCTTCAATTTTTGCCATGCCATCGAGCAAACCGTGGAGAAACTCGATGGGATCGTCGGGTTTGGGTTCCAGGCGCGGGGGCAGTTGCGGATCGCAGATGGGAAACCGTTCTCCGGGTTGAGTCAAGGGGTAGTAGTTTAGGGGGCTTTCGTCATTCGGAAGCTGGCGGCTGAGGGTGGTTAACTCCCGATCGCTAAAAAACTGCCGCAGCACCGCACCCCCCGTATTCGACGCACCCCCCGCCAGCCACAAGTCGCCCAGGCGATGGCTGTAAATGCCGTATCGGGCATCGTCTACCCGAGTCCGACTCAACAGCTTCAGTACCAGGGTCGAACCGAGGGAAGTGACCGCTTCTCCGGGTCCGGAAGCCCCACTGGCGAGGAAGGCGGCAATACTATCGGTGGTTCCGGCGCAAACAGTGCATCCATCGGCTAGGTGAAAACGACGGGCGATGTCTGGGAGGACCGGACCGATGGGCGTTCCCGGTGCGACGATTTGCGGCAGGCGGGGAATTTTCGAACTGGCGAGGCGATCGAATCCCTCCTCTAACCCCCGATACAGCCAGTCGGGATAGCAAAGCTTTTCCACATCGGCACCGAGTTTGAGAACGTTGTGATAGTCGGTGATGCCGAGTTTGCCGTGGAGTAAGAAGGCTAGCCAGTCGGCTTGGTGGAGAAAATAGCCCGATTCGCGAGTGTCGTTTTGGGTCAGCCACCACAGCAATTTTGCCAAACTCGAGGTGGCACTCAAAACGGGATGGTTGGCTGGGGCGATCGCGTTGAGGATTTCGGTGACGGCAACGCCGCGATCGTCGTCGTATAGAATAGGAGTCTCGATCGGGTTTCCGGTTTCGTCGCACAGCAGGACGGTGGAGGAAGTACCGTCGATCGCGATTCTGGCAATATCTTGCGGGGTCGGTAAAATTCGACAGATTTGCTCGAGTAGGGCAAATAACGCCTCGCGCCAGGTGGGTGTCCAATCGGCGGTTCGGTGGCGAGTTGTCTCGAAGTCGTATCGTCCCTCGCACCGAATTTGCCCGATATCGTCGATGGCGATCGCCCTTGCCCCAGATGTCCCAAAATCGATCCCCAGATAGATTGCCATCGCCTTGTCCTTAATATCCGCAAAACTTCAGGGTGCTATAACGGAAATGTTGCCCGTTCTCGGGAGTTCGAGAATTGGGCATCGAGACCGAACCCTTGACTCTGAAACACCCGATCGTCGTGGAGCTTCTATCAAAATGCTAACCTCTTCAGAGAAGATCGACTTTACGGTTGCCATTCCCACTTACAATGGAGCCGATCGCCTCAGCACCGTCCTCGATAACCTCAAAACCCAAGTCCGTACGGAAGATTACGTCCGGTGGGAAATTATTGTTGTTGATAATAATAGTACCGATCGCACGGCACAACTGATCGAGGAGTACCAAGAGAATTGGCCCGAGTTCGCTCCCCTGCGATATTGCTGCGAACCCCAGCAGGGCGCGTCGTTTGCCCGGATGCGCGCGGTGAAAGAAGCCCGAGGGAAATGGGTGGGGTTCCTCGATGACGATACGATACCCGCCCCGAACTGGGTGACGACAGCTTATGCATTTGGCGAAGTTCACCCGTCTGCGGGGGCCTACGGTTCCCAAGTCCACGGCGACTACGAAGTGGAACCGCCACAAAACTTCGAGAAAATCGCCAGTTTTTTTGCCATCACCGAACGGGGTTGCGAACCCCATCTCTACGAACCTCAGATGAAAATGCTGCCCCCCTCGGCAGGTTTGGTAGTGCGCAAACAAGCCTGGTGCGATAACGTTCCCGAAACCCTATTTTTATCCGGGCGTTCCCAACAGTCGATCCTCAATAGCGAGGATTTAGAAGTGGCGATCTACCTGCAAAATGCGGGTTGGCAAATTTGGTACAACCCCCACATGCACATCTACCACAAAATTCCCCGCCAGCGCCTGGAACGGGATTATTTACTGTTTTTAATGCGCAGTACCGGGTTAGCGCGCCACCACATCCGGATGTTGCGCCTCAAGTCTTGGCAAAAACCGCTGTTATTTCCCATTGGTTGGGTGCGGGATATCTACAAAGCGATCGCCTATTTTCTCCAACATTACCCCGAACTCGATCGCGATGTCGTCACTGCCTGCGAGATGGAGTTTTTACGCAGTAGCATTTTTAGTCCGTTCTATTTGTGGAAGCAATCATGGAAGTCTCGATCGATTTCACCGTAGCCATTCCTACTTATAATGGGGGCGATCGACTTCCAGCAGTTTTAGAGAAGTTACAAGCTCAAATTAAAACCGAAAAGATTGCCTGGGAAATTATTATTATCGATAACAATAGTAGCGATAATACCGCACGAGTTATCGAAGACTTGCAAAAAAATTGGCACTCTCCCTTTCCCCTCAAATACTATTTCGAGCCAAAACAAGGACTTGCTTTTGCCAGAGGGCGCGCGATCGCCGAAGCCAAAGGCGATTTAGTCGGTTTTATCGACGATGATAACCTCCCTGCACCGGATTGGGTATTTGAAGCATTTCAATTTGGAAAAAACTATCCAAAAGCCGGAGCATACGGCGGTCAAATTCATGCCCAATTTGAAGTGCAACCGCCGGAAAACTTCGATAATATTATCGGCTTTCTTGCGATTCGCGAACGAGGAGACAAACCCAATTTATACAAACCCGAAGTGCTGAGTTTACCCCCCGGTGCGGGATTGGTTGTGCGCAAACAAGTGTGGTGCGATTGCGTCCCCGATACCCCAATTTTAAGCGGGCGATCGGGGAATTCTCTTACGAGTGGTTCTGACTGGGAACCGCTCATTCACATGCACAAACAGGGTTGGGAAATTTGGTACAATCCTGCCATGCATTTAGACCATTTAATCCCAGCAGAAAGACTCGAACGAGAGTATTTATTAAAGCTAATTCGCGGTTCTTGCTCCTGTTTTATTCCCTTGAAAATGACCCTAGCAAAACCTTGGCAAAAACCCACCATTATCGCTCGAACGTTGCTGGGAAATAGCTATAAAGCAATCCGATATTTTATCCAAAATCGAAAGCGATTGAAACAGGATATCGTGGCGAAGTGTGAGATGGAGATATACTTGAGTCGAATTTATAGTGTCTTTTTTTATATAAACTCCAGTCATCAAAAAAAAATTAAGTAATCACGGGATGTGCCACTTTTTCCGAGGTCTTAAATTTACGTCGTTTGAGCAACTCGCAATTTGGAGACGACCGCCAGTCAGAACGGAAAATCAAAGGTTTGAGATTTTAAGTTGCACATGGCGTTAATCATATTTTTTATATTGTCCACGACTCAATCTATATAAAAAAGCATTTTCAAATTCTGATATCTTTTTTTGTACATTATTTATTCTTTCTTCTCCCTTTTTTTTACCAATTTCTTTTGCAAAAGTAATTCCTTTGTAGTTGGCAACCATATCATCTTCACTCCATCCTTCAGGATCTTTGCCAACAGAATTTTCTACTTCATCGAAACCTTCTTTCGCACGAGTTAAAAATTCTGCAGCAGGAATGAAACCGAAACTAAGTTTATATCTGTAATAAGCGCTGTGAGCAAAGTGTCTGAACTTATCCCATCCATTTTTTATATCTGTTCCAACTACTAGATTTGAATAATGGTTTTGGAAATCCCATCCCAGCTCCCCATCGGCTAGTTTTCTAAGTTCTTTAAAGGCTTTTAACGGATTTGAAAATGAATTTTCGAATTTATAAAATAAATGTCTTGCAATTTCATCATAGTAATCTTCCGGAAAATCTTTTTCGTGTTTTTTTCTGTCTTCATAAAGTTTTATCACTCCTGCTTCTATCAATTCATTATCAGAGTCTACTATCACTGCATTTACTGGAATTAAATTACCATCTTCATCTATTAAGTCTTCTTGAGTGTCAGCTTCAATGACTTCATCAGATCTCCAATCTCTTGGAGTCTCATCTGCTGGGTAATATATAGTACCTTCGGGAAGGGAGTCGGTGATGCTCTCAGAAAAGATGATGGAAATAGGAGAGTCTGAATGTGTAGTGTTAAGCGATTCATGACTAAGACTTGGGGATTGATTAAACTTTGAAGGAAGTGTGGAAATTAGTTCTTCTGCTGAATCCGAGCCTCCTGTACGAATTAGCTGGATGGAAAGTTTGCTATCTGAAGAACCACTTTCTGTATCAAGACTTTCAATATTTTGGAGATCCGCAGATGCCTCAAGCAGCGAACCATCACGGTTGTAACCCTTTGCCACACCATCTTTCCAAAGGATATACCCGTTCGCAAACTCTTGTTTAATGACCCCATTGCCAATTCCCTGCTCTCCACTAGTGGGAACCCCAAGAGAACCATCCAGTCCCTTCGCAACATTAACGTAGTAGTTGCGAATTCCACCCCATAGCGGATAAGTCCCATGCTCGCTACTAACTGCGGATACCCGTCCCATACCTGGTTTGTCAAAGTATTGAAACTTCACCCCACTCGAATGAGTCAGTACGTCCGAGGTTGGCGTTCCTAAATCATATTGCTGTCGAACCCGATCGAAATCACCTTGAATCTCATTTCCAGTGACAGATTGACCAGTTGAATCGCTGCTGGGACTCGACGCATTCAGATCTGCTGTGGGTGCCTCCTGAGACTCTCCAGAAACCCCAGGAACCCGAATATAGCGATCGGGATTATCTGCTGTGTAGTCCACGACACGATGCAGGGTTCCCGCGCCGCCTCCATCAAAATTAGAATTGTAGTGAGATTCGGAAAGAACCACTCGCCGGACACCGTTTGCATCGGTATATACCCGCTCAACTACGGCAACGTGATTTTGACCGTTTCTCGTCCACTGAGCGATATCACCCACTTGAGGGGATTCGCCATCATTCAGCACTCGTGCGCCATTAGAAAGCTGAGTGTGCCATTCATCGGCATTTCCCCGCATTGAATTTAACGCATCGGGATTTCCCCACAGCTCTTTGACCCGACCGTGAGCGTACCAGGTACAGTTTCCCTCGGTGTTGCCACCGCCACTGACTAAACTCGATCCGTAGTTAGATTGCGAGAAGATATTTCCTGTCGTGTAGAATTGCGGACGGTTTGTAAAGTAGCTAGAACCCACCTTTTCCAACAATGCAGAACTCTGGCTAGAACGACGGCTGCTTTCCGTGGCAGAAGGTGAAGAAGAGGTATTTGTCGAATTAGTGCCGGGTAGATAAACGACTTGACCTGGCAGGAGGTTCCCAACTTCCTGCTGGGAGAAAGAAGTGCCATCGGATTTACGAATCTCGCGCCAGCGACTGCCATCTCCAAGTTTTTCCTCGGCAATTTCTGAGAGTGTATCTCCCGATTGAATGGTATAGCTCGAACGATTGCTACTGCGTGCAAGATTGGAAGGGGTCGTTTTGCGCTCGGTTTGAGCTGAGATAGTCGAGCTATCGATCCTATCCGTATTGTCACTCTTCAGGTTATTAGTCTGGGAAGTATCAGAATGTTGATTCTCATCAACCGAGTCACGACTGGTTTTAGGTAGATAAACGACTTGACCTGGCAGGAGTTTCCCAACTTCCTGCTGGGAGAAAGAAGTACCATCGGATTTACGAATCTCGCGCCAGCGACTGCCATCCCCAAGTTTTTCCTCGGCAATCTCCCAGAGCGTATCTCCCGATTGAATAGTATGACTCGAACGACTGCTACTTTGTGAGAAATCAGATGTGGTTGTCTTGCGGTTAGTTTGTGATGGGATGTTAGAGCTACTGGCTTTGTCAGCATTCTCGCGATCGCTGCTAGAGCTGTCATCCGAACGGGTGTTGGAGGTGCGACGGTTGTTTTCCGACGATTGCGAACTGGTTGTATCGCGATTTTGCTCAGAGCGATCGTTCGAGCCAGTCGCATTTTTCTCTCTGGTTTCTGGCTCTGACTTATTGCTATTGTCATTGAGTTCGTCGCGATCTGAAGTCTGGTTCTCATTAACGGAACCATCACTCGTTGTCGGCAGATAAACGATTTGACCGATTTGCAGCTCCCGAGCTTCTTGCTGGCTGAAAGACGTTCCATCGGGTTTTTGAATCTCTTGCCAACGACTGCCATCCCCAAGTTTTTGCTCAGCAATCTCCCAGAGCGTATCTCCCGACTCAATGGTGTAGCTGGAACGAGAAGACGAGCTGGCTTGCTCTACAGTAATCTCGTTTCCATCGAAAATCATGACCGCACTGTCATCTTCCGCTTTTAGTACTTCAAGTGCAGTATCTTCGATCGTTTCGCCTCGAACCAATCTGGCAAAAATATTGCCCTCATCTCCAGGTGCATCTGCACCCCCGAATTCTCGATCGATATAATGTCCGATTTCTTCAAGGAGGACATTGGCAACCACTTCAGGACTTGCTGCATTTTCGATCGTGAATTCCCCAGACAGATAAATCGTCCCCTCACCAAAAGCACCATTCGCTTGAAGATTTTCAAACAGTGCCGTCTCAATCTCTGGTATGGTCTGACCCTGGACTAAATTTTGGATGACAGCATAGGCCGTTTCTGGATCGACTTTATCCCCGAACGCTAGCGTCATCTTCTCGATAAAGGCTTTATCACCGAGGAACACTTCTAAGTGTTGTATGGCAATCGATCTTGCTGACTCTATTACTCGATCGAGATCGTCAGAACCTGCGTCTCCCACGAGCAAATCGGGAGCGTCGATAATCTCAATGGTATTGCTACTGACCTCTTCTCCATCGAAATTGGGTTCCGGTGAATTGTCTGAAGAGGCAATACCAGCCGCTACAGCTTGAGGAATGTTGATGCTTTGTCCTGGAAAAATCAGTTCGGGATCGATAATGCCGTTTCGTTCCGCAATTACACCGTAAGACGCTGGCGAACCATCTCCTGTTTTTTCAAGTGCAATTTGACTAAGCGTATCGCCTTCTTTCAAGGTATATTCGACCCACTGGTAGGATTGCCCGTTAATATAGGTTAAATTCTCATGGTTACGTTGCGAGACAATGTTTCCGTTTAAGCTCACCACCGAGCCTTCTGGAGCCATTTCGTCGATAAACTGTCCAAAAGCTTCTTGTCCGGCTTTTATCGCTCTTCCTGTTTTGTAAGCCAAGTCTTGTCCGAAGTCGAGTGCCTTAGCTGTCCAGTTTTTAACCTGACGATCTGATTTCAATCGATCGACCACATTTTCGGTCAAGTCAGTCCCTCGATCGATCCCCTCATCTAAAGCCTGATGAAACTTATTATCCGGGGATTCCCAACTCTTCACGGCTCGCTCTTTCAAATCGCGAGTTGTCTCCGAGAGATTGTTGACAGCCTTGCCGACAGCCTCATTCACGATCGGAGTTCCCGCCTCAATCGCTTTTCCGACATTTCCGACCACATCAGCCGTTTTCTCAACCGCTTTCCCTATCCCTCGAACCACTGAATCGACAGGTGCAATACCAGTCTCCAACCCGTCTTCGCCGACGGCATTTGCTCCTGTTTCGGACTCAGCCAGATCCTCGTGGCTTAATCCCGAATCTACATCTCCTTCTTCAGGAGTCCCTCCACCCCCGGCTGGATATGGAAGCTGACCTAGAGGTGTTCCAAGAATATTGCGATTTGGATCTGAATTTCCAGGTAAGCCAGATGCTAAGTCTAGCTCGTTCTCGAACCCGTTTTGAGGATTAACGCCATCGGCAGACATCGATATTACTCCCTCTGACTCTTAGTACGATCGAGTGCGGTGTCGAATATTTAGGCTTGAATACCAGACTTTAAAAACTCTTATGTCTGCGGATCTTAACGCAAATTTTAAATTATTGCCCAACCTTGTTGGGGAAGATTCTGATAAAGAATCCTCAAATAGAAGTCCTGACCTGTACCAGCTAGCGACTCAGCTAAAAGTAAATATTAATTTTTTGACCTGCTTCTTCCTTCAAACCTTTTCTGTAACCGCCTTAATAATCGCCCGTGCCTGCCGTGGTGGTAAAAATACCATCGAGGCTATTTTAAACAAAACACTGCCCATAAAGCGCGGCTTAACCACCACAGAGGGATTGTATTGGAGGTAATACCAGAAACAGCGGGCGGCGGCAATCCCGTTGCGGCGAGAGGGATAACCTTCGATCGCCTTCCAGGTTAGATATTTATATAAGTTGGCAAAGCTTTGCGATTTGAGAAATTGCAGGGAATCGGGTGCGCGATCGAAAGCGGCATCTAACACTTTTCTGCACTGTATTTCTTGCTTGATAATATTAGAAGAACTCGAATTTACCGTGACGCGATAAAGGATTTGCGCTGCCGGAATGCAGATGAACTGATACTCTTCGGCTATTCTCAGCCACAAATCCCAATCTTCTGCTGGCGGCAGGGATTCCTCAAAAACACCAACTTTCTCAAATACTTCTTGGCGAATTAAAGGATTCGATCCATTTTCAATAAAGTTATTGACAATCAGTTTTTCAAGGACGTTACCATTCGCAGTGGTATGTCTGCCGGGATGCAACAATTTTCCCGATTCATCGATATAGTCCGTCCAGCTATAGGCTAAGGCAGCAGTGGGGTTATCTTGTAAAGCTTGTAACTGGGATTCCAGCTTATCGGGTGTCCACAAATCATCGGCATCGATAAACGCAATATATTCCCCTTTTGCGCGTTCGATACCCCGATTGCGACTGGCAGCTTGTCCGGCATTCGTATAAGAATAGACTTGAATTCTGGCATCTGTAATCTTTCCGATAATGTCTAAGGTGTTATCTTGAGAACCATCATTAATGACAATTAGTTCAAAATTAGTCAGCGTTTGATTGAGAACAGAATGTATCGTTTCTCGAACCGTTTTCTCGCCGTTATAAATTGGAAGAATGACTGAAATTTTTGTCATTTTTTTAAAAACTTAGTTATTGAATCTTTCGTAAGCATTCAGGTCTCGACGACGAAAAAAAAGGATGTAAGGGCGGGTTTAGCAATATCTTAGGAGAATTGCCTAAAATTCAAAGTCAAAACCCGCCCCGATAGATTGTTATCCTAGCTGTATCTAAAATCTCACCTGAATCCTGACAATCTTTTTTCAAGAGAATAATAATTCTAAAATTTTAAATTAACTCGAATCTATTAAATGAATGTCAATTTTAGGAATTATCTCTAAAATATAGCTAATACGAATAGAGAAAATTCCGAACGATGGCTAGTTTTCTGCCTCAATTCCAGATTGTCGAGCAAAGCGAAGCTAAACTTGTTTGCCAAAAGAAACCCGGCATTTTTTCCAATCTCTTCATTATCTTATTTGCCATCTTCTTTGGCGGCATACCTTTGGCGATGCTGGTTCTCATTTCTTCGGAATATGGAGTTACTCAAATTGCGTGCGATCGCATTGCCCCCCAACAGATGAATTGTGTTGTTTCCCAATCTCAATATCTCGGCTTCGTTCAAACCATCCGCGATAAACCCATCGAACAGATAACGGACGTACAGCTCAAATCGGTAGAATGGTCAAACGACGAAGGGGGCGGAACTCGAAAAGGAAAAGTCTGGGTATCGCTGATTACGCTATCTGGTAGCGATCGCCTATTTGAAACCCAATATGCGATCGAGTCGGGATTCGATCCTGTATTTCAAGCCGAATTCATCCAACAACTTAAAGCATTTCTGAATTCTCAAGAATCCTCCTTCAATTTAGAACGAGATACGCGGTTAGATGGTGGATTTTGGGGAGGCGTTCCTCTATTTGGCATTTACCCCCTTCTGGCTCTTTTGGTACTTTATATTTCCATGCGATCGCAAACCGTTATCTTAGATAAAATCGACGATCGATATATTCGCCATATCCGAACAATTTTGGGAACGCGCACCCAAATTAATAGAATCAGCGACATTCGCGCGATCGAAGTTTCCGAGTTTCGCCGTCGTCAGCGCCGACATTATCAGTTGGCGATCGTGCTTCGTTCGGGTAAGAAATACAAGTTTCCGTCGGAGAGAAACCAACAATGCGTGCGGGAGATTGCCCAGCAGTTTCGCGAGTTCCTCGGTTTGGGGTAAATGCCATCATTCGGCGCGCCCTCAAAAAAACCACGCAACCCACCCCTAGCGATAATTTTTTGCTTGAATCTCAAACAGTCGCGCGTAAGTTCCCCCGAGTGCAATTAGCTCTTCGTGAGACCCTCGTTCGACAATGTGACCGCCATCGAGAACGTAGATACAATCTGCCATTTTCACTGTCGATAAACGGTGGGTAATCAAGACGGCCGATTGACCTTCAAGGAGTTCGCGAAACTTCTTAAACACCTCGTATTCTGCTTTCGGGTCTAACGCGCTCGTCGGTTCGTCGAGGACGATAAGCTGCGAATCTCGTAAAAACGCTCGGGCGATCGAAACTTTTTGCCACTGACCAATACTCAATTCTTCTCCCTTCTCGAACCGTTTGCCGAGTAAGTTATCGTACTGTTGGGGCAGGGTTTCAATCACTTCATGCGCGCCAGAACGACGTGCGGCTTGTTCGATATCATGTCCTTCCAGGGAGGCATCTACGTTCCCCAGCCAAATATTTTCCCGCGCGGTGAGTTGATATTTAGCGTAGTCTTGGAAAATGACGCTGATTTGTTGCCGCAGTTCGGCTAGACCCACATCGCGCACGTCAACGTCATCAATGCAAATCTTTCCCTTGCTCGGATCGTACAATCGGCACAGTAACTTGATGAGCGTTGTTTTCCCCGACCCATTTTCCCCAACCAGAGCAATCACTTCCCCCGGTCGAATTTTCAGGGAAACATCTTTGAGGGCTTGACGAGCACTGCCGGGATACTGAAAATCGACATTTTTAAACTCAATTCCGCTGCGCATCGGTCGGGGAATCGGTTTGGGATCGACGGGATCGACCACCGTCGCTTCGAGGTCGAGAAACTCGAACAAATAGGCCAGATATTGATTGTCCTCGTAAAGGCTGGCGAAGCCGTTGAGTACTCCCCAGAGCGCTTGATAGGCTTTGCGGAAGGCTTGGTTGTAGAGCACCAAATCTCCCACGGTGATATTACCTTGCACGGTATTGTAGGCGATGTAGGCGTAGGCTCCCCACATGGCAACCACGGAGATGATGGTGGTTAAAAAATCCGCCACCGCGCGGCGAGTGGAAATTTGTAGCTTTTCTTTGAGCAGTTGGCGGCGCAACTTTGTAAAACGGCGAATGAAGAGGTCTCCCAAACCGAACAGCCGAATTTCCTTGGCGTAGTTATCGCTGGTGAGCAAGGTGTTGTAATATCCTGCTTGGCGTTGGGTTGCCGTGCGTCGTTCGATCCACTCGTGAATGATGTGAACGAACTTCAGCCGCACCAAAATTCGGGGAAGGACGGGGACGAACAGCAAACCCGCAATCCACCAGTTGAGCAGAAACAGCGTCCCGGCCATGGTGAGCAGGCTGATGCTACTGCCGATAATTTGATGCGCGCGGCCGACAATCCGCATCGGGCCTGAAGATGCTTCGCCTTTGGCACGATGGAGGACATCGTAGTAGTCGGAGTTTTCGTAGTGTTCGAGATCGACGCGAACGGCTTTTCGGTGGAGCATATCGAACAGGCGATCGGAAATCACCTGGTTTTGCACCTGAGCGACCAAACCCATACAGGCTCCATCGATCGCGCCGAGGAGATTCACCCCTCCCATGGCGAAAATCAGCGGAATCACACTCGAAAAGTTATTCTCTTGGGAGGCAAAGCCAAGGGTGACCCGATCGATGAGGGTTTTCATAATGTAGAGGCTGACGATCGGGATGCAGCTTTGAATCAGAACTAGGACGAATCGGAAAATCGTCCAGTAGGGTGCGCTTTCCCAAACGATCCGCAAGGCACGACCTAAGTAAAAGACACGCTGGAGTTCAAAATTAAAAAGGTGGCGAGCTCGCATGGATTAACTTTCCGCTAGGACACAACTCTAATTTAGATTAGAAAAAGGGAGATTGAGTAGTCCGTCTTTTTATCGAGGCTCGAGCGATCGAACCGATCTCCCTAAGTAATTTCACTTATCTATATCTATTCAATGATGAATCTAATATTCGATCGCCTGCCGCGTTCTCTAAAGCCACTATTTTCGAGGAGTCGATCGGCTCATCTCGAGAATTCTCAAATTGTTTGGATGGGTTGTTCTCCCCGCAGTGGCTCGACGTTGCTAACTCGCATTCTCAATTCGCATTCTCAAATTGCATCTCCGTGTGAGTTAGCGATTCCCAAATATTTTCCTGAAGGAGATGTCAAATCCGAAAGCGTTCGCCACAAATATCGGCAAATTTGCGAGTACTATCAAGCGGATTTCGATCGCAGCCTTAGCCATCCTAGATATTTGATGGCGCGCGTTTTAGAGCGCGAAGGTAAAGAATGCCTCGTGTTGAAAGACCCCAGACAGTCTTTATTTTTGGCTGAAATTGCCCGAGATTTTCCCAAATCACGGTTTATTCATCTGGTTCGCGATGTGCGATCGGTGGCGATGAGCCGGATGTTTGCCAATCGAGAACGAGATGCTTTTCAACGTTGGCTCGAATACAATCAGGCAGTGTTAAGCGCAATTAAGACTCTTGACAAACGACAGGTCTTTCTAATTCGCTACGAGGATATTATCGAGCGACCGATCGAGACGATATCCGAGCTGGTCGAGTTTTTAGGCTATCCCTTCGATGCAGACATTCTCGATTACGGAAAGTTCGAGCACGCCGACGATAAAATGCGATTGTGGGATGGAACGACTCCTAGTTATTCTCCATTACATACCGCTCTTAAGACTCAAAAAATTAGTCAGAATGTTGCGACCGATCGCCAAAATTATACTTCGGAAGTTTTAGATTTATATCAGCATCTAGATATGGTTCGAGACTTAAATCAAAAGTTGGGATATTAAGGTTATATTTTCTGAAAATTGTCATATTTCTCTAGATAAAACTGTGGAGATTACGATACAATTCGAGAGAAAATAAAATTGTAAAACAAAACTTTGGTGAGAGTTTAAATTTTCGATTTTCCGGTCGCGTCAATGTTGCTATTCTCTCAAAAACCAAAATACTCTCGAGAGAATCTTAGGAGTTATGAGGAATCTACCTAAGACCGCTTGAGAGGTTCTTTTCAAGGAAGTAATAGAGAAAGCGCGATCGAATTTAGCCTCAAAAAAACGGACGAGCGGGCTAATTCTAAAATTCAATTTGGCAAACGGCGATCGCGATTCGAGTTTCTCCAGAAATCTCGTGTTTTGGATGCAAGACGAACTCCTTCACCAACGCTAAAAAAACGACTCACTAACCTAAATTGCGGCGAACTTGGAAATTCTCGATCGAGAAGGGTGTAACAAGTGCGAAATAATGGTAAGCTCTACTATAAGGTACTGTGTAAAGTCGGAATTAACACGATTTATTAAAATTCCTTGAAGCGAGCGATCGCGCCTTCTCTTGATAGAAGACGAATAACCGAAGCGGTTATATCGATCGTCCGCACTTCAGTGTGTTGGTTGCTGCGCGAGGGAGTGTTTACCCCGATTATTTCTGATGCTCGACAAGTTGCTTATGCAGATCCGGTTTCCCTGGCTCTAATCCTCACCGCGATCGTCATTGGCTTTTCGATCCAGGCTTTAATGCTCGTGGGAGCGATCGCGCCTCGCCCGAGATAACTCCAGCCTAGAGAGCCACGAAATCGAGAAAAATAACATGTCATGACTACGACTACCATTACCTGGATCGCCCTACCGTTTTTTGTTGGATTCAGTATTTATCTGTTACCGAAGCTCGATCGCTACCTGGCGATGGTGGTGGCACTCGCTTCAATTGCCTACAGCATCGAGCCATTACTCAGCTCGTCTTCTACAACCATCGAGTTGCTCGATAGCTTTGGGGTGACTCTGACGATCGATTCCCTGAGCGGCTATTTTATCTTGACCAACGCTCTGGTGACCCTGGCGGTAATTCTCTACTGTTGGCCTGGGGGTAAAACGGCGTTTTTCTACACCCAGGCAATTATCCTCCACGGCAGCGTCAACGCGGTATTTATCTGTGGGGATTTTATCAGTCTGTACGTGGCTTTGGAGGTGATCGGAATTGCGGCGTTTCTTCTGATTGCCTATCCGAGAACCGATCGCTCGATTTGGGTCGCCTTGCGCTACCTATTCGTGAGCAACACGGCGATGTTGTTCTACCTCATCGGAGCAGTATTAGTCTATCAAACCCACCACTCTTTTGCCTTTTCTGGGTTACAGGGTGCACCGACAGAAGCCGTAGCGCTCATCTTTCTCGGTTTGCTCACCAAAGGGGGAATCTTCATCTCGGGGTTGTGGTTACCCTTTACCCACTCGGAATCGGAAACCCCCGTGTCGGCGATGCTGTCGGGGGTGGTCATTAAAAGCGGTGTCTTTCCCCTGGTTCGCTGCGCTTTGATGTTCGAGGAGATCGGACCGACGCTGCAAATTTTTAGTATCGCCACCGCATTTCTGGGGGTGAGTTATGCCATTTTCGAGCGAGATACCAAGCGCATGCTTGCTGCGAGTACGATTTCCCAGTTGGGTTTCGTTCTGGTCGCCCCAGCAGCGGCCGGGATGTACGCCCTTTCCCACGGCTTAGCCAAAGCGACACTCTTTTTAATTGCTGGGAATTTACCCAGCCGCGACCTCAAGCAACTGCAACAGACCCCCATTCGGCTGCCGATGTGGATCGCGATGGCGATCGCGAGTTTGTCGATTTCCGGATTTCCCCTGCTCGTTGGGTTTGGATCGAAGGTGTTGACCCTAAAGCAGTTAGGAAGTTGGCAAGAAATCGCAATGAATATTGCAGCGGTGGGGACGGCAATCGTGTTTGCCAAACTCCTCTTTCTCCCGATTTCTCGATCCTCAGAACCGACCGAACCTCGAAAGATAAAATTTGGCTTCTGGGCAGCGATCGGGCTGCTGTCGATTTCGCTAGTCGCCGCTAGCAGTTTGTATTTACCCGGATATACCACTGCCAATCTGCTGAAAGCCTTGGTGACGATCGTCCTGGGTTGGCTGATATACGGGTTTGTCTTCAAGCGGTTCGCGCTAAAATTGCCACGAATGCCCGAGCAACTCGAGAATCTGATTGGGATGATGAGTCTGACATTAACGTTGCTATTTTGGATGGTACTTACATAATGGGAACTCTCAATTCTTGGGAATTAGATGATAGATATAGCGGTTCTCACACTCTAGGTTAAAGGAACGGAGAATAGGGAATGGAATTTGGATGTACCTAACAAGTTCGAGAATTGCTATATTCCAGTCAACTGTTTAGCTATTAATGGTGTTTTTTTGTTGTATAAGTTTGTCATGTCAATAGGAGGTGATAAGAACACAAATTCCTTTTATTTGGAATAAACAGACTGCATTTTGATAAGTATATTGTGCTAAAACTGCTCTTTTTTTAGCCGACAAGAATAAAAAATAAAAACTTAACTGACTGAATTTATTGTATTTCATGAAAATTATTGACCTTGAAAAAATCGATCGGTATGGGGCAATCTATTTCTGTTCGATTCAGCTTGCACAGCTCGAAGTTGCAAACCCATCTCAGAAACACGAAAACTTCAGCCCGTTCGAGTGAATTGGCAGCCAGAGTAAAAAGAGACTCTCGAACCCAGTGCCACCGACGACTCGATTCGGGACTATTTCTTAGAGTGTGACGGGTGCTATATAGTGATAAGCTTGACTGTAGATTAGGGCATTGCACTAGCTAAATCGAGATGAACACCATTTACTAAAGTGGGTTAAAACGCTCGGATTTTCTTCATCAAAATCTGCACCATCGATGGTGTTGTATTGAGAGTCAGCACTTCAGTCTGAAATTCTTGCAATCGGCCCCGAATTTCAACCAATCCACCCTGGATGTGGGCACATTCACCAGAGTCGTCGATCGAGACTTTACTTAGATCGACAAACTTCCCGAACTACCATTTTTCAACTCGCCAACTACGAGTCTAGAACGAGCAGAGGAAAAAACGATGCCAAACGCCACAACGATATTAGAAGCGTGCATTTTTGCCACCGTAATGTGCGGTTTTTTCGGCATTATCCTCAAGAAGAATCTAATTATGAAAATCATCTCCATGGATGTGATGAGTACCGGGGTGATTGCTTACTACGTTTTGGTTGCCGCGCGGGGGGGCGTGTTTGCGCCAATTGTGTCCGATTCGAGAGAGGTAGCTTATGAGGTAGCTTATGCAGATCCGGTTCCCCAAGCTGTAATCCTCACCGCGATCGTTATTGGCTTTTCGATCCAGGCTTTGATGCTCGTGGGCGTGATGAAACTCGCTCGAGATAATCCGACCCTAGAGAGCGACGAAATCGAGAAGAATAACATGCCATGACTACGATTACCATTGCCTGGATCGCCCTACCGTTTTTTGTCGGATTCAGTATCTATCTATTACCCAAGCTCGATCGCTACTTGGCGATGGTGGTGGCACTCGCTTCAATTGCCTACAGCATCGAGCCATTACTCAGCTCGTCTTCTACAACCATCGAGTTGCTCGATAGCTTTGGGGTGACTCTGACGATCGATTCCCTGAGCGGCTATTTTATCTTGACCAACGCTCTGGTGACCCTGGCGGTAATTCTCTACTGTTGGCCTGGGGGTAAAACGGCGTTTTTCTACACCCAGGCAATTATCCTCCACGGCAGCGTCAATGCGGTATTTGTCTGTGGGGATTTTATCAGTCTGTACGTGGCTTTGGAGGTAATCGGAATTGCAGTATTCCTTTTGATTTCCTATCCGAGAACCGATCGCTCGATTTGGGTTGCCTTGCGCTACCTATTCGTGAGCAACACGGCGATGTTGTTCTACATGCTCGGAGCGGTATTAGTCTACCAAACCCACCACTCTTTTGCCTTTACCGGATTGCAAGGGGCACCAACCGACGCGATTGCCCTGATGTTTCTCGGTTTGCTCACCAAAGGGGGAATCTTTATCTCGGGGTTGTGGTTACCCTTTACCCACTCGGAATCGGAAACCCCCGTGTCGGCGATGCTGTCGGGAGTGGTGGTCAAAACCGGTGTCTTTCCCCTGGTACGCTGCGCCTTGATGTTCGAGGAGATCGATCCGATCGTTCGTATCTTCGGCGTGGGTACGGCGTTACTGGGAGTCGGTTATGCCGTCTTTGAAAAAGATACCAAACGCATGTTGGCGTTTCACACCATTTCCCAGTTGGGCTTCGTGATGGCCGCACCCGCTGTCGGAGGCTTTTACGCCCTCACCCACGGCTTGGTGAAATCGGTATTGTTTCTAATTGCGGGGAATTTACCCAGCCGCAACATCAAAGTACTGAAGCACGTGCCGATGGCGACACCGGTCTGGATTGCCCTGGCGATCGCGAGTTTCTCCATTTCGGGCTTACCGTTACTCTCTGGCTTTGGGTCGAAGACCTTGACGATGAAAGACTTATTGCCCTGGCAAACGATCGCCATGAACGTTGCGGCATTGGGAACGGCGATCTCCTTCGCCAAATTGATTTTTCTGCCCCGTGGGGGTCAAAGCCAGGTCAAACCGGGTTTCTGGCCGGCGGCGATCGTCTTACTGGGGGGATTGGCGATCGCGAATGGTTTTTATCTCGAAGCTTATAGCCTTGCCAATATCGGTAAATCTGTAGTCACCATCGGGTTGGGATGGCTGGCGTATTATTTGATTTTCGGGCAAGTGGCGATCGCCTTACCCCGAATGATGGAGCGATTCGAGCATTTAATTGGGGTGATGAGTTTAACGTTAACGCTGCTATTTTGGATGGTGCTGGCATGATTGGATATCTCGATTTACTCCTACGATTGACCATCTGGTTTTTGCTGACGGCGGATTTGAGTGGGGCGAATATTATCATCGGCATTGCCGTGGCCTTGCTGCTACCGCGACGCTATACCGCCCCGGCCGTTTTCAAAGATGGGCTGCGGGTTCTGGGGGAAATTATCGTTGCCATCCCCCAAGCCTATTTTGAAGCCTTTGAAATTATATTGCGTCCCCACTCGGAGGAAGATATCGTAATGGAGCGGGTGAAGCCCCAGCGAACCCCCGGACTGATTTTTCTCGACATTTTTTTGATTACTTTTACCCCCAAAACCATTGTTTTGAAATACCACGAACATGGTTGGTATGAAGTGCATCGGGTACTACGGAGGAAAAAGAAATGAATTGGATACTTCTAGCCACGATTGCAGCCTTGCTAATTCCCATTTACGAGGCGTGGCAGGATGAAAATATTTGGCAAACCATGCTCGCGTTTTCGAGTATTGCCAGCAAAACATCCGTGATGATTTTGATTGTCTCCGTCCTCCGGGATGATTGGACGCTCGGGGTGGTGGGGGTGATTATTTTGAGCGTGGGAAATGCTTCATTGATGCTACTGGCTCATATTATCAGACGAACGAACGAACTACGATCGAGGCTATGAGTTATTTGAGTTACTTCTGTATAGGTGTGGGACTGGTCTTTTGGTTTTGGGGAACCTGGCCGCTAATTGGCGATCGCTCTGTCTTGTTTAAACTCCACAGTCTCTCGGTTGCCGATACCCTCGGTTCGATGAGTATTGTCTTTGGGTTGCTCCTCCAAATTCCCCGAGAATGGCCGCTACTGGTGCTGGCGTTGATTTCCCTGGCGATTTGGAATACCGTTCTCGGCTATGTTTTGGCCTACTGTTCGAGTGGGGGAGGTGAGAATGAGTGACCAGTTGTATATGATTGTCATTGTTATGCTGCTGCCCCTGACGGGCTGTATGCTGGTGTTGCAAGTCAACCCCTACCACGCCCTAGTCATGCGCGGAATTCTCGGAGCGATCGCCGCGTTGGTGTACGTTCTGTTTGGGGCGGCGGATGTGGCCTTAACTGAAGCCCTCGTCGGGACGATGCTCTCGATTACCCTCTACGCCGTGGCGGTGCGCTCCTCCTTGAGTCTGCGGTTAGGGGCGATCGAAGGTCAGCTAAAATCCGATTCCGCCCAAGAGTTGCTCTCGGCACTGCGCAAAACCTTCGGGAAGCACCACATGGGCATCGAAATCGTGCTCTACACCAATCCCGAGGCAATGCAAGCGGCTTTAATCGCCAAAGAAATTCATACCACCTGCATGGGATCGGAAGAAAGGGCGACATCAGAACTCTCTAACGGAGGTGCAGACGCACCTTACGCGCTCCAAACCCGCGTTACCCGTCTCTACGACATCATGCAAGCCGAAGTGCCCCCCACCTTAGCCGAGCTAACCTATATCGATCCCGCTCGACCCAGCCCTGTTGAGACCGATACCGCGCTCGCTCCAGTTCCCGAACCGATGGAGGGTCCCTCATGAAGTGGATTTATATTATTGCTGGCATTGCCCTGTTTATCAAAACCCTCGTTTTCCCCCATCCACCCATCGATACCGAACTCGAAATTGTCGATTCTATTCTCCGAGATAGTGGCGTGCCCAATGCCGTATCGGGGATTATTTTCCGCAATCGACTCTACGACACGATTTTTGAAGTGGTTGTATTTACGATCGCCATTATGGGGGCAAAGTATCTGCTGGCGGACGAGCCACCCTCGTGCAACATCTATCAATTTCCCGATGGTCCGTCAGTGGTGCTGGCGCGGTTGGGGGCAACGATTGCTGCATTGGTGAGTATCGAATTGGCGATTCGCGGGCACTTGAGTCCCGGAGGTGGGTTCGCCGCCGGTGTCGCTGGTGGCACGGCTATCGGTTTGATTGCAATTACCGCTTCCGCAAAATGGATGGAAGAAATCTATAAACGCTGGCGCGCGTCGATTTGGGAAAAGGTGTCGGTGCTGATTTTTATCGTCCTGGCAGTACTGACGCTGGTGGGGGTGGAATTACCCCAAGGTGAGGTCGGACAATTGGTGAGTGGGGGATGGATTCCCCTGCTCAACATGCTGGTGGCGATTAAAGTGGCTCTGGGATCGTGGGCGGCGATTTTGGTGTTTATTCGCTATCGGGGGTTGTTGTGATTTGGCTTTGTTGTATTGGCTTTGTCAACAACGTAATCATCGACCGAAAACCCGGAGTTGGGGGGTCTCCCCCCAAACCCCCTGCGTATAAGAGTCATATCGTAGGAAATCTGTAGTTGAAAGGGTTCAACCATTCGAGCCAGTTAACTTGTCACCAATAGTTGGGCCTGAGCTTTAAAGTTTTTATCGCTCGAGTTATGGCGGCAACCTTAATGGCTACCGTTGTAAAATTAATCCCAGTCAAAGTTAACCCCGAGATAGGCTTCTAAGCGTTGTTTGGAAGGTCGGTAAAACTCGGCAATGCGTTGGCGAACTTTTGGGTCGATCGGGGAATAGGAACCTGAGTTATATTTTCGATATTCTGGAAGATGAGATTCAGAAAGATTGAGGAAGTTATAAACTTTTGTGAGAGTTTTGTCGGGATATTGATAGAATTTTTCGGTTTCTAAGATGAGAATTTTATCGGTTCCAAATCGCTCGAGCCAAGGTATGAGATAGTGAGAATAGCGACCGTGGGCGATATAGTAGGAGAGTAAATCTTCAGTAATTCGACCAGATTCTAGGGCTTCAATTTCGCCGATGGTGGCTTCTTCTATAGAGCGATGTTCGATGCCTCGCCTGACCCAATGATAGTAATGAGAAATTGCCCGATCGACTGGGTTTCGCAGGAGAACGATGAGTTTCATATTCGGAAAAACCGAATACATTCGATCGGCCGCTCTGGGTACGTCGTAAATATAGCTAGGGCTTGCTTCTCCGGTAATATAAGGTTGACCTTTGGGAATGGCAAAAAATTGCGACAGATACCAATCCACTCGCGATTTGTACCGACCGGACCAATAATTTAGTTCTTTCCGAATTGCGGGTAGAATTTGCGGGTGTTCTACCATATAAGAATATAAAGAAGTGGTACCGGATTTTGATGCTCCTAAAATGATGAAATTGGGTGCATCAATTAATTTATTATCTTGTTTTAACGCAACTAAATCTGGGTGGGTTTGTTGCATTTGCCGATCGCTCGCGACTTGAAAGCAGGAAATTGCCCGATCGAGATTTTTTTGCCGGGTCAATCCATCTCCTAAATTAATATAGGCTTCTATACAATCGGGGTTTTTCTGTATTTCTCGATCGAATAATTCCACCGCCCGATCGAGTTGCTTTTGTTTGACTAAAGTCGGCCAAAAGGTTGCGTGATACCACCAGTCGAAATTCGGATCGATGGCAATCGTTTTCAGGTAAATTTGAGCGGCTTCGGGTTTGCGCTCTTGCCGCACTAATAACGCTGCCAAATTATGATAAGACCAGAAGGCTTGAGGGTCTAACTCGATCGCTGTTTGATAGGATTCGATCGCCTCGTCCCAACGTTCGAGTTGAGTGAAGAGATCGGCGAGGCTACGATAGGTCGCGGCAAAGTTCGGGTCCCGTCGCGCGGCATTTTCATAGGCAGCGATCGCCTCATCCGTGCATTTGAGTTCTTGCAATATATCGCCGAGTTTATGATGCCACTGGGCAAATTTAGGAGAAATAGCGATCGCCGTTTGATAGCTCTCGGCTGCCTCTTGCCAGCGTTGTTGCGCGGCCAACACATCGGCAACTTTTTGGTGTAACCAGGCGGCATTGGGGGAACGATCTAGACCCTGGCGGTAGGCGGCGATTGCCTCATCGTATTCTAGGCGATCGCGAAACAGATCTCCCAATGCATTGTAGGCCGCGACGGATTGCGGATCGACGGTTAGCGCTTGCTTGTAGGTTTGAATGGCTCGATCGAAGTCCCCGCATCGCCGGAACAGTTTTCCGAGTTTGTCGTAATATTGGATGCGATCGGGTTGCTGGCGAATTAAATTTTGATAGTAGGCTTTTTGGAAATAGAACCGACTTTTGCCGAACCAACGTTGACCTCGATTGGCGATCGATTCTAGGGGAGGCTGCTCGGACAGCCAGTTTTTCAGGCGAGTTGCTAGTTGCTCCGTCATCAAACCTGTTGTCATCACACCACTTTATCCTTCACACTTGCGATAGAGGCATCGAGGCGTTGGCCGCTCTCGGGGAAGCTTCCGGACGCACCGGATACTGCAAAGTTTGCAAGACCCCATCCACGTTGGCAAACCGACCCATTTTGGCAAACAGGGGCCCGGTTACCGAACTCGGCAGTAGCAGAGCCAGTAACACTTTCAGCCACATTTTCCAGGTAGCGCGCTGCTGCCACAGGCGGACATCGTAACCGATGGCGCGCCAGAGAAATTTCGCTCCCATTATCGCGCGTTGCCGTTCGGGTTTTCCTTCAAGAGCTTTCCAAGCAAAGCACTTGTAACGGTTTCCCCAGCAAAACGGTTCGAGATACCGCAGCGATTCCGGCGCATCTTGGAAGGCTAAATTCAACGTGCGGGTGCTGGCAACCTCCATTTTGGCAATATTGTGGGAACCCGAACCCACCAGTTGCCGATACAGCACCTGCACCGACGGTACCACGGCGTAGTCGTATTTTGCCGCCAGTCGCAGCCACATATCCCAATCTTCTGTGGGGACGACATCGGGATTGAATTTTCCCACTTCGGCCAGGGCCGAAGCTTTAATCAGGGGATTGGAACCGCTGCCAATAAAGTCCGCCAGCAGAAGAATTTGATAGATATCCCCTTGAAGGTCGGCGTGCGCGCAAGCACCTAACACGTTCCCGGATTCGTCGATGTAGTTCGTCCAACTATAGGCAACGGCTGCTTTCGGGTTGGTGTTGAGTGCGGCTAGTTGCGCTTCGAGTTTTTCGGGAGTCCACAAATCGTCGGAGTCGAGGAAAGCGATATATTCTCCCGTGGCGCGATCGATTCCTCGGTTGCGCGTGGCAGCCACGCCAGCATTCTCGAAGGAAAACACCTTCATGCGCGGTTCGTCGATTTGTTCGAGAACTTTGAGGGTATCGTCGGTAGAACCGTCGTTGATGACAATTAGTTCCCAGTCGGTGTGGGTTTGAGCAATGACCGAATCGATGGTTTCTCGAATGGTTTTTTCGGCGTTGTAAGCCGGAACGATCGCAGAAATCAGCGGCACGAGTTCTTCTCCAAATCTGTAAGTGAGTATGACAGTAAGATGAGACTTTAATTTTGGGTTTTAATAAGGAACGGGACGAATGCGGATGAATAAATCTGTCAGATAGGAAATGCGATCGATTCGCGGACGCAAACTTTGGGCGATCGATTCGGGAAGAAACGCCACGGTATAGCTTTTGAGAATTACCATCAGAGAAATTCGCCGCTGGCGCAAAAATCCCCGATCGTTTTTCACAATCGTCCAGAAAAAGCGAGTAGCCACTTTCGCACGTTCTGGGTCTTGCAAATTTTCCAGGGCTTTGTAGGTGAGATATTGATATAAATTTGCCAAACTTTGGGATTTAAGATGTTTTAGGGAATTGGCTTTTGATGCCGCAAACGCGCGATCGAGAACTCGCCGACACGATCGCTCCAAACGGACTACATTAGTAGACTGAGAAGTAGAAGTCATCCGGTACAAAATTTGGGCTTCGGGAACGCAAACAAAATCATATTTTGCCGCCAATCGCAACCACATATCCCAATCTTCTGCCGGGGGTAAATCTTTATCGAATCCTCCCACTTCGGCAAAGGCTTCTCGCCGGACTAAAGGGTTGGAACCATTTTCTAAAAAGTCAGTTAGCAGCAAGTGTCCGTAGGCATCGCCGTTGACTTCAATTCGTCCCCCTTTACGGATAAATTTGCTCGATTCGTCGATATAATTGACCCAGCTATAAGCGACTCCCGCATCGGGATTTTCTTTGAGGGCTGCGAGTTGTTTTTCGAGCTTATCTTCAGTCCACAAATCATCGGCATCGACAAAGGCGAGATATTCCCCCGTGGCGCGATCGATGCCTCGATTTCGGCTTTCTCCTTGTCCGGCATTGGCATAAGAAAAGACTTTCAGACGGTAATCGCCGATGCTTTTGACCACATCCACAGTATTATCGGTGGAACCATCATCGACGATAATTAGTTCAAAATCGGTAAAGGTTTGACTGAGTACCGATTCGATCGTCTCTTGAATCGTACCTGCACCGTTATACACGGGAATAATCACGGAAATTGTGGGAAACGGACGAGGACGGTTGTATTCGAGTAACTCGGCTGAATCGAAGACCCATTTGAGTTCCCTTTGCAATTTTTGAATTGATGAAGTGGTTGGAAGTAAGGCAAATGTGGCGCTATTAAACCATAACGAGGATATCGTTTCTTTGGCGTGAATGTGGGAGGGATCGCAGGTGATTATTTTGCCTAAAAACTTAACGGCCGCTTGACAGTTAGACGGAGTGAGTGGCGAACGTAAGGCGCGCGCCGATAGTTTTCGATAGAGATTTCCCAACCCTTGCGGCTTCAGATATGCCAACTCGGGTACTCGATCGAACGCGCGATCGACTACTGTAATAAATGAGGATTCTAAGGGGGCAACATTCGAGAGTAATGCTTCGGGTGTAATGCGACAGAAAACCTGCACTTCCGGAATACAAACGAGTTGCGATTCTTTAGTAAAACGAAAAGCTAAATCCCAATCTTCTGCGGCTTTTAATTCTTCGTTAAATCCACCCAGGTTGAGAAAAGTTTGACGGCGAATTAATGGATTGGAGGCACTTTCGAGTAAATTATCTAAAAGCAGGTACGAATAAAGATCGTCTTCGAGATAGCGATGACTTCCCGAATGCAGCAACTCTCCGGCTTCATCAATATAATTAACCCAACTATAGACCAATCCCACATCGGGATTTTCTTGTAAGACCTTGAGTTGTTCGGAAAGCTTTTCCCGCGTCCACAAGTCGTCGGCATCGATAAAGGCGATGTAGTCTCCTCCCGCTTTGCTGACACCAAAATTACGGCTGGCACTTTGACCGGAATGGCTTCTGGAAAATACTTTAATTCGGTAGTCTTTAAAATCCGAAATTACCTCTAAGGTATTATCTTGGGAACCATCATCGACAATAATCAGTTCAAAATCACTAAAATATTGGTCGAGAACCGATTCGATGGTTTCGCCAATGGTTTTCGCACCGTTATGAACCGATAAAATAACGGAAATAGTCGGATAGGGGTCGATGCGGGTTTCGTCGAGAAACCGTTTCACCGGACAGGTGGGTTTGAAATTATCTGGGAGAATTTTCGCCACCGACGGTTCGAGTAATGCCGAAGTTGCACTCACGAGTAACGCCGAGGAGAGTAAATCAGTTCGGACGCGGAAATTGGGATCGTTTTCGATAATTTGACTGATGAATCGTCCGGCCGTTCGCGCCCGATCGGGTTGGATCGGATCTTGGAGCGCTTTGGGGGTAAGATACTTATATAAGTTGGCGTAGCTGGGTTTTTGCAGGTATTGCAGTTCCTGTGGCGCGCGATCGAAAGCCCGCTCTAAAACCTTCAAACATGCAGCTTCCTGTTGCAAAATATCCGCCGACATCGAACTGGCAGTGATGCGATACAAAATTTGCGGTCGGGGAATGCAGGTAAATTGATACTTCGCCGCCAAGCGGAAATACATATCCCAATCTTCTGCTGCCGGAAGGGATTCGTCGAAATCTCCTACTTCTAGAATGGCTTCTTTGCGAATTAACGGGTTAGACCCATTTTCGAGAAAGCAAAGCAGGAGTAAATGGGGAAGTACATCGCCATTTACGCTGAGGTGACTGCCGGAATAGATATACTCTCCCGCCTCGTTGATATAGTCCGTCCAGCTATAGGCAACAGCCGCTTCGGGATTCTCTTGTAATGCCTGAAACTGTGCTTCGAGTTTATCTTCCGTCCACAAATCGTCGGCATCGATAAAGGCGAGATACTCTCCTGTGGCGCGAGAAATACCTCGATTTCGACTTGCCGATAAACCGGCATTGGGGTAAGAAAAAACTTGAATGCGAGTATCATTGAAGGATTCGATCGCCTCTAACGTTCCATCGATCGAACCATCATTAATTACCAGCAGTTCAAAGTCGGTCAATGTTTGTTTGAGAATCGATTCAAGGGTTTCTCGAATCGTCTTTTCGCCATTATAAACCGGTAGAATAACAGAAACAGTAGGCATAGCGTTGCAATAAAATTTCCCTTACGGTGACGGCGGATCGAGTTTGATACTGACCAATAAGCTGTAAGGCGGCGAGATGCGATCGAGTTTTTCAAATGCCGCTTTTGCCAGTTTCAGCGGCAACCCAACTAAGGAAAAACTCTTCAACACTACTGTTATAGCAGTTCTTTTTTCCCGGACAAACCCCGGATCGTGCCGTAGGAGTTGTCCGAAAAAACCGATCGCCGCGATGCCTTGTCGCCGCCGACGGGGATGTTCGAGACTGCGATAGGTAAAGTATTTATAGAGGTTGGCGAGGCTGTGGGGTTTGAGGTACTGTAGGGAAGCAGGCGCGATAGCATACGCGCGAGACATCACTTCCACCGATGCGGCTTCTAGTTGTGAAAGATCGGTAGACATGGAACCACTCGAAAGCCGGTACAAAATTTGTGCCTCGGGGACGCAAACAAACTCGTATTTGGCAGCCAATCGCAAGTAAAAATCCCAATCTTGCGCGGCGGGTAGGGATTCGTCGTATTTGCCGACGTTTTCAATTGCCTCTCGACGAACGAGGGGGTTAGAACCGTGTTCGAGAAGATTGCACAGTAAAAGGCGATCGAAAATATCTCCATTGTAGGTTTGATGGCTTCCGGGACGAACTAAATTTCCCCATTCATCGATACAGTTCGTCCAGCTATAGGCAACTGCCGCGTTCGGATTTTGTTGAAGTGCCTCGAGTTGTTTTTCGAGTTTCGTTTCCGTCCATAAATCGTCGGCATCGATAAAGGCTAAATATTCCCCCGTGGCGCGATCGATGCCTCGATTTCGACTAGCTGCGAGTCCGGCATTGGGATAAGAAAAAACTTTAAATCGAGGGTCAGTAATACTTGTAAGGATGTCTGGCGTTCGATCGCCCGATCCATCGTCTATAGTAATTAATTCTAAGTCAGAAAATGTCTGGCTTAAAACCGATTCTACTGTCTCGAAAACTGTTTTTTCACCGTTGTATACTGGAAGAATCACAGAGATAAGCGGCATTTTGACATTGCTTGGGAGCGCTATCTCTATTCTAGAACTTTTTTAGCGAGTACAGTTTACCAGTTTAACTATTATGATGATACCACATCGAGATCGAAAAACAATCTTTCTGGTGGGATGTCCCCGATCGGGAACGACATTTCTCCAAAGCGTACTCGCCACCCATTCGCAAATTGCCTCTTTTCCCGAATCCAAGTTTTTCCAATACCTCGTTCCCGAACCTGAAGACCAACCCCGGCGATATCGATACGGACTCGTTTCTCGGCGATTGTCTGCGCGAATGAAAGCCTTTTTCACCGACGAACTCCATCGACCCGAACTCCTGTCCCGTCTTTCTAAGCTACCCATTCGCAGTATCTACACTCGTCAATTCATGCAGGTTTTGCAAGATCTAACCCGAGAAAAGGGGAAAGAAATCTTATTAGAAAAAACCCCCGAACACATCCAATATATTGACGAGATCGAAAAATACGTTCCCGGAGCAAAGTTTATTCATTTAGTGCGCCAGGGAACGGATGTTGTTGCTTCCTTATACGAAGTCACCCGCAAGCATCCCCAGTGGTGGGGAGGAGAATGGCCGCTGGATTGGTGTATTTATCGCTGGAATCAGGCGATCGAAATCAGCCAACAACATCTCCACAAACCCAACCATTTCTTAGTTCGATATGAAGAACTCACAGAGAATCCCAACCTAGTTCTCCAACAAATTTGTCAGTTTATCGAAGTAGCGTTTGAAGAGAAGATGCTCGCAGATTATCACGTCGAGGCTAAAGAATTAATTCGCCAAGCTTCCGGCAGAACGGTTGATGCGAGAATTTCTCAAGCGACTCGAAATAAGTTTACCCAACTACTAGACTGTTCCCAGCAAGAGTATGTTAGAGAAAAACTTGCTGATGTAAATTTAACCCCTCTTATTTCCCCTTAAATAATAAGCTTTGCATTTTATGTTTAAAACTGCGCTTCGACAAACGACTGCACAGCCAGCGATACCGTTTGGATTCGCGATCGAATCCTTCTAAATTCGCCAGCGCATCGCGCCAATCTTCTCCCTTAAACATCCAATGATAGTGAATAGAGACTATCTTATCGAAAGTTTCGATGCGATCGCCTTCATTGAGTTGCGATTGTTTGTGTAGGGGGTAATTATAGGTTGGAGATAGCGTCAAAACCTCCAAATTCATTGCTGCAATCGTCGCCGCTAGAGTTAACTGATCTAAATGAAACATCCCCGCCTCGGGAATCAGTTGATTCTCCATCGCGATCTCAAAATTTTTCAGCCAATTCGAGAACAATCCTGATGCTTTTTTGGCGGCGATGATTCCCGAATTCCAATAGCCGCGAATTCTTTCTTTTTCGACGGTTGTTTCCACCCAAATTTCTCGATCGACTTTAAATAAATCGTATAATTTTTGCCAATAGGCTTCTTCCGTATCTCCTTCTCCTGTGGAACCGATATGCTTGCTATCCACGGGACGCAAAGCAACATCAACCTCAGAAGATAACAGAAACTCTGTGGGTTCCAAGAAGAAAACTTGGTCGCTATCGAGGAAAACTAAAGTCTCCGCGTCGATATTTTCTTCACCGTAAGCAGAAACGAGAATTTTATTAGCGATCGGATAGTCTGAATATTGAGTATTGAGCAGAATCTGTTGGTGAATAACACCCAACTCTTGAAACTGTTCTAGAATTTGCGGTTCGATGGCTTCACCATCTCGGGGTTGAAAGCTATAAATCGGAGCATCTTGAAATTGACCGCCGAAGCAACGAAGACTGCGAGCGAGTAACAGAGATTTTTCGGCTAAATCTCCGGCCTCGGTACAAATTAAAAAGGCAACTGGAATTGACATTATCGATCGCTCAAAATACTTTGCACAAAAATATCAACAATGCGTTATCTTGACGCTAAAATTTCCTTATGACTACCCGATCGTCTAGAAATTTTATCCCCACTCGAAAATTCTCCTCTATTATATTCGGGGTAAGTAGGGAAATCCGAATGCGATCGGACGGACAATCCCAACGCCAGAATGGGCGGCGATCGCCCAAGATTGGAAATTAGGAACCATACCTACCCACATCAACTTACTCAACTCAGGCTATGACTGTATTGGAACAAGGCAACATTACAATCCACACCGAGAATATTTTTCCCATTATCAAGAAGTCTCTCTACTCAGACCACGAAATCTTCTTGCGGGAGTTGGTGTCGAATGCCGTCGATGCGATCGAGAAGTTGAAAATGGTTTCCTACGCTGGAGAAATGAGCGGGGAAATCGGCGAACCGGAAATTATCCTCAGCATCGATAAAGAGAAAAAGACCCTTTCTATTAGCGACAACGGCATCGGTATGACTGCCGATGAGGTAAAAAAGTACATCAACCAAGTCGCATTTTCGAGCGCGGAAGAATTTATCGAAAAATATAAAGGGGGAGCCGACCAACCGATTATCGGTCACTTCGGACTGGGTTTCTACTCTTCCTTTATCGTCGCTTCCCAAGTGGAGATCGATACTCTCTCCTATAAAGATGGCGCGCAGGCGGTCCACTGGACTTGCGACGGGTCTCCCTCGTTCCAACTCGAAGAATCCGATCGTACCACCCGAGGCACGACGATTACCCTCACCCTCCAAGGGGATGAAGAAGAGTATCTCGAAGAAGCGCGGGTGAAGCAACTGGTGAAAACCTACTGCGACTTCATGCCGGTGCCGATTAAGATGCTTCAGGTCGTCGAACCCCCCGCACCGACTGAAGGTGAAGGGGAAGAAGAGACTCCCGCCGAACCCACTGAAACTCTAGAGGTCGTCAACAAGCAAGAATCCATTTGGCGATCGTCTCCGCGCGACCTCAAAGATGAAGATTATCTCGAGTTTTACCGCTACCTCTACCCCTTCCAGGAAGAACCCCTCCTTTGGGTCCACCTGAAAACCGACTATCCCTTCGATATCAACGGTATCCTCTACTTCCCCAAACTCAAACCCGATGTGGATGTCACCAAGGGGAATTTGAAGCTGTTCTGCAACCGGGTCTTCGTCAGTGACCACTGCGAGGAAATCATCCCCAAATTCCTGCTTCCCATGCGGGGTATCATCGACAGTCCCGACATTCCCCTGAACGTTTCCCGCAGCGCCTTGCAGATGGACCGGACGGTGCGCAAAATCGCCGACTTCATCGCCAAAAAGGTGGCCGATCGCCTCAAAGCCTTGTATAAAGAGGATCGGAACCACTACGTCAAGTGCTGGAAGGATTTGGGAACGTTCGTCAAATTTGGCTACCTGAACGACGATAAGTTCAAGAAACAGATCGAAGACATTATTATCTATCGCACCACCGCCGAGTTAACCCCCCAAACGGAAGAGAAACCCGCCGTTCAGGTGGAAACTGAAGAGGGGGATGCTTGGGAAGATGTCACCCCCAAACAGACAGCGACAACCAGCGACGAGGACGGAAATTTCTATACCACTCTCGAAGAGTACCTCGAACGCAACAAAGAGCGCCAGGAAAACCGCGTTTTTTATTGCACCGAACCGGCTTCCCAATCGACCTACGTCGCACTGCACAAAGCTCAAGGGTTGGAAGTGCTGTACCTGGATGCCTTCATCGACACTCACTTTATCAGCTATCTCGAGCGCGATCGCTCGGAGGTGAAGTTCTCGCGGGTGGACTCGGAACTCGACGATACCCTGCTCGATAAGGAAAAAGAAGCGGAAATCGTCGATCCTAAAACCAATAAAACCCGCAGCGAACAAATCAAGGAACTGTTCGAGCAAGCCCTTAACAAACCCCAGGTGACGATTCGCACCGAATCCCTCAAATCCGACACTCCCCAGGACGCACCACCGGCGATGGTACTGTTGCCCGAAGCGATGCGCCGCCTGCGAGATATGACGGCCCTGCTGCAACAGGAAACCGCCTTATTCCCCGACGAACACGTTCTGGTGGTGAATACCGCCCACCCGATGATTCAGAATCTGGCGAACCTGAGTCAGGGGAGTATCGTTCAAGCTGGGGGCACGTCCCCATCGGGAGAATTGGCAAACCTAATGTGCCAGCACGTTTACGACTTGGCACTGATGGCTCAGAAAGCGTTTGATGCCGAGAGTATGAAATCCTTTGTGGAGCGATCGAATCAGGTGTTGACTCGTTTGACGGATAGCGCTGCGAGTTAGTCGATCGTCGTTATCGGCCAGGTTTTTGGGCGAAGTATTGGGCGGTTTTGCTCGATGCTTCGCCTTTTGAGTTTCTCGCTATAGGTGACAAGTAATGGTGGTATTCACTTTGTCAGCAGGCTAATAATTGACCGAAAACCCGCCAGTTGGGGGGTCTCCCCCCAAACCCCCCTTCGGGGGGACGAAACGCCTCCCCCATACCCCCTGCGTACAAGAGTTCGATCGCAATAGTATACGCAGCGCGATCGGGTATCTCACAGTCTCCAGCCCGATCGTATCGCTGTATTCAGTCAGGTGAGCACATCTGACAAAGCTACCAGTTTTCAGTCGTCGGACTTTGCCGATCGCTGAGTGCCGATCGCTGAGTGCTATAAACAATGCATCAACCCAAACCATCGGTGTTTCGGATCGATCCTACTTCTGTCCGAAAGTATTCAAAGCCGCAACTGAAGGTAGGAACGAGGCGGCCCGTTGGGCGGAGAACTCGGTCAGTGCATCGATGGCAACGTTCCAAAGTCGATCGGGTTGTACATCATCTTTGACCAATTCCCACAGGCGCTTCACCTCTTCTGAGTGGAGGCGATCGTCTTCTGTCAGCGCTAGAAGGAGTTGGCGGCGCAAAAACTGACCTTCCTCGGAGAAGAGATACTGAATACCCAATTGAGCGGTGGGTAGCAAATCGAAGTTATTATCCGATCGGGCGATGGAAATTAAATTCTCCAACCGTTCCCACTGGAATTTTCCATCTTTGAACAATACTTCCAACAGTCGGCGGCGCAACTGGGGAGATTCTCCCGTCAGCAACCGTCGGGCAATGTAAGGATAGCCGATATCGACGATTTTGAAGTCGGGATTGAGGCTCAGGGCGAGTCCTTCTTGGGTAACGACCGATCGAATAATCAAGGCGAACTTGGCCGGGACGCGGAAGGGATATTCGTACATCAACTCCGAAAAGCGATCGGTCACGGTTTTGAAGTTGAAGTCTCGCACGCTTTGCCCCATCATATCTCCGAGCACCTCCTCAAGGGCGGGGATAATTGGGGTAATATCGGTGTCTGGGGTGAGAAATCCCAACTTTACAAAGTCGGCGGCTAAGTCTTGATAATCTCGATTGATCAGGTGAACCAAGGCATCGACGAGTTTCTCTTTCATCGACTCTTCTAGCTGATCCATCATGCCGAAGTCGATGTAGGCCATTTGCCCCTCAGCTGTGGCAAACAAATTTCCCGGATGGGGGTCGGCGTGGAAAAAGCCATGTTCGAGAAGTTGCTGCAACCCGCTGGTTACGCCCACTTCGATGACTGCATTGGGATCGATGCCCAATTGGTCCCAATCGAGATTTCCCGTGAGCTTGTACCCATCGATCCACTCGAGGGTCAACACCCGCATACTGCAATAGCGCCAGTAAATATCGGGTACTTTGACGCGGGCTTCGTTGCTGAAATTAGCCGCAAATTTTTCGGCGTTGCGCCCTTCGTTGAGGTAGTCGATTTCTTCAAAAAGCTTGATACCGAACTCATCGACAATCAGTTCTAAATCGTGCCCCAAATTCAGCGGCAAAAAGCGACCGAAGTTTTTCGCCCCCCAGCGAATTAGGTACAAATCGAGGGTGAGGGTGGGTTTGAGATTCGGTCGTTGTACTTTAACGGCCACATCCTCGCCGCTGTGAAGGCGGGCGCGGTATACTTGGGCTAGACTTGCCGCAGCAACCGGGGCGGGGGAAATTTCGCTGTAGAGTTCGTCGAGCGATCGACCCAACTCATCCTCGATGGTGTATCGAGCGAAGTTATTGTCGAATGCGGGCAGCCGATCTTGTAGCTTAATCAACTCGTCGAGAAAATCCTGGCGAATCAAATCCGGACGGGTTGAGAGGGCTTGACCGACTTTGATGAAGGTCGGGCCCAGGTGAGTGAGAACGTCTCGCAGTTGTTGCGCGCGTTTTGAGCCGTTGCGTCCGGCACGATCGAATAATTCGTCCCACAACCAACTGACGACAAAACTCGCCGCGACCCAAAAAACCGTTATCGCTCGCCAGATGACTTTCCAGGGACGACGCTGATAGTAACGAGCGATGGCATCGGCATCGTAGTATCTGAGCTGAGCGAAGAAATTTGAGTTCACGCTGACGTTTGCCTCTAACTTTGTGTTTATAAATGTAAATTCTTGACGATCGCGCCGTTTAATGCGCTCTACTTTTTTATAGATATACCCTACTAAGTTTCGGGGTAAGTATGACTTTCTCTTAATGAAAGTATACAAAAATACAGAAAGCTCTCTGAGCAATTTGCAGAAAAATTTAGCTTTTCTTAAGATTTAACCCGATCGAATTGCGGTAATTTGCAACTGCCAGCGAAATAATCGCACCATCTTTTCTTGCTAGTTTCGCTTGGGGGATGCGATCGAGAAGACGCAAGCATTCAGCGATTAACTTAACGGCTTGTGCAACTTTTTCCGAGGTCTTGAATTTACGTCGTTTGAGCGACTCGGAAATTGAACGATCCAGTCAATCAGGACGAAATATCAAGGGTTTTAGGCTTTAAGTTGCACATCGCGTAACTTAGCAATTAACAATTAGAGATCGGCTCGTTCGGACCGTTTAGTGAAGTTGTCAAGTTAGAAATTTAGACCGATCTCCAATTGCTGCTGGGGAATTGAAAGACCGTGAGAGACTCAATTCTCCAGCTTTTTGGCTCGAAACTAATGCCGTTCGCACGTGCACCTTTCGCAGGAGTATTGCAAAAGACTTACTCACCGAGAACGACCGAAGCCACTCGCTGCTGTTCCTCCAAGGAAATTTCTGGAAACATGGGAAGGGAAAGAACTTCCTCGCAGATGCGTTCGACGATCCCAAATCGACCGGGGGAGTAGCCTAAATTGCGGTAGACGGGTTGGAGGTGAAGGGGAACGGGATAGTAGAGGCCCGTACCGATGCCGCTTGCCGAGAGACGTTCGCGGAGTCGATCGCGATGTGGGACTCGAATCGTATACTGGTTCCAGACGCTGCGACTGCCAGGGTATTCCTGGGGGAGCACGATATCGGCAACCCCCCCGAGCAAGTTCTGATATCGATCGGCCACCGTTCGCCGCGCATCGTTCCACTTATCGAGATAGGGCAATTTCGCCAGCAAAATTGACCCCTGCAAGGCATCCAAACGGCTGTTGACACCGATCGCCTCGTGATAGTACCGTTGGGTTGCTCCGTGGTTTTTGAGAACGCGCATTTTTTCAGCCAGCGCTCGATCGTTCGTCGTCACCGCCCCACCGTCGCCAAAAGCGCCCAAGTTCTTCGTGGGGAAGAAACTGAAACAGCCAATGCGTCCGATACTGCCGACAGGTTGACCGTCCCAACTCGCTCCAGTTGCCTGGGCGCAATCTTCAATCACCACCAAATCGCGCGATCGGGCAATCTCCATCACCCGCGTCATATTCACGGGTTGACCGAATAAGTGAACGGGGAGAATGGCTTTGGTTCGGGGGGTAATCGCCGCCTCGAGTTCTTCGACGTTGAAGTTAAACGTTTGGGCCTCGATATCGACGAAAACTGGGGTTGCGCCGACGGCTGTAATCACTTCGGCTGTGGCAAAGAAGGTAAACGGGGTGGTAATCACTTCATCGCCAGACCCGATGTCGAGCGATCGCAGCGCCAGGAACAAAGCATCCGTACCGGAATTACAGGAGACGCACTCGCGCGTGCCGACGTAATTGGCAAACTGACGCTCGAAATCTGAAACGGGAGCACCACCGATATAACGACCGGAAGAGAGGACTTCGAGAACCGCAGATTCGATCGCCACGCCAACAGACTGGTACTGTCGTGCCAGATCGATGGGGGGAATGTTATTCACTCTAAACACACCAAAATATTTTCTATAGGATAATCCAAACCAGCAAATAGAAAACAGCGACACCGGATAGGGAGGTGCGGATAGGGTGGGTACGAGCGTCTTCGATCGGGATTTTCTAACACTTCGATCGCAAATCTGTCGATCGTTGCGTTTTCGATCGGGATTATCGATGGCTATATCTTTATCCACTCAAAAGACGAAGCTCGCTCCCTGGGAATGCCGAGAAAGTTTAATGCCTGTGGGGGGTACTTTAAGGCTCGATCGAATTCCTCGAAACTGAGCGATTCGCCCCGATCTAGAAAATTTTTCACTAAATATATCGAGTAAGATCGTTCTCGAGCTAAAAACTGAAAGATGGCATCGACCGTTACGTCAAACCAGGAAAATGCCGGTAAAGAACATTCAAATAAAAGCGTAGGTCGATCGCATTGCAATATCTGTTTTGCGCCTTGCAGGAGGATGGCAACAATTCGTGAATTTTACTCCCATATCCTCCTTGAACCTTCTGTAGACAATACTTTTAGCCTTCAAATATCTTGACCAAAACATTACAGAAAAACACGTTCAATTCTCTGGTAAAAGCTTTTCAATAAACTAAGACAAGAGACGAGTTAAGAAACAAAAATGGGGAAAGAATTCCTGAGCAATGATTAAATTTTTAAGAAATAAAGTGCGAGATTACCTGCCAAAAAACGGAAGTGGGAGCGCATTTCATAGTTTTTCCGAAGACATTTTTTGCATCAAAGAAGCAGATATTTCTGGGTTGAATGAAACACTTTATGAGCCAGCATTATGCATCGTACTCCAAGGTGCAAAGCAAACAAGTTTGAACAATCGCACTCTTCGACTGTCAGCTGGCGATTCTGTCATAATTAGCCATCACGTGCCTGTGTATGCCAAAATCACGCAGGCATCGGTCGAAGTTCCCTATCTCGCGCTGATTATAAAAATAGATCTGAAAATTATTCGGAGCCTTCATTTTGAGATTGAGCAAATCATTGAAAAACAAGAACGTGCTTTTTCTGTTGATTCAGAAAAAGCTGACAGTGCGCTCATGGATACCATTAACCGTCTCATAACGACTATGGAAGATCCGATAGAAGCCGAACTTATTAGTCCCTATCTTTTTAAGGAATTACACTTATGAGTGCTGCGGTCTGCCCATGGCGGAATGCTTCGCCAAATGATTCCAAGTAACAGCGCAGCCAACAAAATTGCCAGAGCGATAAAATACATTCGAGATAATTATCGTGCTGGACTCCTTGTCACTGAAGTTGCACGTGAAGTTAGCATGAGTGAGTCGTCTTTTTATCAAAAATTCCGCGAAATAACGGGGACTACTCCGCATCAGTATCAAAAGACCCTACGCCTTATGGAGGCTCACGCCCTTCTATCATTAGATGAGTATTCTGTTGCTGATGCAGCTTTTGCCGTCGGCTATGAGAGCGCAAATCACTTTAGTAGAGACTATTCAAAAAAATTTGGGATTCCACCGAAGGAAGCCAAATCTATTGCAACGTGAACTGTGAAACTTCCTAATCACTAACAGACAAAAAATGTTAGCGTACTTGCGTTATCTCGCAAATATAAAATCACAAACAAATCTCTTATCAGTATCTTTCTCCAACTGTTTTTACAGGCATATTTTCTCCAATAATGACCAGATCGGTTTGGGTTGGTTCCACATTAAATGCGCCACGTTAGACGCTGACTTTATATCTTGTAAAACTCGAGATCTGGGCCAGCAAAGGGGGCTAATGCATCGATCCGTTTCTGAAGTTCGGCTTGATTCCAGTTCCATGTTTCTCGGGCTATGGCAGCATTTTGGGAAACCTGTTGGACACTTTCCATACCACTGACAAGGCAGGTAACAGGCAGAGACCATGCAAAGCCGAAGGCATCCTCCAAGGAAATAATTTCTGGTATTACTGGTTCGAGGGAGACTTCTGTACGTCGCCAGCCCTGGTTTCCTCCGAAGAACCGTCCGTAGGCCAGCGTTTTCATCGCCAGTATGCCGATGCCAGCCTCCACGCATCTGGGCAGCACATTGGTAATAAAGCTTTTAAAGTGAGGGTCGGCTGGGTTGACTGGTATCATCGAAGCATCCATTTTCACCCCCCGTTTTTCGATCTCCTCCAGCATCTTGAGATGACCTTCAAAGGAATCATGCCCAGTGAAACCAATGTGCCTAACTTTGCCCGCTGACTGAGCCTCAAGTAAAGCGTCGATTATACCGTCTCGGATGCGCTCTTCCACACGTTCCGCAGTTTCGAGAGCATGCACCTGCCATAGGTCTACGTAGTCGGTCTTCATGCGGGAGAGGGAAGCATCGAGATCCACCAGGGCATCCGCCTTATTTCTGGCCAAGGTTTTGGTCATGATGAACGAAACATCTCTGTAGTTAGGCGTGAGGAATTTCCCATAGCGTTCCTCTGCTAATCCATCACTGTATAGGGGTGCATTGTCGAAGAAGCGCACTCCCTCCTCTAAGGCTTTTTCGATGATAGCCTGCGCGTCTCTTTCCGAGGCACTTCCTACGTGGTCTCCGCCCACCCCCAGGTTGGTCACGACTGGACCAGACGATCCTAGATTGCGCAGAGGCAAGAGCCTACCTAGTCTGTCGGAGGAGGTGGCAACGGCAGTCTTGTCCTCGCCATTAAAACAGCCAGACACTGTCAGACTGGCGGTGAAACCCGCCAGCATAGCTATTAACTCCCTGCGATTTAATTTAGCCATGCCCCGCATATAGCCATCAATGCTACGATCGGGTTTGCGAGCTTTCATGCTTGAAGTCTCCTTTTTTGTAAATGTTTCATTTTTGCTTCAAATTCCACAAACATAGTGCGCTCTAGCTGTGAAAAGCGATTAATTCAATGAACTGTAAGTTCGCGATCTATGCAATGCTTCTCGCCAGTGAGCCGTAGCTAACGTCGAACACTTCACCAGTAACCTTATTGGTAGCGCTTCCCGCAAAAAAAAGTACCGCTTTTGCAACGTCAATTGGCTCTACGCTAAACTAGTTTCACCACGGATCGAGTTGGCACCATTGTCACGCAGATCGGAGTCTTTATACATAGCAATTTTCGATAAATACTTAAAAGACTTAGCTTGACTTTATCGAATATATCATTGTCAGTCGCGCTGCACTTATCTAAACCTCCGCGATTCATGCCAAATTCTCTATAATGCAAAATCAGCATAATATGCCGAGATTATTGGTGCGTTAAGTCCTTATCTGACCAAGCATATCAATCGTTTTGGTAGCTACAGTCTCGATCTGAGTCGAAAGCCTCCAATCCTTGATTTTGGGTTCTCGCTAATTCCTAGTTGATAAAACTCTATCTATACAAAGGTTTGAGGGGGATATGGGAGTAAAATTTACGAATCGTTGCCATCCCCCTTGCAGTACCGCAAGTTCTCCACCTTCAACATCAATTTTGATAAAATCGATGGGATGTTCTTTCTATTTTTGGTCGATTTTCTGAACCTGATGGCGCAAATTTCCGGGAAATAAATCGATACCAAATGCAGACTTAACCAGATAAGCTCCGAAAAAGAGAAAGGCACTAATCGTTAAATTTAAGCCAACTAACAGGACGATTGCCGCGAGTGTATTTCCCACTTTTGCCATCTGATTGGGTACGTACTTACGCGGTTTCTTCCGGCGGTCTTTTCCGACTAATAAGACGACGTAAAAACGAGTCAAGACTAAATCGACCACAAATCTCAAATCGACAATTTTCGGTGCGGGTTTGGGAATGGCAGAATCGATCGCTCTGCGAATTTCTGCTAGTTGTTCTTCATTTAAACTAGACCGGATTTCCGGGTCGATGCCATTAATGTAATCTTCCGGAGTTCGATCGGCATAGGCTTTGGTCATTTGACCTGGCTTCTCCAAAATATTTTTAGAGGGTAGCGATCGAGTATTTTTAGATAATTTCATTTGTCCTCAAGATTCATATTAGCAATTAGGATTTGTACGCTCGAAAAACTTTCGAGCGAGGACGAAGACAGTTGGAAAAATCTTTCACATACTCGAATGTCGAACGACAGACGGATCGAGATTCCCACCCACTTATCACCCAGGTTGGAAATACAGAAAGCTACCCGCACCGATCGCGATCCAAGTCAATCCGATCGAAATTCCCCGTTGAATTTTACGGGAGGCAAAGCCTAGAGAGTGTAACGGTTGGGGGGCAAAAGCAAGCATCACTATGAGGATAATGGCACTCACCCAAATCCCCAGTAAGCCGGTGGCCCAAAGCGCGCCATCTTTCTTCGGCACGGTTTCGTCCCAAATTGCCGGCCAACACTTACCTAGAGCACCCACAGCAATGAGTCCGACGAGCCAAGTATTCGCCAGAAAAATCGCCCGAGTTCCAGCCACAGATAAGTGCAGCGTCACCATCGACGTTCCCAACCACACAAACCACGGCATCTCAAATGCTGCAAGCAGCCAACCGATCCAGATATAGCCGATAAACAGGACGATCGGGTAGGTGACGGTGATACTCATGGGACTCAAGCGTGATGGAACAACGGGGAGTCACTCGAAAATTACCGCGAACCTGCAAGCTAATTGCCGGCCAATGCGAAAAGATGCCCCACGTGCCTGGTAACCAATCTATACGGCGATCGCCATGTAACTGCCCCACTTTCAAGAATACCCACGAGAGTGAAGGTCAATGTTTGCGCTCGCGTTTGATTTGGTAACAAAGATGTGGCAACGGAAATTAAGGATTACCCGGAACCACGTAATCTGAGTCGATCGGTTCGGCTGCGCCTCGCAACACCAATGCTTGGTACATCATCGCCACCACTTCAGCGCGGGTTGCATCTCGCTCGAGTTCGAGCAAGCGGCGATCGGGATAACCAGCCACCAATCCCGCTTGAGTTGCCGCTGCAATTTTGGGTTTAGCCCATTCGGGAACGGTTTCGGTATCTTGGTAGACTTCCAACACCGCATCGGGATTTTCTGGAAGTGGCAAGCCGAGTCCTGTTGCCAAGGCAATCAACAGTTCCAGACGGGGAAGCGTTTGAGCCGGACGGAACTCTCGGTTGGGATACCCGTTTAAGAAATTCGCTTCGTTCGACTCGGAGATCGCTCCAGCCGCCCAAAAATCTTCGGCAATGTCCTGAAAATCAATTGTGGGTTGCTTATCTTGGAGGTCGAAAAGCTTTTCAATCTGGACGGCGAGTTGAGCGCGAGTGACGGAGGCATCCGGCTGAAATGTCAGCGGACTGTCCTGGTCTTGAAATCCAGTAATCACCTGGCGACTCGACAGACCGCCAATAAACAAATACGCCCAATGTTGCGGGGGAACGTCAGTAAATTTGACGGGATCTTCCGGGTCGGGAAGGTCGGGATTGATTTGTGTCGGTTCGGGCGATTCGGGGGCCTGTGCGGCTCCTTCCGGGGCGATTGGAGCGGTTGGGGTGGCGGCTTCGGAGTCGGTTGGGGTGGCGGCTTCCTCTTCTTCTTCCTCTGTATCCTCGGGAACCTCCGTCACATCCGCGAGGGCTTCGGTGGGGTCTCCCTCTTCGCTATCTAGTAAACCCACTGCTGGCACTAGCGGCACGATGGGTGCGAGAATTTCTAGCCCGGTTTCCCCATCTTCGAGATCGGCTGCTACCTCGGGAATGGTGCCTTCGGCATCGGGATCTGCTGAAGCGACAGCGGTTTCGTCTTCTTCTTGGGTTCGATCGCCTTCTCGATCGGGGTCGAGCAAGGCAATACCTCCCACCTCTTCAGCAGGCTGGAGGACGGACGGAAACTTCAACTCCCCATCGGAGGTGAGGTTTTTCCAGGAATCCGCTCGCGCGAGATCGAAGTTGGGAGTCGATCGGTTCAGGACCCAAAAAAAGATCGAACCGAGGGTGAGAAAGGTCACGACTAGAGCGAGCTTCTCATCTTTCTTCAAAGGTTTGGTACGCGGCGAGGGTCGCTCTGGCGGCGAGGAATTAGTCATTGCAGGAGCCTCCACGGTCGATCTTCCCTCAAATTAAATCACAGCCGGGAAACTTTTAATAGTGGGGACGATTACAAATTCCGATCGCCCTTAAAGCTTTTTACTCGATTCCGAACTGGGATGGGGAACCCGGATTAACTGGTTGACCGTGGGATTATCGATCGCCGTTTTCTCGCCGCCAGGCCAGCAGATTTCCAAACGCTCGACCCGAGGATAGGTTCCCAAACCGAAGTGGGCGACGGGTTCCATCTGGCACAGGTAGCCGCTGCCCGCATCGATGGCTCGGATTTGTCGGCTGCCTCCGGCAATCAGGGCGCATACGGCCCCGCGTGCTGGTGCGCCGTGTATCGTGAGGGGCAAAACCCGCAGCCAGTAATGATTGTTGGGTTCGGTGCGGTATAGGGAGAGAGGTTCGGTGCCGGATTCGCCGTGGGAGATCGCCAGTTCGAGTTGACCGTCGCCATCAAAATCGCCGACGGCAGCCCCAGTCCCCAACCCATCGGGTTCCCAAGCTTCTCCCACATCCAGTCGCCGCCAACTGCCATCGCGCAAGCCGAACAAGCGATTGGGTTCGCCGATGTTGTTAAAAAATAGCTCTTCGACCCCGTCGTTATCGAAATCGGCGGCGATGACGGTGCGAATGCGAGAAGGTCGGGCCATTTCTTCGGGGGCGACATTGCGGAAGTGACCGGTTGCACCTTGTAAAAACAGTCGGTGGTGTCCTTCCCAGTTGCCGTAAACTAAATCGAACTTCCCGTCTCCATCAGCATCGAGAAAGGCAACACCGCGTCCGTTTTCGCGAACGTCGGCGACTCCGGCTTCGAGGGCGGTTTCTTCGTAAGTCCCGTCTCCCCGATTGCAAAATAAGAAATTCGGTCCGTTTTCGTTGGCGGCGAAGATATCCATGTAGGGGGTTACCAGAGGTAGGGAGACCAAACCCCGTCCTCCGGCAGTGGCGGCGAGTCCGGCTTGCGGGGCAACATCGACGAGTGTCTCAACGCCGTTGGTGTCGTGTAGTTCGTACAAGCGCATCGGACCGCCGTAGTTGGCGACAAAAAAGCCGTAGCGACCGTTACCGAACCGATCGACGCAGGCGACGGAACGTCCGGCCGTGAGGTTGAGAACTTGACGGTATTCCGGTCGGGAACACAAATCGAGCCACGACCCGTTTTGGTAGCGAAAAAGGCGATCGCCAAACTGCTTGCGACCGGAAAACGTGTCGGTATTGAGGACGTAGATTTCTTCCCATCCGTCCCCGTCGAGATCTCCGGTGGCGACTCCAATTGCCCGTCGTCGGGGATCGGCGAGGACGGGGTCGGCAATGTTCGCAAAGCCTTCGCCATTCCATTTGAGAACCAGATTGGCACCGCCGAACCCAGCAACAAATAGCTCGAACGCACCATCTCGATCGACATCGGACACGGCAATGCCGTAATGAAGTCGATCGGGATTATCCAGTAGCAAGTGGCTGTAATTTCTAAACATGGCAGTGGGGAATGCGATCGGACCTTATACCATTTTAGAGTTGGAACTGATGCAATCGATGGATTGGAAGAGTCGAAGGGGGTCGATCGAGGGGAGATCGCGCGTCACTGCCAGAGGCTGGAGTTTACGAAGGTCGATCGCCAATTCTCAGTTGCTTTTTTGAGTGTTTGAGCTGCTTCCAAAGTGTCTTAATTTCCTGATAGGCGGTATCGGGAGAAAGCTTGCCATTGGTCTCTAAGTTACAGATGTATGTAACTTTTTGGGCAAATTCTTGTAGATTTGCATTAAATATGGCGTGTTCTGGTGTAAAGTCTCCGCGATATTGAGGGCGAGGGTATAAAAACTCCGATCGATCGTCCATTGAATAACTCCTACATTTCCCCTAACTCTATTTTTCAATGGTAGGAGAGTCGGCTCCAACATCGAAATCTATAATAGGCTTTCTTTTGATTTTGAATGTATCTATTCTAACCATCGAGCCTAAATGGGTCTTCAATTCCAGTGATTTCTTTAAGTAATGTTGGGGATTCGATTTTCAGATTTTCTCCCTCGACAGTCATTGGTAACGCTCTCCCCCGACCGCATACAACTCTTGTAAGAATTGGCAAAATTTAGGTGGCAGGATTTGAGACGATCCAAGAGGGTCTGATTTAGATTCGTGAGGAGAGAAATTACCCGGCGTTATCATAATGGTGACGTTGGGAGCGATCGACTCGAACGAATAATATCTTCTACCCCCCGACGTGCAAGCTTTCTCGGTCCGATCGTCTCCTGAGTGGATCGATCTTCTCGTTTGAGGTGGCGGCGATCTTTCCCTGGAGTTACCCCGCGAGGCTAAATCCTCTCTAAATTTTTTTTGATATCATATATCTAACGCTTGGGTTGAAAGTCCGTCGATCGAAAACATATATCGGCTCAAAAAATCTACGTCCTCGATCGAAAAAAAGAAAAGCGTAGAGGCTATTTTATTTCCTCTTTAAAAACCCAGTCAGCTCAATACTGCTGAAAATCCTAGGAAAAAGTCGTGCATCTATATTGCGTATCGTAGCCAATACGGAAACGCGAACGGATACACTTCCTAGAAGCTTGCGAACTGCCATCAAGCCGACCTTTGCTGCATCGACTCGGCGCTCGTGAATTTTTACAGCGATCGAGTAGTGGTCTGGTCGGGGAATGAAACGAAGTTCCCGAATCGGATAGAAAGGTTTAAGGTTAGCTCGAACGACCTGTTATCCCCGTGACTTCCCGGACTGGAAGTGTGTCACATTAGGACTAAGCCCAAAACTTCTAACAACGCCTATGCTTCTCAACCTCGACCCACCTCGGACATCAGCCCAAAAAGCTCTGACACGAGTTTTTCAAACTTTACATGCTAATAGCTGTCCTAGCGAATATAACTTCCACATGCACACGATCTACTCTGACGGTCGCTTGCATCCGGAAGCCTTAATCCAACAGGCGATCGAGATTGGTTTGCGGGGTTTGACCATTACCGACCACCACAGTGTTGAAGGCTACCGAGTGGCACGACGTTGGCTAGACGAACGGCAAGCAGAAAATCCAAGCGATGGGAGTGTCGAAGGCTCTCGGCTGCCGATTTTGTGGAGTGGGGTGGAAATTAACGCTCCACTGCTCGATGTGGAAGTGCATATTCTCGGCTACGGCTTCGATCCCGACGCTGCGTCGCTTCGGGAATACTTGAACGGACACCCCGTCACCGGGAAGCATTATTCAGCCTCTCGGACGATCGATGCGATTCACGAAGCGGGTGGCTTGGCGGTTCTGGCGCACCCATGTCGCTACCGGCAATCGGCGGCCGAACTCATTCCCGAGGCCGCTCGTTTGGGTATCGATGGGTCTGAAGCTTTCTATGCATATGGCAATCCTTACCCCTGGCAACCTAGCCCTCAAGAAACTGAGGAAGTGCGTCAACTCAACGATCGCCACGGCTTACTCAATACTTGCGGTACGGATACCCACGGCTTAAATCTCTTGAAACGGATTTAGATTCGCGTGCGAGTTCAGTTGTTAAATAACCCTGTAGCAGATGTAATGTCTTGAGAAACTGCTACAGGGTTTATGTTTTATTTGTGTTTTGCTTCGAGAGGTTTGTCAGGCGATCGGGATTTCTGAACCGGAACGCACTTTGACTGAACCCACCCGCAAACGATAATTTGAAAGATCGCTAATTTACTCTGTTAAAGTTTAACTTTTTATCGATAAACCTGTGGCATCGAGAAGGCTCGATCTCTTTAGACACCAACTCCGGCAACCATGATGCCGATAATTCCCACACTCATAACAACTAACAGCAAACCCATCATTAAAGCGTCGGTAAAATGTTTAGAACTAGTAGAAGTTTTCACAATTTTAATTAATTTGTTTTGTTAAATATATCAATAAAATTTTTAATTTACAAACAAAAGATACATTTGTTCAAGATAACTTCAAAAAAGTTTATATTTAACTCTGATTATCGAGAGCTTAGCCATCTCAAAAAAAAAGTATTTATACTCATCACGAAAACAAGTATTTATACTTAATTTTGTGATGTATAGCGATTCTCTCTTGAACAAGGTACATATTGAGGGCGGGTTTTGATTGATAAATCTCAGTTAAGACCAAGATTTTTAGCTAAACCCGCCCCTACATTGGTCATACCTCACCCATTTGAGAAACGCTATACTAGAAACTTAAAACCTGACTTGACCGTTACTTTTTGAGTCGATCGAACCAAATCTGTCGGTAAATGAGTTCTAATTCGTTACCGACGGTAAAAAAATAGTCCATTTGTTGCGTTTGTAGAGAGACGAAAATCCGAAAACAGACCAATGCGAGAATGGCAACGATCATTCCGGCCGCAGTGGTCAGCAACGCCGCACTAATTCCGGCAACGGCCTGCGATGTATCAGTTCCAGCGGCATTCCCGATATCGAGTTCGGCAAACGTAACGATCAATCCCATCACCGTCCCCAGCAATCCTAACAAGGGAGAAAGCGCCACAACGGCCTCGAAAAATTGATTGCCCTTGCGCATTTGAATAAATTCTTTGTCTGCGGCAGCTTCCATCGCGAGGTGGAAGGTTTCCGGATTGGGATTTTGCAGTTGTAAGGGGGCGAGGAGAAAACGACCGATGGGCAGAAACTCGGCTTGTCGGGCGATGGCAATTGCCTTGAACCAATCGTAGCGGGCCGCATCGAGCACCCGATCGACAATTTGATGTTCCGAACCCAACAGACGCATCCAAAAACCCGCTCGTTCGATGGCACGGGTCAGGGTGAGAACCGATAATCCCAGCAGGGGCCACATTACCGGGCCGCCTTGGAAGAATAATTCGTAGACTCGGGTCATTGCAATTGAAGAGCAGAAAAGCTAGGAATCGGGAGGTCGGACATCATTTGAATCTCATGAATCTCAATTCTCCACCTTGTCCGCAGAAAGCGACCGGATAGCAGGGATGGGGAGGGAAATTGACAGCATGAACGGGGGCAAGTCGATTTCAAATCGATCTTAAATATAGATAGAGATGGATCTTAGCTTAGCAGTTTCGAGACCGATCGGGTTTGAGTGTTGCCAACAGCATCCCAAACGAAATTAGAGGTCAATGGGAGTCCATAACTATTGCAAAGAATTTTCATCTATAGTAAAAGAGCCTCAGTCACAAAAATCGGTGCTTTGGGAGAGTTGTTGCTCGATCTAGATGGCAACAAACTGTTTAACTGTTGAAAGTACTTATGGAAAAATCCAATTCCCAGAAACCGATCGCCCGTTGGAAATGGTTAGATGCGATCGCTCGTCCCACCTTTCTCGAACCTTGGACGATTCTCATCGGGGCGATCGCCCTTCTGGTCGCCTCTCCCGTTCTTGTCGTTCTCAGTAATGTTTTTGTCGATGCCAGTCCAATTTGGCGGCATCTCGCTTCAACGGTTTTAATCCGCTACATTACCAATTCCTTCTGGCTGGCCCTGGGGGTTGGTTGTGGCGTGTTGTTACTCGGTGTCGGCACGGCTTGGTTGGTGACCATGTGTCGTTTTCCCAACCGAGGTCTGTTTGAATGGGCGCTGCTGCTGCCGATGGCGGCCCCGGCCTATATTTTGGCTTATACCTATACTGAATTTTTAGAATTTTCCGGTCCGGTACAAACGCTGCTGCGGCAGATTTTCGGCTGGGAATACGGAGACTATTGGTTTCCCAACATTCGATCGCTCTTCGGGGCGATCGCCATGATGTCTCTGACGCTGTATCCTTACGTATACTTGCTCGCGCGGGTTGCCTTCTTAGAACAATCCGTTTGTACTCTCGAAGCCAGTCGCGTTCTCGGCTGCAATCCCTGGCGCAGTTTTTTCACCACCGCCCTTCCCCTCGCCCGTCCGGCGATCGTGGCTGGGTTAGCGCTGGCGTTGATGGAAACCCTCAACGACTTCGGGACGGTGCAATATTTTGGGGTCGATACCTTCACCACGGGGATCTATCGCACTTGGTTTGCCATGGGGGAACGGGTTGCCGCTACCCAGCTTGCCGCATTTTTGCTGTTGTTCGTACTGGCTTTGATTTGGTTGGAACGCTGGTCTCGCCGTCGCGCCAGTTTCTACCAAACCTCCACCTCCTATAAAACCCTACCCAGCTATTCTTTAACCGGCATTCGCGCGATCTGGGCTTGGCTGGCGTGCTTCGTCCCCGTGTGTTTGGGCTTTTTGATTCCTGCCGGGGCATTGCTGGAAATGGCCGTTGCCCACGCGCGAGACACCTTCGACGATCGCTTTTGGGAATTAGCCAGCCGCACGGCTTTTGTGGCAGTGCTGACGGCGATGGTTGCCGTTATCGTGGCCCTGGTAATGGCCTATGGGGTCCGCCTGCGTCCCAATCCGGGGATGCGCTTGGCAACCCGGATTGCGGCGATGGGATACGCGATTCCCGGTTCGGCGATCGCTGTGGGGATTTTAGTGCCCTTGGGCCGTTTCGATAATGCCGTCGATGCTTGGATGGAATCGACGTTTGGTATTTCCACGGGATTGCTGCTCAGCGGAACGGTTGTCGCTCTGATTTTTGCCTATCTCGTCCGTTTTTTGGCGGTCTCTTTCGGAACGGTCGAATCGAGCCTCGGGAAAATCGAACCCAGCTTAGATGAGGCATCCCGAAGTTTGGGCTACACGCCAACCCAGACCTTGGGGAAAGTTCACGTTCCTATGATGTGGGTGGGTCTGCTGACGGCGGCGATGATGGTCTTTGTTGATGTGGTGAAAGAATTACCGGCCACGTTGGTGATTCGACCCTTCAACTTCGATACCCTCGCGGTGCGAGTCTATAACTTGGCTTCCGACGAACGACTCGCAGAAGCTTCGGGTCCGGCACTGGCACTGGTTTTGGTGGGAATGGTACCCGTGATTGCTTTGAGCTGGCGAATTGCTCGTTCTCGAAAGGCTTGAGGATGGATCTTCGGCAAGGAAGGCCGAGGGAAAGTGACGATCGCGCAGTCTTTCGATCGCCCTCATGCAATTTTCAGGTAATCTTCCGAAAATACCCAGATTTTTGTGGAATTCTGTAAATAGACCGACCGAGGTGAGTGCTTCAGAAAAGTCTACCAGTTAGGCGATACTTTGGCTGCGAACCCGATCTGGTTATCGATTATCTCTCGCTCAAACAAAAACACCTTATTTCCTCTTGTCGCTAGACGGGGGAATTTTTTTTGG
>JAXHUC010000120.1:0-19626 GCA_034189805.1 Cyanobacteriota bacterium
CACTCAAGGGAAAAGCCCGATCGCAGAAAATTTCGAGAAGATCGAGGGGTGCTCTGGCAAATAGTTTTGTCGAAAAGTCCCAGAGCAATGTTTAAACTTGCTTGATGGATATCGTCTCTCAGTTCTGCGCGTTGAAATGCGAACTCCAGCCATCTGAAATCCAACTTTAGCAATCCAACCTATTGAGTACGATCGTGTCTTCATCTGTTCCTAATTCCAACACGCCTCAATACATTCTCAGCCTCGATCTGGGCACCACGGGTAACCGCGCGATTCTATTTGCTGCGGACGGTACGGTCGCCGGACAAGCTTACAAAGAACTGACCCAACACTATCCCAAACCGGGTTGGCTCGAACACGATGCGGGAGAAATTTGGCAAGATACTCGCACTTGCATCGAGAACGTTTTGGCACAAACGAAAATCGCCCCGGCACAGATTGCCGCTGTCGGACTGACGGTGCAGCGGGAAACCTGCCTGCTGTGGGATAAAACCACCGGGCAACCCTTGCATAAGGCGATCGTCTGGCAAGATCGGCGCACGGCTTCGCTATGCCGTCAATTACGCGATCGCGGGGATGCCGATCGAATTGAAGAGAGTACGGGTCTGGTGCTCGATGCCTACTTTTCAGCGACGAAGCTGGTGTGGCTGCTCGATTGGGTGAAGCGGGAACAACCGGATATCGATCTCGATAACGTCCTTGCCGGGACGATCGATTCTTGGATTCTGTGGAACCTGACGGGGGGCAAAGTTCACGCCACTGACAGCAGCAATGCCAGCCGCACGATGCTGATGAATTTGACGACGGGGGAATGGGATGCTTCGCTGCTGGACTTGTTTGGAATTCCCGCAAGTTTGCTACCCGAAATTCGCCCCAGTATGGGAGATTTCGGCAAAACCGATCCGAGTTTATTGGGGGTGGAAATTCCCATTACGGCGATTTTTGGCGACCAGCAAGCGGCCCTGTTCGCCCACGGTTGCGATCGACCGGGGATGCTCAAATGCACCTACGGCACTGGCTGTTTCCTAATCTCGCAAACGGGAACCCAACTGACGCGATCGAATCAAAAACTCCTCTCCACCGTGGCTTGGACGACGGCCGCGCAAGCCAACTACGCTCTCGAAGGGGCGATGTTCACTACTGGGGCTTGCATTCAGTGGCTGCGGGACGGCCTCAAACTAATCGATTCGGCGGCAGATACGGAACCGATGGCGCGTCAGGTTGCCGATAGCGACGGTGTTTTCTTCGTCCCGGCTTTGAGCGGTTTGGGTGCACCCCACTGGGATATGAACGCGCGAGGCTCGTTTCAGGGCATTACCGGCGGCGTGCGGCGAGAACATATGGTGCGGGCGGTGTTAGAGTCGATCGCCTATCAAGTTAAAGAAGTGGTTCAAGCGATGGATCTCGATTGCGCTACGCCGGTTTCTTACCTCAAAGTCGATGGCGGCGCGTCGCAGAACGACTTTTTGATGCAGTTCCAAGCCGATTTGCTCGGCGTTCCCGTCGAACGTCCCGCTATCCTCGATGCTACAGCCCAAGGTGCTGCTTTCGGGGCGGGTTTAGCCGTGGGATTTTGGGACGATTACGCCAAGTTAATCGAGACGCGCCAAGTCGATCGAGTTTTCGAGCCGGGAGAGGGAGCAACTCAGGCGCAAGATAATTTTACCGTTTGGCAAAAAGCAGTCGATCGGGCGAAGAATTGGGTAGAGTCTTAAGCATTGGGCGATCGGCGATCGGGTTGTTTTGTTGACAATTCGATCGCCTACCTATTTAGCCCATAATAATTTGTGCGGATTGCAGGAGATCGAGCAGCGATTGCAGATCTCGTTCCATAGATCGTCCGAGTTGAAGAGAGAATGGTATTTCGGCGCAAATAGTTGCGACTTGTTTCAATCCCTTTGCGAGTTACTAAGTCAACATCGCGCTGAAACATAACTTTTAATTCCTCCTCCATTTGGGCTAAATCAAAAAGTGTTGGATGCGCTTCGGTGTAAAATTGCACCATGACATCAATATCGCTTTCGGATCGAAAGTCATCCCGTAATACAGACCCAAATAGGGAAAATTCTACGATACTCCAGCGATCGCAAAACTCAGCAATCTTTTTCCTCGGCAAATCGATTGCTACGTCCGTAAAATTTGCAATTTCATGAAGGCTATCGGTGCTAGCTTTAGAAGATTTCATCTTTCAAACTTTTTAACCATTCGATCTAATACTTTGAAAATCAATATTTTCGTAAAAATCTGAAATCTGAATTTCAATCTCAAAAGTACTCAAAGAAAGAGTAAATTTTGGGTCATCGTATTCTGAAAATAGCCACTGATTCGCCGCAGTTTTGATATGGTGCTCGACGTGTACTCTATATTGCTCGATGAGTAGATATTCGCTGAAGGTAGGAATCGTTCGATAGGCAACAAATTTCTCGCCTCGGTCGTAATTTTGAGTCGATTTAGACAACACTTCAGCAATAAAGCAAGGGTTGACAACGGTATCTTTCCGTCCGGTTTGAAGTTCGATCGGCTTGGGTAGAACCATCACATCGGGATAGGTATAGAGGCTGGCACTTGGAACCCAAAGTCGTTGGTCTGCCACGAAAGTTCGGTAGTCTTTCCCTTTGAGAGCAGATTTCAAAAGAATATACAAGTTGCCTGAAATCTCATTGTGGTTAGGCGTTCCACCCGTCATGGGAATAATTTCTCCATGGCAATATTCGCTGCGCGTTTCTGATGCGATTTCGAGTTCTAGATATTCATCAATGGTGTACTGTTTGGTGTGTGTTGGCGCAATCATGACAGGTTTACCTCCAAGGCTCAAGTTTTAGGTTAATCCAAGTCATCGCAATTGCTTCATCAGTTGCGATCGCCCCTCATAATTTCCGCACCCCAAACATTCCCCTAAAATAAGGATAATTGCCAGAGGCTCGATCGATGACGCTCTCACCCCACCGACAAATGACTCTTCAGGAGTACCTCAACTATGACGATGGCACCGACACCCGCTACGAACTCGTCAATGGGGTGTTAGTTGAGATGCCGCCTGAAAGTAGACTCAATCATCGCATCGCCTCATTCTTATTTGGCACATTTTTCCAACTCGGCATTTCCACCGAACTCCTCACCATCGGCGTACAAATTGCCGTTAGCAGCAGCCTCAAAGTTACAGCCAGACAACCGGATTTCGTGGTGTTATCAACTGCCTGTGCTGACGCTCTAGAATCTGCAAGTCAGGATTTGATTACTCTCGAGATGCCACCACCGGCGTTAGTTGTAGAAGTGGTATCTCCTGGGGAACCTGGAGAGAAAAACTACGACCGCGACTACATCGAAAAGCGGCGAGAGTACGCCCAACGGGGCATTCGAGAATATTGGATCGTTGACCCCTACCGTGAAGTGGTGTTGGTACTGACGCTTGAAGAAACCTCAAAAGAAATGTCGTACGAAGAACAACGTTTTACCGATCGAATGACAATTTCTTCTCCCACGTTCCCCAGTCTCAATCTCACAGCCGATCGCATTCTCAACGCAGGGCGTTAATTCGTCGGGGCATAGCTTTAGCCACACCCCATCTCCAGTCACCATCGCACGCTATCAACTGCCGAAGTCTCGCGAACCCTCGTAGTTCGACAAATCGGCCAACTCCTCTAGGCTTTGTACCCCCGAGTGCAACTCGCCGTTAATTTTCCAAGTGGGAAATGCTTGAATCCCTTCCGAACGGCACAGTTGGGTTTGGGAATTTTCCCCGTCTTCGGCGCATTCGACATACTCAACATCTTTAAACGCCTGCTTGCCGAATAGATCCTTTTGGTCTTGGCAGTGACCGCACCAGTACGCGCCAAACATTTTCGCGTCGGTATTGCCCAGGTGCTTTGCCAGTTCGATGTTGGCCGGGGCAGAAGCCGTTGCTGAGGTACCGTTAATCCCGGCATACACTCCCAGCGTTCCCACCAGGGTCACCATCGCGACAGCAATCCCGGAAAACAAGAGTTGACCGATATCATCCCAGGCGCGACCGATAATCGAGAGGACGAACAAACTCAACGAAAAGGTTGCCGAGGTAATGCAATAGAGACAAGTGGTCTTCAGTTCGGAGGCGAGGATATACATCAGGTAGCTGCTGAACACCACCATCGCCGTCCCACCCAGAAACAAAAACAGCCCCGTCCAACGTTCGAGTTGCAGGTGCAGTTTCTTGTTTTTCTCCGGGCTGACAACCAGCGGTGCGAAGGCAAAGGTCGCCATCGCCGCATAGCCCAAAAAGCCAAACAGGGTTAGGGGAAGACCGAAAATACTTGCGTAAGGGCTGCTGAGGACGACATCGCATCCCCCCCCAGCACAAACCCCAGAAATATCTCCCCGCAGTTTGACGACTGTCAGGAAAGCCGTACCCAGGGCCCCGATAATGGCGATCGAACCCATAATCGGACGGGACCAGCGATGAATCCAAGGAGTAGAACGTCGGCGAATCATAAGTAAAGCTCTTTCTATGAATGCAGTTTCACGGAAGATTTGGACTTAGGCTGCACCTGGAGTTGTTCCGCACGGCGCATGGCTTCGACAAATTGCGCCACTCGAATCGGATCGATCGGTTCTTCGATATTCCCTCGGCGTTTGAGAGAACTCGAGACGATCGCCCCATCGGCAGCTTGGATCAAGGTACCGATATTTTCCCAGTTGGCACCACTACCGATAAACACCGGCTTGCCTTTAGCGGCGGCCGAAGCGAGTTCGAGATCTTCCAAACTCGGCGGACTACCCGTCGCCCAGCCCGAGAGAATGACCCCATCAGCCAAACCCCGTTCGAGGGTTTCTTGGACGGCAACCGTCAGGTTGGGAGAACCGAGCGGTCGGGCGTGTTTGACCAACACGTCTGCTAGTATTTTGACATCGCTGCCTAATTCTCGTCGATAGCGCAGGAGTTCGTGAGCGCACCCTTCGATGGTTCCTTGGTCGGTCACCATCACCCCGGTCAAGACGTTGACGCGCACGAATTTTGCTCCTACGCACGAGGCGATCGCCAGTCCGCTGCGAGCGTCATTTCGCAACACGTTGATGCCAATGGGTAGGGCGACCAGATTCATCAGTCGATGTACGATTAAGGTCATGGCACTCACCACGGCCGGATCGACTTGAGTACTGGTAAAGGGAGCGTCAAAAAAATTTTCGACGATAATGCCGTCTACTCCTCCAGAGGCGAGGGCTGTTGCTTCTCGGGCAGCTCGATCCATTATGGCACTCAGGCTTCCACCCCAACGGGCAGAAGCGGGTAAGGGCAGTAAATGAACGACCCCGATTATCGGATTGGATGTGTTAAAAATTGGCTTCAAGTCCACGTTTTTATTTGTCTCGGACTTATTTTCGATCGTCTGCGGGATGGTTTCAACCCCAACCGATATCTATACCTCAAGCAAGATTCAAATGTGAATTGTTCGCAAAGGTACAGACGGTAGGGAACGGTACAAGATATTAACATCAAATCGATCTCGCGCTGATATCTCTACCTGGAATTATAAAAGAGTTCGCCAGCTCTCGGGGGCAGGGGAGATGGGAGGACGCGGTGACGCGGTGACGCGGGGACGCGGAGAGGGAGAGAAACGGGAGAAACGGGGGAAACGGGGGAATGAATGCAAAATTCTCCCTTGTCTCTCTCTCCCGAAGCCTCCCTTGCCCCCGAAGCTCCCCCAGCCCTCCGTTCCCCATCCCCCACCCATCCGATCTAAACTGAGATCTGTCCGTCTCGTCCCCGTTCCAATTTGGTTAAATTTGCCCTCGTCTCTGTGGCGATCGCCCTGGGATTGCTGATTGTTGGAGAAATCGGTCTGCGCGCGTTTTTTGGGTTTGGCAATCCGCTGCTATATCTTGCCGACGATCGCATCGGCTATTTACTTGCCCCCAACCAACGCACGCGCCGCTTTGGCAACCGAATCGACATTAACAGCTATTCGATGCGTTCCGAGGAAATTTCACCCCAGCCGGATGCTTCGACGGTGCGGGTGATGCTGCTGGGAGATTCGCTGGCAAATGGCGGCTGGTGGACCGATGGAGAGGATACGATGTCGGCGAGGATGTCTCGGTTGCTGTCGGGAGAGTTGGGCCCCAGACTGAGTGAGGGGAAAATTGAAGTCCTCAATGCTTCGGCGAACTCCTGGGGGCCGCGCAATGAGCTAGCCTATCTCGAACGATTCGGACATTTCCAAGCTAAGGCGGTGGTGTTATTGATTAATACCGACGATTTGTTTGCCATTACTCCCACGTCTTTGCCGGTGGGACGCGATCGCAACTATCCCGCACAAAAACCTGCCCTGGCGTGGATCGAAGCCATCGAGCGTTACGTTTTGCCCGAAGTTGCGATTCCCGAACTCGATCGATTGCGCCAAGAAGGGGGCGATCGGGTGGGGAAAAATTTGGCGGCGATCGAACAAATTCATGCCATCCTGAGAGCCGAGAACATTCCCTTAATTGTCGTTCTCAGTCCTCTCAAACGAGAAGTGGGTTCGCCCGGACCGAAAGAATACGAAATTAAGGCACGCGATCGCCTGCAATCGACGATTCAAACCCGCAATATTCCCTTCATCGATTTGTTACCCATTTTTAACGCGATCGACGAATCCGAAACCCTGTATCGCGACACCATTCACTTATCTCCAGAAGGCGATCGACTCGTCAGCGAAAAAATTTGTCAGCTTTTAATCGAAGTTTTAGAGTAAGCATTCAGCTGTCAGCCAACAGCTTTTTTGAGCCAGAAAAGCTGGAACTCGAACTGGCTCGCGTGCCACAAACTCTAAATTTTCCCAGGCAGCGAAAATTCCGATCGTCATGAATGCGCTCGTGCATTTTCTTCAAAAGCCGTTTGTGCGATCGACTCTGCGTGCAGTATTGCGCAGATGCCAGTGCTGACGTTACCAGTTTTGCGGGTTTAGAAACAATAATCCTCAAAAATGATGGACGATGAATGATGAATGTAGACGCGAGGGAAGCACCGATCGGACTTAGAAAATTTTCCCTTGTCTTCTTTTTCTTCTCTTCCCATTCCTCTCAAAACCTAAAAATCCGTATTTTTTCGGACAAAATAATTTATTGCCAATTTGGCAAGTGTAAAGATTACGTAAAGGTAATTGTTGTCTTGAAAAATTTTTTAATAAGATTATTCCATATTAAAAAAGTACGTTTAAAATTGCATATATTCATCGAATATATATTCGGAAAAGAATCAAAAAATTGGGCTACACTCACATTAATTTAATTTAGGAAAAACCCTCTTAAAAGTTTAAGTGAGTGAGCTTCAGGGGCGATCGCCTCTTATATTCTCAATTGAGAAATGACTCAAAGCTCTCAATTGAGAATATAACCAAATTTTTGTGAATTTTTATAACAAAAAAGGCGATCGCACGTAAAAATACACCGCTGACCCCGAAGAATAGACAGCCCTATCCGATCGAATGGAGGGTGGCTCTACCCTTCGTCCGGTCAGTGGAATCACAGACGAACCGCACAATGGAGAATTAGGTGATGAAAGTCGGAATTCTAGCGGGTGGCTTGGGAACTCGCTTAGCCGAAGAGACTGAAAGCAAGCCCAAACCGATGGTCGAGGTTGGCGGGCGACCGATCGTGTGGCATATCATGATGCATTACGCCCACTACGGCTTCAAAGATTTTGCGATCGCCTTGGGCTATAAAGGGGAAGTCATCAAAAAATACATGGTGGACTACTGTTCCCTCAACAGCAATCTGACGGTAAATCTCGGAAGCGGTCAAGTGCAAATGCACGATGGCTGGCGACCCCAATGGCAAATCGATCTCATCGATACTGGGCTGCACACCAACACTGGCGGTCGCATCAAGCGCCTCATTCCCTACATGGGCGACGAAACCTTCATGCTCACTTGGGGAGACGGCGTATCAGACCTGAACCTCCAGGAATTGCTCGCCTTCCACCGCCACCACGGCAAACTCGCCACCATGACCGTCGTCCGACCCCCCGCCCGGTTTGGCTTGCCCGTTCTCGAAGGCGATCGGGTCGTAGAATTCTCCGAGAAACCCCAAATTAAAGAAGGGTGGATTAACGGGGCTTTCTTCGTCCTCGAACCGCAAGTGTTCGACTACATCGAAGGTGACAACACCCTTTGGGAAAAAGAACCCCTCGAAAACCTCGCCCGAGACGGTCAACTGATGGCCTACCAGTACGACGGGTTCTGGCAGTGTATGGACACCTTGCGGGACAAGCGCCGCTTGCAAAACTTGTGGGATAGCGGCAGTGCACCTTGGAAAATTTGGGAGGAATCGAATGCGAGTCTTAGTAACGGGTCACAAGGGTTATATCGGAACGGTGCTAGTACCCATGCTGCTAGCCCAACAGCATGAGGTTGTCGGTCTCGATAGCGATTTGTTCGAGCGCTGCACCTTTGGGGAGGGGATCGAAGAGATTCCCGAAATCCGTAAGGATATCCGCGATGTGGAAGCTGCCGACGTGGAAGGATACGATGTCATTCTCCATTTAGCCGGTCTCTCCAACGATCCCCTGGGCAATCTCAACCCCAATCTAACTGCCGAAATCAATTACCGCGCCTCAGTACGGCTGGCCGAACTTGCCAAGGAAGTCGGGGTTCCTCGGTTTATCTTCTCCTCCTCCTGTAGCAATTACGGGGCGGGGGGTGAAGAACTGCTCAACGAAGAATCTGCCTTTAACCCGGTGACTCCCTACGGCGAGTCGAAAGTGCGCGTCGAGCAGGATGTGAGCCAACTTGCCGACGATAATTTCAGCCCGACGTTCTTACGCAATGCCACCGCCTATGGGGTATCGCCCCGGTTGCGGTTCGACTTGGTGCTTAACAACCTAGTCGCTTGGGCGTTTACCACCGGACGAGTTTACATCAAAAGCGACGGAACCCCTTGGCGACCGATCGTTCATATTGAAGATATCTCCCGCGCGTTCGTCGCGGCGATGAACGCACCGCGCGAAGCCGTCCACAACCAAGCGTTTAACGTCGGGCGCAACGACGATAACTATCGGATTCGGGAACTGGCCGATATCGTCGAGGAGGTGGTTCCCGGCTGCGCAATCGAGTACGCCAAAGATGGCGGTCCCGACAAGCGCTGCTATCGGGTGGACTGTCGCAAAATCTTGCGGGTTCTGCCGGAATTTAAACCCCAGTGGAACGCGCGACGGGGAGCGCAAGAGCTATACGCGGCCTATCAAAAAATCGGGCTAACCCTCGAAGAATTTGAAGGGGAAAAATATAAGCGCATCGCTCACATTCAGTCTCTACTGAGTAATGGTACCCTCGATGGAGATTTGCGCCGGAAAGTCACCGTATCGGTGTAGTTGCGGTACTTTTGGGTGGAGTTTTTGTAGGTGAGTGCGATCGACCTCTTTATCGCGAGAAACCGTCGCACTCATCGCGACCGCTCGGGCGCAGGATATTCAAGAGCGATCGGAAAATGATGCCAGTGGTGAGGAGCTAACTCTATTCCCTGTTTAATGCGCACATTTTTAATTTTGTTTAATTTTGCATTTTGCGTGCATCGCGAGCGATGTCGGTTTCTGTCCCGTTCAACTTTTCAAGACGAATTTTTAATTCCCTGAAATTAGGAGCAAATAAATATGTCCGACGCAATGCCCCCTTGCCGTTCTTGCGGACATTCAGACTTAAAATTGGCGATCGACTTTGGCTATACTCCCCTCGCAGACGGGTTGCTCACCAAAGACCAACTCAACAAACCCGAATATACCGCCCCCTTAGAACTGGCATTTTGCCCCAACTGCGGCCTGGTTCAGATTACCGTCAGCGTGCCGCCCGAGATTCTATTTTGCCAAGACTATCCCTACTTTTCCTCGGTTTCCCCGTCCCTGCTGCGACATTTTGCCAGCAGCGCCCAAAATATTCTCGGATCGCGCCATCTCGATGGCAATAGTTTGGTTATCGAAGCGGCGAGTAACGATGGGTACATGCTCAAGAACTTCGCCGAAAAAGGGATTCCGGTTCTGGGAATCGATCCGGCTAGCGGTCCGGCCGAAGCGGCGCAAAAGGCCGGTATTCCCACGCGCTGCACTTTCTTCACCAAAGAACTCGCCACCGAACTCCGAGAAGCAGGAAAACAGGCTGATGTGTTCTTAGCCAACAACGTTCTCGCCCACGTCCCGGATTTGAATGGCTTTGTCGCGGGGATTGGGATTTTATTGAAAGAAACTGGAGTTGCGGTTATCGAAGTGCCCTACGTGGTGGATTTGGTGGAGCATGGGGAATTCGATACCATTTACCACCAGCATTTATGTTATTTTTCCCTAACATCTTTGGATAAACTGTTCCGACGGCACAATTTATTTCTCAATGACGTGCAAAGAACGACGATTCATGGCGGCTCGTTGCGATTGTTCGTCGAGCCTCTAGAAGCAGTGAAAGATGAGGTGAAATCCATTTTACAAGCTGAAGCCGATCGCGGTGTCGATCGCTTCGATTACTATCAAAACTTTGCCGATCGCGTCGATCGAATCAAACAAGAGTTACTCAAAATCCTCTGGGATCTCAAAAAACAAGGGAAGCAAATCGTCGGCTACGGGGCAGCGGCAAAAGCCACCACATTACTGAGCTACTTCAATATTAATAAAACCCTACTCGATTACGTCGTCGATTTAAACTCGTTCAAGCACGAGCGCTATATGGGAATCAATCATTTACCAATTTTTTCTCCATCTAAATTGCTCGAAGATCGACCAGATTATGTTTTAATTTTGGCATGGAATTTCGCTAGAGAAATTATAGAGCAACAAGATAACTATCTCCAAAAAGGAGGGAAATTCATCATCCCGATACCCGCGCCAAAAGTTATTGTTTGACTTAGGCTAGATAAAAGAACAAACGAAACCAAACCGAAAGGTAGTTTAGATGAGCGTTCGCAACGTGCCTCCTAAAATCTCACTTGCCGATCTAGATCGACAAGTCGATCGAGCATTACCGACCATTACACTTATTGGCGTGGCGATCGTCTTAATCGCCACTCTATTCCCCTTTAATTTTTCTGGAGCGCCCAATTTTTCAGTTGAAAAACTGGCTGATTTTTTCTCTCGTCCGAGCGATCCGCTCGATCGGGTCGGAAACCTCTTAATGTTATTTCCCTTCGGCTTTGGACTGAGCGGTTGGCTCATCGGCAAACAAAGTGGCAAACTCGGTGCGGCAATAGTCGTCCTGCTGGCGAGTTTGTTCCTGTCGTTTGTCGTCGAATCCTGCCAGATGTTTTTACCCCAAAGATATCCGACCCTGATCGATTTATTCACCAATAGCCTCAGTGGTTGTTTGGGATGCCTGGGGTACGATCGATGGAAAGCCTTTATCGCCTACTATTCGATCGAAGGAGACAATCGACCGATATCGTACTTTTCCCTACTCAAATGGGTCGCGTGTTTCCTCGCTTACATCCTGCTGACCTTTGGCAGCTCTCTGGCCCTGCAAGAGTTGACGCAGCCGGATAATTGGCAGGAGAACTTCCCCTTGGCGATCGGGAACGAAGTCGATGGAAGCCGACTTTGGCAGGGATCGGTTTCCGAGTTAGCGATCGCCGATCGAGCCTTAACTCCGGAAGAAATTGCCGACATTTTCGCTCGAACGCCAGCATCGCAAGTGTTTGGTAACTCCTTGGTGGCATCTTATCCTTTAACTGGAGAAGACGGCAATCGAGATCGAGCGGGTTCGTCTCCAGATTTATCCCCCCAAACCGCATCATCGCCAGCCGGAGAGCGGACTTGGCTGGCAACGACCGAACCCGCCCAGGCCATTTCCCAACGCATCCGCCAAACTTCTCAGTTTACCCTCAGCGCGATCGTGGCAACGGCGAGCACCACTCAAACCGGACCGGCGCGAATTATCTCTCTCTCTGGCGATGCCTACCGTCGCAATTTGACTCTCGCCCAGAACGAGACGGATTTGGTCGTCCGCCTGCGATCGCCGATAACGGGGCGCAACGGGGCCGAGCCTCACATTCTCGTTCCCAACCTATTGAGCGATACCGAACCCCATCATCTGGTGGTTTCCTACGATGGTTCGGTACTAGAAGTCTATCGAGATCGATTGCAAGATATCCGCGCGATCGATCTCAAATCCGGACTGGCCCTCTATCACCTGTTCGGCCTCCCCGTGAAAGCGACGACTATCGACGCACGGCGATGGCTCTTTTACAGCATCATCTTCATTCCCTTGGGTTTGTGGTTGGGTTGCATTCCCATCCGCAGTCGCCTGTGGAAACTTTATCTGCCGGTCGCGACGAGTTTAATCCTGTTGCCGACGGTGTTGCTCGAAGCCATCCTCGCCGTCGAAGCAGGTACATTCATGCGATCGGACAATTTACTCCTCAGCTTCGCGTTAATGTCCGTCTCGCTGTTGGTGTTAAAAGTGGGCAAAGTTGCAGTGAGATCGGCAATTTTTCCCGATCCCCCAGAATCTGAATCGATCGCCTCCAAAGTTTAGAGGCGATTGCCGCCCTTTGGAACTTCCACCCCAACCGCGACCCATTTTTCCCTTGACCTTCGACCCTAGCGCCAAGAACCATACCAATCGGGAGCAAAAACGTGAGCCAACCTCCTTTACTCAAGAAAACGAAAACCTACCTCGGCGAAGAATTTCCCGTCGTCGAACACACCTGTCCCAACTGCGGTCATGGCGAACTCTCAATTTTCTACGAAGTTCGCAACGTTCCGGTTCATAGCTGTTTGATGATGCCCAGCCAAGAGGAAGCCCTTGATTTTCCCTGTGGCGATGTCGTGTTGGGCTTCTGTGGAAATTGCGGCTTTATTACCAACGTTGAATTCGATCCGAAATGGTCGGCGTACGCCCCCAACTACGAAGACCAACAAAGTTTTTCGCCCACCTTCAATCAGTTTGCGCTCGATTTAGCCAATCGCTTGGTCGAGAAATACGATTTACACGATAAAGATATTGTCGAAATCGGGTGCAGCAAGGGCGATTTTCTCGTGCTGATGTGCGAACTCGGGCAAAATCGCGGTGTTGGCATCGATCCTTCTGCCGTCGTCGGGCGAGTGCAGAGTCCGGTGGTCGATCGGATCGAATTCGTTCGAGACTACTACTCGCAAAAATATGCCGATCGCGTCGGCGATTTCATTTGCTGCCGCCATACCCTCGAACATATCTACCCCACTGCGGAATTCGTCGGTACGGTGCGCGATTCGATCGGCGATCGTCTCGATACCTCAGTCTTCTTTGAAATTCCCGATATGGGTCGCGTTCTGCGAGAGTTAGCTTTTGAAGATATCTACTACGAACACTGCTCCTATTTCACGCCGGGTTCTCTGGCTCGTTTGTTCCGCGCCAAGGGCTTTGAGGTGACCGATGTTTATCTGGCCTACGGCGAACAATATCTCCTCATCGAAGCGCAACCCGTTACCGCCCCCTCGGATGCCAGTTTGCCGCTCGAGGATAGCGTCGATCGAATTGCCCGAGATGTCAAATATTTTGCGGCGAATATTAATGCCAAGCTCGAAAAATGGAAGCGAGATCTGCTGCAATGGCAAGCCCAAGGAAAGCGGGTTGTCGTTTGGGGTTCTGGGTCGAAATGCGTGGCGTTCTTAACGACTTTGGATACCAAAGAACAGGTTCAATATATCGTCGATATCAACCCCCACCGTCACGGTCAATTTATTCCCGGCGTAGGACAGGAAATTATGCCGCCGGAATTTCTCAAGGAATATCAACCGGATTTGGTCATCGTTATGAATGCAATTTACTGCCCGGAAATTCAGGCGATGCTTGACGAGATGGGGGTGAAGACGGAACTTCGAGCAATTTAATCGAATTGACGATCGAATCGATTAAATTGCAAATCGATCGAACTTTGCATCTCGGCCGAACTCTATCAATTTTCAGGAAAACTCCGTTTCTCTACGGAGAAAATTGGAGGACTTTAGATGTCCTCGGTGTTTTTTGGCGATAACTCGATCGCGATCTAAAAACATCGAGGGGCGATCGAGTTATCGTACAGATCGACTTATTTTCTGTCAGCTTCATAGACACGAGAGAATATTCTCAGACTGCAAATAACCTCGTAAATTCAAGTCGTAGCAATTTTTATTGAGTTGAGTTTAAGTCACTTTTGTAAACACAAACAATCGAGTTTTGATATTAAGCTTGCTTCAAGACTTATTATTAAAGTTAGACTTGGCTTAGAAAATATAATTTTTTGATTTCCAGTAATTATCTCATTTTTATATTACTTCATTCTCGGCTTTAAAAGCGTGCTATTTATTTGTCTCGATCGAACTTTTTCTTTACTCAAATATATTGTTCGCGAGATAAACTGCATCGAATCAAAAAATCTCCAATGAAGTCATCACTTTTTTCCTAGAGCGCAATTCTTAAATTACTCTCGATCGAATTTTGTCAGGCAAGAAGAGGAAACAGGATGTACGATACATAGAGACGGTCAAATTTGCCGTTGCAAACTCGCGAATTCATTTCTCGCAGCGCGACGCATTTTGTAAAAATCCATACAAGTTTAGATAAAATTATCTTCTTTGCCATCTCATGCTCGTTGACTTTTTTCCCTTTCAATTTTCGATCGATACCACTGCAATTGCCGGTATTGCCTTGTGGTCGCTGGCATTATACTTAGGATTCTGGTCGTGGGGAGATTGGACGATCGAGCAACTCAATCGCTGGTTCAACTTTGCCGAACGATCGCTATACACCTCAGCCGAAGAATTCGAGCGCACCCGTAAAGGTCGAGAAGCCCAAAATGCTTTCTACGCCTCCCTATTCAGCATTATCCCCTTTATCGTCGCCGGCACTGCATGTAGTTATCTCATCGAACTGAGTTTTGGATCTGCGAGTTGGACGATTAGCTTAGGTACGATCGCTTGTATCAGCGGCGGCATTTACGAATTAGGTCGCCGGGACAGCCAAGGAGAAAGCGATGAATGATGATGGGGAGACGTTCCGAACGCTCCAGACGCGGAGAAAGTGCGAATCTGACGTTCTCCACCCCCTATCGATGATATAATCCCGAGTCAAGACACGATCGCCGCATCGAGCCGAATTCCCGCTTTGACGAAGAGATCGAACGAAAGCGCGGTTTGAGTATTTCTCGTCCGCTCGCGCTTGCCGCCCGATTTTTCGATTTTACCTGTTTGAGGTTTTCAGTTTTGCGAAACGGCACGATCGCCGTATCCTGGCTGAAGATGACAGACGAGTAAGGGGAAAATATAGTGGTAGACTGGCAAGAAATTCCGGGTGGAGTCACAGCCCCCAGAGGCTTCAAAGCTGCGGGGATTACAGCAGGTTTAAAACCTTCTGGAGCAAAAGATTTAGCACTCATCCTATCGGATATTGAAGCGATCGCCGCTGGAGTCTTTACAACCAGCCAAGTGCGGGCCGCTTGCGTGGACTACTGCCGAGAACGCCTGCAAGCCAAACCCCGCACCCGCGCCATTCTGTGCAATGCGGGTCAAGCCAACGCCGCGACAGGTGCTCGGGGTTGGGAAGATGCGATCGAATGCGCCCAGCTAACCGGACAGGCGTTAGGAGTTGCGCCGGATTTGGTGCTGCTTGCTTCGACGGGTGTCATCGGACAGCGCATCAAAATGGACAAGATTCGCGAAGGCATTCCCCAAGTCGTCACCGCCGCATCGGAAGACGGGGGAGACGACGCAGCACAAGCGATTGTCACCACAGATTTAGTCACCAAATCGATCGCCATCGAAGCCCCTTTCGGCGATCGCACTATCCGCATGGGCGGTATTTCTAAGGGATCGGGAATGATTCATCCGAATATGGCGACGATGCTGGCGTTCGTCACGTGCGATGCTGCCGTTTCCTCCCAACTCTGGCAAGAAATGCTCGTACGGGCAACCCAGCGCAGTTTCAATCAAATCACCGTCGATGGCGATACGAGTACCAACGATGCCTTAATTGCCTTAGCAAACGGTCAGTCTCGGACTTCCACCATCACCAGCATGGGACCCGATGCCGAAAAACTCGAGGCGATGCTGACCTTTGTTTGTCAGCATCTGGCAAAAGCGATCGCCCGCGATGGAGAAGGGGCCACTTGTCTAATTGAAGTAAGCGTTTCCGGCGCGCCAGACGATGCTGCCGCCCGCCAAGTGGCGATTACCATTGCCGGATCGTCTCTGGTCAAATCGGCAGTTTTCGGTCGCGATCCCAACTGGGGACGAATTGCTGGGGCTGCCGGACGGGCGGGAGTCCATTTCGACCAAAACAATTTGCAAATAAAATTGGGTGATTTTTTGTTGATGGAAAAAGGACAACCCCAGGAGTTCGATCGCGCTGCGGCGAGCGAGTATCTCAAAACCAAAGCCGCCGGGGAATACCTCAAAGAGGATACGGTCTCGATCTCGGTAAAAATTGGTAGCGGTCCGGGGACGGGAATCGCTTGGGGTTGCGATTTGAGTTACGACTACGTAAAAATTAACGCTGAATATACAACCTAATTCTGAGGATTTAGGCCTGGTCGAATCGGTTTGTCGATCCAGGGCTTGGGGGGCTTGGAGTTCGGAATTCGGAATTCGGAATTCGGAAAAATGATGAATGATGAACGATGAACGTCAAATATTCCCTTGTCTCCCCATCTCCGCGTCTCCCCATCTCCCCATCTCCGCGTCCCCGCGTCCCCGCGTCCCCGCGTCATCTTCTTCTCCCAGCCTCCCCAGCTCTCCATTCAACTCATTTCCAAAAGAACTTTCATCACGCCGCGCTGCTCGGCCCGATCGAATGCCGTCAACCCTTGCGATAGAGGATAGTGGCGGTCTACGAGGGGTTGTACGTCTACCTGTTGGGATGCGAGTAATTCCAGCGCCGGGGCAAAAGGGCCGCAACGGGAACCGATGAGGGTAATCTCGTCTACGACTAAAGAAGAGGCATCGAGGGTGAGTTTTCCGGCGTAGGTGCTTTTGAGGACTAAAATGCCGCGCGATCGCAGAGACCGCCTGACGAGATCGAATCCCGAAGGATTTCCCGTGCATTCGACGGCAATATCGAAAGTGCGATCGTCTACGGCATCCTCGAATCCCGTCTGAATGCCCCGCGCCTCCAGATTCGCCAGCTTTTCTCGATGTCGCCCCACTGCCAACAAGTCACATCCCGTCAGCGCCAGGGTTTGCGCCACGAGTTGTCCGAGTTTGCCATCGCCAACCACCAACACGCGCTGTCCGGGTTCGACTTTCACCTGTTCTTGGATTTCCAAGGCAGCGGCGAGGGGTTCGGTGAAGGTAGCCGCATCGGTAGGGACGTTTTCGGGAACGGGGTGGAGGTTGGCGATGGGTAAGCTCAGATATTCGGCAAAAGCTCCATTACGATTGACAATACCGAGTACCGTCCGGTTTTCGCAATGGGTGGGGATGCCGCGACGGCAAAACCGGCAAGTTCCGCAAGCTGCGTTGATTTCCCCGACAACTCGACGATCGACCAAATGTTGCGGCCCGCGTTCCACCACGCCGACAAATTCATGACCCGGCACGCCAGAATAGGGATAGTAGCCCCGCAACAGTTCCAAATCCGTATTGCAAATTCCCGCTCGTAACACGCGCACCAAAGCCTCTTCTGGGGCGGGTTCGGGCATGGGTAAATCCGTTCGCAGTCGCAGTTGTTGGTTTTCGAGCCACAGTCCGTTCACGATCGCCCCTCTGGTTTTAACGGGTTTAAGTTGTTCGGGTTGGGAAATTGATTCGACTCAATTTTAAGATGCGATCGATAATAAATCGACTCTCAATTTCTCCGTGAGAGAAAGGAATTCGGTGGTGTTTGTCGAGGATGCCTTCGAGAATATGCAATAACTGTCTGGACCCCTAAATCGATAGAGACCGATTAAGAACCAATGGTGAGTCGAAATAGCTCGTCCGTAATCATCCAGTCGTCTTTCTCTAACGCAATTCTGACTGTATCGTGGAAAATAACTTGATTATAAATCTTAAGAAAAATCTATAATTCTTAGATGTTACACTTTATAAGTCTCGATGCGAGAGAAGAACACAACAATAGGTAATGCTTTTGTGCTACAAAAGTTAGGTTGACACGCGGGAGATGTCCAAGTAACGCTTTTGTGCTAAAAGTCAGGTTGCGGTAAGACAACCAGTCTCCTCCTTTTCTCCATCCCACCCGATCTCCAAAAGCTTCCCAAACTTCCTCCTCGTACTTTCGCGTTCCGCCGAGTTCTTGGTAAATCCGGTTCTGGACGCTGAAGCCAAAGCGACCATTGCTGTATTTTACCCAGAGAAGGTCGATCGCCTTCAAGTCTTTACAAGGAAATTTATTGATATCCTCCACATCTAGCCAGCCTTCCTCTTCCTGGTTTGCGACCGTCCGCATTACCCGTGCTGTCTCAGCATCGGCTTCTGACCACTCCCCGGCTGCGAGCAAATCCCGCAGTTTGCCATATCGCTTCTCGTCTATCTCAATATCAACCTGCGGTTGGGCTTTCTCTCCCACTAGCTGTGCCAGCCATGCTGCCACCGACTCCGGACGGTTTTGGGGTTCGAGGGCCATCGCTGCTAAAATCGCTGCATTCAACCCATCGCCAAGTTGAGGGCAATACTTTTGGGGCGGCGTTATCGATCGATTGCGCAACTTCTGCTCCATCGCCGACATCGGCAATTTCCCCGTCACTGCATAGTAGAGCGAAGCGGCTAGGGTATACAAATCCACCGCAGGACTGCGTTCGCCCAGCATCTGTTCGTAAGGGGCAAAAGCTCGATTGCCAAAATCCCGCGAAAACGAACTGGGGGGACAGTCCCCGGCAATGCCGAAATCGATGAGGACGGCCGTCCCGTTGGGCTTGAGCATGATGTTTAACGGGGTGGCATCCCAATGCACCAAATCCGCCTCATGAACCGCACTGAGCGCCGCACCAATTTGCAGAACGTACTGCACTGCATCGGCTTCGGATAGCGCCCCCTGCCGCGCGACGCGATGGTACAGGCTTTCCCCGCGAATAAAATCCATCACCAAACAGGGAATTCGTTCCCGGCTTCCCGCTTCGATGGGAACCTCTAGCAATTCAAAGATACGGACGATGTGGGGGTGTGGTTCCTCTAGGGCAAATCTGGCGAGGTTTTCCGCTTCCTGTTTGAATCGTTCCACGAATCGATCGTAGTTGCGATCGAATTTTAGATCGGCGCGGGGCGTTTTGAGGACGTAGGGAAGCTTTAAGTTGGGTTGCCGTGCTTTGTAGGTAATTCCGAAACCGCCAATTCCCAATTGGGACTCGATGCGATATCGGTTATCGATGATGTAACCGGGTTGCCAATCCATGAATTCCGGATGCGATAATTTTGGTTTTGTCTATTTACTTTGGACTTTGGACGATGTTTCGAGTCGCGGAAAACACCCCATTATCGTGCGCCGAAACCGCTCACCGTTATTTTTACACAATTCTCCTGTCGGGTGAGCAGAGGGCAAAAACCATGAATGCTGCGGTAAGGGGAATACTACTGCCCACCACCAGATAATCAACACACGACATCTTCCATGGTGCGATACAGATTTAATCGGTCGATTGACATACTCCCCCGACTGAAGTAAGGGGGATTCTGAAGCTAGGCAAACAAACTGAGTTGATGCGCTACTTCATGGCTTGACGTTTCGACAGGCATTGCGACCGTTGTCGTCTTACGCG
>JAXHUC010000121.1:0-19622 GCA_034189805.1 Cyanobacteriota bacterium
AATTCCCTCTAGATCGTGGATGCGCTTGACGTAACCGACAATTTCCACCCCAGCCGCTTGCCGGAGAATTTTTTTGGCGATCGCCCCGCCTGCAACCCGTCCGATGGTTTCTCGGGCCGAAGATCGCCCGCCACCCTGCCAGTTGCGGATGCCGTATTTCGCATCGTAGGTCGCATCGGCATGGGAGGGGCGATAGGTCCGGGCCATCTCGCTGTAGTCTTGGGGTCGGGTATCTTTGTTGCGAACTAAAATCGAAATCGGAGTCCCCAAAGTCTTGCCTTCAAAGACCCCAGAGATAATTTCGCAGGTATCGGTTTCTTTACGCGGTGTCGTAATTTTACTTTGACCGGGACGGCGACGATCTAACTCGAACTGAATTTCTTCGGTTGAAATTTCGAGCTGTGGCGGACAGCCATCGACGATCGCACCCACGCCACCGCCATGAGACTCACCGAAAGTGGTAATGCGAAATAGGTTTCCGAAGATGTTGCCCACTGATATTTGCAGAGTCTGAGTATGATTATTTTAAGATCTCTATCTTACCTCTGCATCGGAGGATTTGGAGCGTTGAGCGAACAGTTTGGAGTTGTAATTTTTAAAATTGGAAAAATACGAATCGGCGATCGCCACTCTGGGCTTGAGGGCACTTAGAAGCACCAATCGATGTTGAAGGTGGGTGTCACGAAGGGGAAAGCTAAGCTTATTCCTCTCAAGTGAAGGGAGAGACCGCAAGTTTGCTCTTACCGTTGTTGTTGCAGTTGTTGTTGCAGTTGTTGTTGCAGTTACCGTCACAGTCCAAGCAATGGGACATAAAGTTCGATACTCGCAAAGGCACTCAAACTGGTTAACTTTTACCCCACTTCGACTTGACCTTGGCTATAAGGCAATAAGAGCGATCGATGTTAGCAAAGCTCTACCATTCCGCAGTCATCTACCAGATAGCACATGGCACGAAATCGAAGACCGACGAGTTGCTCGTAGAACGGATTGAGTTTGCACATCGGGGGGATATGCATCAAATGACGACCGAAGAGGGTGATGTTGCGCTCGAACGGACATTGAGCGGGAATTGCTTTAAATAAAAATAACGCGACTTTAGGGTTATTAATGGGTCGCGTATCGAGCCACTGACGTAAAGGCTGTAGTAGATTTGACAATAAGTAGTTCATAGCTTTAAGACCTAATAAAGTTCGCCTCGGGTGAACTGTTTTTAGCGTTCTTACCTATCACCTTAAAGATCGAATCGCAATCTTGGGTAAAGGAATTGAGATAAATGGCTGACTTTCGATAAAGATTAAGTAAAGTTATGGTGTTTTTGCAATTGACTGTGGCTGTAACTCAATCAAGACAAAGCCTCTAAGTATTTGAACTTATCAATATAATTTCTGTATACTTCAATACTAAATTCCAAAATAGAGCAAATTATCCGATACGAAATTAAAGCAATAACATTGCAGAGAAGCCATAGAATAAAGGCAAATATCTACCCAAAAATATCGGTTCGATTGCTATTTATTCAGTAAGCATTCAACACAAGCGCGATACTCCGTGCGGAGTCGCTACGCGAACGGCAAAAGCGCGATCGCGTTGAAGAATCCTCAATATCGTCGGTGTTTCGAGCGGTAAATTGTGTATTTTTACTCATCAAAAAATCTAAGTTTTATTGCAATACTGCATCTCTATGAAGCGATCGAGCTACAGTGTAAAAAATATTCTCAATAAGACTTGACGGGGTGAAAATGTTGAATTTTGATTTAACCGACGACCTGGAGTGGACTCCCGAGGCTCGGGCCAAGTTAAAAAATATTCCTTTTTTCGTGCGCTCTCAAGCTCGAGGACAAATCGAGCAGTTAGCGCGTCATTCTCAATCGAATCAAGTAACCGTAGAAATTGTGGAGGAAGCTCGCACATCTTTCGGCCAGTAGACTTCGAGGCAAATAAAAATGCGATCGCACTCATAAGAGGCGATCGCACCGACCCAAACAGTAACAAAAGTAATTTAGTAGTAGCCGTAATCGGACTCGGGTTGCGGCAAGGGAATTTCAAAATTAGATGCGTCGTAGAGGAAGCGAGTTGTATCTTCTTCTAGACGGTGAATCAAGTGAAATTCGATCGCCTTAGCTTGCCGCAGGGCAGCCAAATAGCCGTCTAAGTACATTCTCAGATCGTCAGTGCGATAACCGCGATCCCAAAGATTGACAAAAGTATCGGTTAACTTTTGATAATGGCGGATAGTTTCGGTGTCTTGGAGCACGATCGGGCAATGGAACTCAACTAAGTGCCAGTCAATTTGTGTAAAATAACGCACTTTTGTATATTGTAGCGGGAACTCTCGAGTCAGAGGGTGTCGAAAGGCGCAAAATTCAAGGGCGAAATCCACACATCCCCCGGACGCGCTGCTACGGCCCAATCGGTTCGATCGTCCTCAGAGCTAGTATTTTAAGGGGGTATCAGGCTTTACAAAACTAACTGGGTCGGCTCTGTTACCCTAATAGCCACGGACGCAAAGGAAGGTAAAGTCTTGTGGTATCGGTATATATTCAAATTATTGAGGGCAACCCACAACTGAGGTCGCTCCTAGGCTGGCATTTACAACAAGCGAACTACGGAGTGGTTCAGTCACCCGACATCCGGAATGCCCGAGACGTATTTTACAACCGCCAACCGACCCTGGTCGTGTTGGACTCCGATTTGCCCGATGGCGACGGGCTAGAATTTTGCCGTTGGCTCGGAAAACAGCAGGAATCTCTCGTGCTGATGCTATCGGCTAGAAGCACCGAAGCGGAAATTGTTGCCGGACTCAAAGCCGGAGCCGATGATTACATGACCAAGCCCTTTGGGATGCAGGAGTTTCTCGCTCGGGTAGAAGCGCTGCTGCGGCGCTCGCGCTCGAGTACTCCTCCGGTTTCTCTGGAGTACGGTCCGGTGAGAATCGACTTGGTGCAGCGACGAGTTCGCATGAAAGAGGAACTCATCGATCTCACTCCCCAAGAATTTAGCTTACTATACGTTCTCGCTCAAGCAGGTGGTTCTCCTTTAAGTCGATCGGAACTTTTAAAGCGAGCCTGGCCCGATGCGATCGACAATCCCCGCACCATCGACACCCACGTCCTGTCACTGCGCAAAAAAATTGAAACCGATCCCCGACAACCGAGTCTCATTCAAACCGTCCGCAACGTTGGATATCGATTCAACTCCGAAAGACTGAACTCCGCCCAACCTCAAAGAACGCCCCCATCTACATCTAACTCGTCATCTCCTACCCCCCACCATCAATTATCGCGGATTTGAGGGATTCCCCAACAAGTTATTTGTCCTCTCATTCGTTCTCCCTGGCTCATTCCCATTCTCGAGCCGCTTGTATTTCCGCCCGCACGAGTTCTTCTTGCAAAAGCGTCCAATTCACGTCCGATGCCAGAATATTTTGACGTACGCCTCCCTCTTGAAGGTGCAATAGTCGAGAGCTAAAATCCCGCGCCACATCGAGCTGATGATTGACGGCAACAATTGCCATCGACTCAGAGTGAGTTAGCTGTTTTAAGACTTCGACAACATGGTTGCTGCGTCCGCGATCGAGTGCCGAAGTGGGTTCGTCGAGGAGCAAAACCGCAGGTTGCATCACCAATGCCCGCGCGAGCGCCACGAGCTGTCGCTGTCCCACAGAAAGCTGAGTTTCCGTACGATTCATCCACTCTCCAGGAATATGCAGCCGCTCGCACCATCGATCGCTCCGCTGCTGGATTTCTGATGACTTCATCCCCATCAGGGTCAGGGGATATGCCAAAGCTTGGGCCACTGTCATTCCCAACAACTTCGATTCTTGAGGAACCAAGACGATCGAGCGCCGCAATTGAATCGGGGCGATTTGACGAATATCTCGCTCTTGAAAGTAGATCGTCCCTCGAGTGGGTTCGGCAAGTCGGTTCATCAGCCGCAACAGGATTGTTTTTCCCGCTCCCGACGGACCGACGAGACTGAGACGATCGCCCGACCAAATCTCGACGGAGACCCCCTCAAACACAGAGCGAGACCCGATCGGAAACACGAAACTCACGTCCTCTAGCCTGAGCTGGGGGAAAGTTGGGGAAGTATCGGATTTGAATTGAGAATCTTCAGTCATGAACATCTCGAGAGGGAAAGAAGGCGCGGGTATCGAACGAGTTGCCCTCCAATGTCAAAATCAAAAGATCGAACCCAGGTCAAACTGCAAACATCCCATCGTAGCGCGAGGAACCGATGCGAGCCGACAATCGAGAATGAAATTTGGTATGCAACTTTGCCAAACCGTCGATGTCAAAAGCGCTCGCGCCTCGGCGGTGGCTCTTTGCGAGCTGAGGGGAAACCCCAAAAACTTTGGTAAAATTATGCCAAGCTCTTCCAAGAATTCCATGAACAATCCCGTTCTCTCCTCCATTTTGATTCCCACAGTTTTGATGGGGATTGGCTTATTTTTCTTTATTCGCGCCTCAGCAAAAGACCGAACCCAGCAGGCAATTCTCCAAAGCTCGCAAACCGAAGCGTCTTTGGCCGCTCAGTTGCGAGAGTATTTTACCCGCAGAGCTTACCGACTCGCAAAAGTCGAACCGGAAACCGAACAAGCGATTTTTGAAGGAAACGTTCGCCCGAGTTGGTTTTTAGCCATTTTCTTAACGCTACTGGCCGCTATTGGCTTATCCTGTACGATTCCGATCGTCTCGATTCTCGCCCCGAAGTTGTCTTGGCTGGCAGTGGGGTCGGTCGTTCTCTCTCCGTTGGCAGGGGTTTTTTATTGGCGAAAAGCCGATCGCTTGGAACGAGTTTCCGTTGCCATTAAATCTCTCGAGAGTGAAAGTTCCAACGCGCTGACTCAGATCGTCGTGCGAGCGCATCGAGACGAACTCGCCAACCTCAAGCAAGCGCTTTCCCTCCAGGGTGTCGAGGAATAGAAACGGACTCGAAGGACAGTTGAAAAACATCTGAAGACAACATCCAAAAACAAGTTGCCCCACTCGACATCGTTTGCGCGAGTGAGGCAACTGGCTCGAAGCCAAAAAACTGGAATCGAGATAATGGGTTAGGGGACTAATGACTCCCGACCGCAATGGGCGGAGCATCTGACACTTCCTCGATCGCTACCCTCAGACTGGGAAATAGAAAGTGATTTTCTTCTACGTATTGGGCACCAAATAGACCTTTTTCTGCCCAAAAATACCGATCGGTGGTGTGTTCGTTGCGCTTCACGAGCAGTAGAGCCGGAGGCATGATGCCCTCGGATTTGATATACTTGCGAGCAGCCGTAACGGGTTTATCTTCACCACTTTCGATACTATACTGGGGGACCAGTTCTAGAATTCTGCGTCCTTCTTGCCGACGACGACTTTTACGCTTGCGTCTCCTTGCCAAAGTAACCTACCTCCTTTGTATTTTCTTTGCCGACAGGTTGTAGTTATCGTTACAAAACACGCGGAAAATATATCAGATTGAGACTAAAATTTCAACATCTCTTAATCGATTGTTTTCCCGCAAAAAAGTTGTAAGAATGTATACATAATCAGCTTTTCCCGCTTTAAAGTATCTTTATTTACCTCTCTTCGTGCTTAACAAAAATTAACAATGTTAGCAAATGTCAACATTTTAGCTTCATGTTCATCCCCACCAGCTCGGAATTTATTGCGCTGTGTCGCGAACAAGTCTGCTTTCTAACTAAAGGGCTGGGCGCGGCTTCGAGCGTTGTATATCTTTCCGATCGACCTTTCGATCGAGAGGGTGGAAAACTCGTGCCGATCGCCATCGAACCCGAAACCCCAGAGAGTTGGCAAGAACCCCACGAAGTACTCGAACTGCCCCAAGAGCAGAAGAAGGATCGAGACGCGCCGTTATTGTTACCGGCTTCCCTCGATCGCTCGTTAAGTTCGACAGATTTCGAGCATACCTTCGAGCACGCACATGGAGCGCGTCAGGCATGGCTGGAAGGGTATCAAGTCGTACTACCCCTAACTCATGAAGAGGCGATTTTAGGCTTTTTAGTCACGCGCCGCCAAGATCGACCCTGGTTCGATCGCGAACGGGAGCAAATTGAAGGCGTTGCTCGCACTCTGGCTTTAGCCTGCATTCTCGATCGACGCGCGCAATGGTGGGAAGAACGCAACCAGCAGCAGCAACAGCTTCACGATCGCCAACGGGATCTCTTCGATAACTTACTTCACCAACTGCGCAATCCGCTCAGCGCGTTAAAAATCTTTGGCAAGCTATTGCTCAAGCATCTCAAACCCGGAAATGGCGGTCAAAATTTCGTCCAAAATATTCTCCGGGAGAGCGAACACATTCAAGAGTTACTGCAACAATTCGAGCGAGTTTTAGACGAACCCCCAGCCCAAGTGGCGCTACCGAGCGAGATTCGCGAGATTCGTACCGAATTCACTCGCACTGACGAACTCATATCCTTGCCAGCGGCAGGCGATCGGGTTGAATCGGTTGCCCTCGCCTCGCTCCTGAAGCCGGCGATTTCCTCAGCTCGAGTCATTGCCAGCGATCGGCAGTTGCAACTCTACGATCGCATCCCCAGCAACTTACCCCTCGTCCGAGTCAATCCCCTCGCCCTACGAGAGGTAATGAATAATTTAATCGATAATGCTTTGAAATATACCCCTGCCGGCGGTTGTATTTGTATTGAGGCGGGAACGATCGAAGCGGGAATGGAGGAATTGACTCCAGACCCAAAACACCTCGCCATTGCCATCAGCGACACGGGTCTGGGCATTCCCCCCGAAGACTTAGAACATTTATTCGAGCGCCGATATCGAGGCGTGCAAGCCCGAGGAGACATTCCCGGTACGGGTTTGGGATTGGCGATCGTCCGGAATTCCCTCAAGCAGATGGGCGGTCAGATCCGGGTTTTCAGCCCTCCCCACCACCCCTGGAAGAATCCTCATTTTCCCCACTCACCGCCACGGGGTACGACGTTCGTTGCTAGTTTGCCGATTGCGAGCGTGTAAGATTGCGCTATTAGCCATTAGCTGGCTTGGAGCCAGAAAAGCTGGACTTTCACAGAGTTTGTGCGAGCTACACTTCTACTGTCTCTAGGCAGCAAAAACGACAAAAACTAAATAGCCGTTCGCGCCGTAATGACACGAGGAGTATCGCGATCGTGCTGAAGATCGCGTTTTGAAGACTTATCGCAATTTTCGTTTAGGTTGACCCCCGAAGGGTGAGGGCAGTAGGAGCGGGTTTGTTTGGAAAACATTTGAAAGACTCGACCCCTAACCCCATTAAACCCGCCCTTACTGCTAAACCACGAACCTATAATTATCTGGGTTCTGTCTTTGTGAAAACCGATCTACGCTTTAAAACTCGACTTTTTCAATTTTGTCGCGAATTAAATTTAAATCGATATATCGATCGGTCACGTTGCGAAGTTCTCTGGCAATCATACCTTCTGTCGAGACCACCGTAATGTGCGTATTTTTCGATCTCAAAAGTTCGATCGCCCGCTCGAAATCACCATCACCGCTAAAGAGAATCACGCGATTATATTGCTCGACCGTATTAAACATATCGATGACGATCTCGATATCTAAATTAGCCTTTTGCGAATAGCGACCTGAGTTGTCATCGTAATACTCTTTGAGAATTTTCGTGCGGACGGTGTAGCCCAAACTAATTAGAGCATCGCGAAATCCCCGTTGGTCTTGATGGTCTTTGAGTCCGGTATACCAAAATGCATTGACCAGCATTGTATCGCTTTGTTCCGTGCTGAAGTATTTCAGTACGCGCCTAGGGTCGAAAAACCATCCATTTTTTTGTTGCGCGTAGAACATATTATTACCATCTACAAAAATAGACAGACGACTGAAGGAACTAAGCATATAAGAGATAGCCTATTAATAAAATTTTCAGATTGAATGAAATCGAATTTATCCGGCCCGGTAGCACAATTTGCTCTTTCTAAACTCAGATAAATTGACTGAAACAAACCAAATAATCGATCTTTTGTTTCAAGTCAGGGTCAAAGGGGAAAGGTGGAAAAAGTATCCAGTTTTGAGACTTAAATGCTAGGACAAGCTACAAGATCGAGCGTTAATTCGACTCCAATCTTTGGCAAAAGATAACCGATCGATTCGAGAAAGAAAAAGAAGTTGAATCGATTCAATTGCCGAGATTGCTAGGAGCACTCGGCTATTCAATCGAGCAGCAGAATCTGTAGCATCTCCATCAGAAGTCGTGCTTCACACAGATAAACTCGATGCGATCGAAAATGCTTCTGCTATAAAAGTTAAACAATGTTGTTTGGGTTGTCGTTCAGGCAATGTTGGTTTCGATTGCCCAGCGAGCCAATTCCGTCCGATTGTGTAAACCTGTTTTGGCTAACATATTAGAAACGTGGCTTTCGATGGTGCGTTGGCTCACGTTCATTTCCCTCGCGATTTCTCGGTTTGCCATTCCCCGAGCCACCCAGTTCACTACTTTTTGCTCGGTTGGCGTTAATTCTACATTCGCTCGAACTTGAAGTTGAGGACCGTTCTCGCCACCACTGACTTTACGCTCGATCAGGCGAGAAGCTTGTTTGAGAGCGGCTTCCACTTGGGCAACGAGTTCTTCCGGCTCGAAGGGTTTAATCATATAGACATCCGCTCCGACTCCGAGTCCTTTAATTCTATCTTTGCTTTGACCTTTAGCTGATAGAAAAAGCACTGGAATCCAGCTTGTTTGAGAATCTTCTCGAATTTTCTCGACGAAGGCATAACCATCCATTTCCGGCATCATGACATCGCAAATAATCATGTCGGGAACTTTGCCTTCTTTGAGAATATCGAGAGCTTGTAAGCCATTACTGGCTGTTAATACTTCATATCCGCGAAATTCTAGATAATCTCTGACTAGTAAAATTAAGTTTGGATCGTCATCAACCAATAACAATTGTTTTTGACTTGCTACTTTAGCTTTGGTTTGTTTCATAATCTGCCACTCGGAGTTCGGTGGTTCTTAATAGTACAAATAATTTCGAGCATAGCCCACTTCTGTAATTATAGACATTAAATAGGCTTTCGTCTCCCGAGGGAGGGCGCTCGAAATCAGTGATAGTTTGAGGGTTGAGGTCGTACTCGGTCATCCTTGGGAACCACATTCATGCTGATTTGGTGAATAAATCCGATCGATCGAAGCGATCGAATTGTGGCAGCGCAGATGACGGTCGATCCCCGATAAACATTTAGATTCCTCGGGGACGATCGCCCTTAATCTTGCGAATGTATCCAGGTCGTAATGCCATCGGCGAGGGAAGTAGCCAGTTGTTCTTGGGCGATCGGATCGACGACCCATTCAAACTCGTAAGGATTGATGGCAAACTCCAACTCGAGCAACACTGAAGGGGCAACCGAAGGACGGGCCAGGGCTAAATTCCCCCAGAAAACGCCGTATGGGGGACGATTGAGATCTTCGACCAAGTGATTGTATAAGAAAGCGGCGAGGTCTTGGGCTTGGGTATGATACCAAAACATCCCGACCCCGGCGGTATTGATTGCATCTCCTTGGTCTGGCAGGGCATTGTAGTGGACGCTCAAGGCGATGGTCGGTTCGAGTTTGTTAATCATTGCCGCTCGCTCGGCAGGCCAAATGTCCTCGTCTCCTTCTCGGGTCATAATCACCGTCGCACCCCGTTCTTCAAGGCGATCGCGCAATAAATTCGAGACCACCAGGGTTAACTCTTTTTCCGGCAGTCCCGTCGGCCCGACTGCCCCTAAATCTTCGGGTCCCCCGTGACCCGGATCGAGGAGGATGGTGACTCCGGCTAAAGAATTGATGCCGCCGCTGAGTTGAGGGGGTTTGCGTAAGGATAGAATCAGCGTCGTCCCCTCGTAGCGGAGTTTGTACCCCCACTGCTGCGCTCGATCGAATAGGAAGGTGTAGCGAACGCGATCTTCATCCACCTGCTGCCAGTCGAGGCGATCGACCAACGGATTTTCATTAAAGGCGATTGTATCGGTTTGGGCGGTGGTGTTGTGGAGGGTGAGAGAGAGTTTTTGCGTTCCTTGCTCGATGGAGACGGGAACCGGGACTTCGAGAGGGAAAAGGACTTCAAGCCATTTATCCGTCGAACGCGATCGGACGCTGCGAATGCGCGATCGCGGTGGCGCACCACTGGCAGAAACTTGCACTTCCTCCTCTTTAATCCACGCCCCGTAATCCAAGCGCACCCATTCCCCTTCCCGTCCGCTAATTGCCGCTCGGCTTCCTCGGGGTAGGGGGGTTAAGCGAGAATAGCTGGTACTCGGTCCCGTGCGGGCAATCCCAGACTCGACGGTGACTTCGGCAATTTCCACCCGATCGGGGGAGAGAATCTCGATATTGCCCAATCCCGCTTGCGTGCTGACCGTCCCCTCGAGTTCCAGGCGAAATGTCGGCACGCCCAAATTTCCGGGGGTATCGAAGCTGGCACAACCTCGGTACTGTCCGGCGACCTCTTGGATTTTGGGTTGGTTGTCTCCGGTGAGGACGGCGTTATTCTCGGGCAAACTGACGACTTGAGACTCGGGCAGTAGGGAAATCGTCCGATTGGCAATTTCCACCGAAACATTGGCATCGGCTGGGGCGATCGCTTCAAAACAAATCGATTCTCCCGGTTGGCGGGCGATCGGTTCGCTCGGCATTAAGGAGCCTTTGGCAAAATTGATGCCATCGGGCATTATCGGGGCGGTAGAGTTGCGCACCACCATCACTTGCAGCTCCCGATCTTCCCAGCGGACGCTAAACTGATTTTCCCCCACTTGGAGCGGAAAGCTGGGGGCAAAATGACCGGCCGGACTGCGTTCGATCGCCTCTCCGTTAATATAAACCTCTCCCTCCGGTGGGGCGGTGCCGATGAGGAAAATTTGCTCGGCCGTGGTTTGGTGGTTGGGCGGGGGGTAGGAAATATATAAGGGTTGCTCGGCCATTACTCGAACCGCGATCGCCGCACCGACAACAGCAAGTCCCGCAGCAGTAGTGGGAAGCAATACTGGAAGGCCGGGGAGCGTCCGAAGGAAGCTTGCGTTTGCACGTGACATCAGCCAAGGGAGTTTGGGGCGATCGGATCGTATCACGACCTTGGGTGCGGGTTGGAGGGGATGGGGCAGGGGGAGCAGGGGGAAAAACGGGGGAATGTTTAGCTCCTCAAGCCTCCCAAGCCCCGAAGCTTCCGAAGCTCCCCCAGCTCCCTCATTCCTGCCGCCCGATCGACCAAAAGGGTAAAATCTGTTGCGTCGCGCTCAGTTCGATGCCGGAAATATCCGATTGAGCGAAGGCGTATTCTTTGGCTTGCCACAGGGGAATAAATGGCACGTCTCGGGCGACGATTTCTTGCAGTTCGGCGAAAATTGCCGCTCGTTCTTCTGCGTTGCGGGTGGTTCGCTGTCGTTCGATGAGTTGGTTGGCGCGATCGTTGTAATAGAACGAGCCGTGATACTGACTTTCCCCGGCGGTACATCCGGCTTCGGGAGACCCTTCTTCACAATCGATAAACGGTTTGATGTAGTTGTCCGCATCGAAGAAGTCGGCGTACCAACTCAGGAGGAACATCGGATACACGCCCCGATCGAGAAATCCGTAGGCAGTTGTGGCTTCCACGGCGCGGGGTTCGACGACCATCATCCCCCCCAAGTCCCGATCGATCGCAGCTTTGAGGACTGTCACCCCCAATCGACCGGATGCGGAATCGGAGGAGTACCAAATTTCGACGGTGAGGGGATTCTCAGAGGAAAATCCGGCTTCGCCTAACAGTTGCCGCGCTTTTTCCAGGTTGCCATCTCCGTAGCGGGTTTGAAAGGCGGGACGATAGGTGTCAAAGGTGGTGGGAACGAGGCTGTAGAGGGGTTCAGCTTCTCCGTAGAAGACTCGTTCGTCGAGCAGCTGGCGATCGATGGCTGCGGCGATCGCCTGTCGGACTTCGAGGCGATCGAGGGGAGGCTGGCGCACGTTCACCACCAGATAGGTAATCACCGGACTCTCGGTTTGAAACACCTGCCATCCTTCGGTGGGGGCGAGTTCCTCGAGGCTGTGGATTTGGTCGGTATCGAGGGATTGGTAGGCGACATCCACCGCTTGGGTGCGAAAGGCGTTGTAGAGGTTGGCTTTGCTCGAAAATCGCTGCAAATCGATGCCGGAATTGGCTGGTGGGGTTCCCCAGTAGCGATCGAAGGGTTTGAGGCGAATCAAATCCGTGCCGTATTCGGCGATTTGGTAGGGTCCGGTGCCGACAAAGGTTTTTGGTTGAAACTCCCCTTCACCAATTTCATAGGCGGCTGGAGAGACGGCGCACAATCCGGGAAAGGTGAGGAGGGCGGTAAAGGGGGCAAAGGGTTTCTGGAGTTGAATGGTGAGTTCGTACTTCCCGGTTGCGGCGACGGAGGCGACGAGATTGGAGATGACGAAGGCGGGACGACCTTGATTTTCAATGAAGCGTTGCAGGGAAAAAGCCATCGCCTCGGCATCGAAGGGGGTGCCATCTTGAAACTCGACATCCTGGCGCAGGGGAATGGTGTAGGTCAACCCATCGGCGCTAATTTGAGGTAGGGCGGTGGCGAGTTGGGGCTGAATTTTGGTGGTTCCGGCTTGGTAGCGGTAGAGGCGATCGCCCAGGTTGTGAATCACCATCATCGAGGAGAGTTCGTAGGCATCGGCCGGATCGAGGGTTTTGACTTCGGCAGTCGTGCCGATGCGGATGCGATCGCCATCGAGATTGACAGTTGGGGCGGCGCGACAACTCGTCAGCACAAAGATAACCAGACACAACAGGCATATCCCCTGGAAAATGCGTCGATCGATGCGCTGCTTGCCTCGAATTTGACTGTCTCGATCGAACATTGGGTCCCAACCTTTACGAGCGAACCGTTACAACATGCTAAAGCGGGCGATCGAGATTCTGTCTGAACTCAACCGTTCTAAACTAACCGAAAGATGAAGGGATAGCGATAGGTCGATTCTGGATTTGACAGCACGCGAACAATGGCGATAATTGGCAGAATCAAACTCGCCAAAAGCAAAATACCCAGAAGAATAAAACCAATAAATACTATTGTCAAAATGACAGAAATAATGGAATAAATCCAAAGATTTAGATGGAAGTTTAACGCTTCTTTGGCATTTGCTTTGACAACTGGGTCTTCCGATAAAAACAGAATGGCGATCGGCAGACCAATTGAAACAACTGTCGCACTAATAAAAACCGAACCGTGAGACAGGGTGCAGAGAATTTTTCGTTGCTCTTTGTCGTACATTCTTTTGGACTCAAAGACACTTAAAATTTTAACATATTTTCGGAGTCTTTGAGGGCGATCGAAATTCCGTCTGAATACCGTCTAAACGAACCGAGAAATAAAGGGGTAGCGATAGATCGATTCTGGATTTGCCAGCACTCGGACGATCGCAATAATCGGCAGAATCCAACTCATCAACAGCAAAATCAATATCAATAGTGTGGTATCTGGAGTAAAAAAAACAACGATCCACACGTAAAGAACAAGATAACAAATCCAAAAGTTAAGATGGACGTTTAGAGCTTCCTTAGCATTTTTTTTGACAACAGGGTCTGCCGATGCCAACAAAATGGCGATCGGCAGACCAATTGAAACAACTGTTGTGCTCAAAAGAATCGATCCGTGACACAGCACGTTCAGAATTTTTCTTCGATCTGGGTCGTACATAATTTGGTACTCCAAGACACTTGAAATTCTAATATACTTTCTAGTTTTTTGAGGTTTCCTGCTGTTGGTTAAAGTTGAGTTAAAGTTGGGTTAAAACTAATAATTTAACCGACTCAAAATCGCTAAATTGCAAACTTACTCATCTCATCTCTAGGTCGATCGAGATGATTTTGCACCATTTCTTCTAAATTTTCCGTCGTTAAACAGCGACGCTCGGAACAATAGGTCATTAAATTCACCCCGTTCATCATCTTCACCGTACTCACTCGCACGCGAAAATCATCGGTGACGAACCAACAGCGTTCTTGACCCTGATTGCGCTCGTATTCCGTTTCGATCGTCAGCACGCCATCTGGAGCGAAATGATAGCGGCAAACCACCGGAATTCCTTCCACGTAGCCTCGGTTGCGCAAAAACTTACCGCGAGCGGGATTGTCGGCATCGGGAACATCGACCAAAATGGCGGCATAATTGGGATTGGGTTCGAGGTCGTCGAGGTTTGCCAGCCAGGAAAAACTTGCCGCTCCGGCAACATCAGCCACGTTCGCGTTTTGCACTTCGCAGACTTCGCGAATTCTCGGGTCTCCCGGTTCGAGAACGCGAATCATCAAATTAGAATTTCCCGACTCATCGGCAACGGCATCAAAATGATGAACTGTCCGTTCGGAAAACCAAATTCCTTCACTTTTTTTGAAGAAATCCATCATTGTCATTGGGGGAACTAGATGCATCGACCCATTCACCTCGCTTTAAAAATTAAGAATTTGATTAAGAATCATAAACAAACGAGAAATCGAACCCAACTCAACCCATAGGATAAATTTAAGTGAGTCCATCCTATCGAATATACAAGCAGATTGACATCTTCTTCAATGGTTAGTAGCGATCGCCCTTCTATCTCCAAACCCCCTACCGATCGAGGTATTTTACAAGCGATCGCCCGAGGAACTCGAGCAATTGAGTTTGACTTGCAAGGGGTCAATTGGACTCAGTTAGACTTATCGGATCTTTCCCTCGCCGGAGCCGATTTGCGCGGTGCCAATCTGAGTCAAGCGAACTTAAGTCGGGCGGATTTACGCAACGCCAATTTAAGCAACGCCCAACTCGACGGGGCGAACTTACAAGATGCCTATCTCAACCGCGCGGTGTTATACGGCTGCAATCTCTCCCGCACCAACCTCGAGGGGGCAAAAATGCAAGTCGCTCGTTACGATCGCCACACGGTTTGGCCCGAGGGATATACTTACAAAAAATCTGGTGCCGTCGGACCGGGGGCGAATTTGAGCGGGGCGTATTTGAATACCGCCTACCTTCGCGGGGCGGATTTGAGCGGGGCGAACCTGCGGGGGGCTTATCTCAGCGGAGCCGACTTGACCGGGGCGAATTTAGAAGGGGCGGCCTTGAGCGGGGCGAACCTGCAATATGCTTTTCTCACCGGAGCAAACTTGTGCGATACCCGATTCAACGGGGCGGAGTTGCAGTTTGCCGACTTGCGGGCAACGGATTTAACCGGGGCCAATCTGGAGCACTTGCAGAATCTGGCGGGAGCCGATTTTACCTTGGCGCGGGGGTTGAGCGATACCACGCTGTCGATGTTGCGCTCTTACCCGAGGCAGGAACTCGAAACCTGGAATCCCTTTACCCGCACCAATACCTTGATGAGTTTGACGAAATTATCCGATCGATAAATTGCTTCTCGGCGAACATGTCGGAGATTTACCACCTTCACCGGAAACTTTCTTATCCCGAACTGACGTTTGAGTTAGAATTCAAGTAATATTTCTTAACTATTACAGAATTCGAGACCCGATCTATGACCGCCAATATTGAAATCTACACCTGGTCTGCTTGCCCGTTTTGCGTCCGCGCTAAAGCTCTTCTCGATCGTAAAGGAGTTGAATATACCGAATACGCGATCGATGGGGACGAGGACGCGCGGGATAAAATGACCGAACGCGCCAATGGCAAGCGCAGCCTGCCGCAAATTTTTATCGATGACGTGCACGTAGGCGGTTGCGACGATCTTCACGCCCTCGACCGTCGGGGTAAACTCGATCCGATGCTCGGAACAGCGTCGGCATAAACTCGAGAATGTTGAGTTCCCCTTAATTTACGTCAGTTTCGGTTAAGTCGCAGCCTCAAATGCTGACTCTGGTTAATGTTCGGACCCGTTGGAAATTTTAGAGGGAGCGGAAAACACCGGAGTGCATCTTTGGCGATTGGGCAGGGTATTCCATTCCCCATTCCCCATTCCCGGTCTTCACCTGAAACAGTCAGATCCAAAACTGACGTTAATTTTTGAAATAGTCCGGTTCGTTTCCGGGCTTCCATTTAATATTGCAACCGATGCTCGGTTTTTGAGCGTTGGGGTCGATCGACTTGTCCGCCAGCAGAGTATCGATCGCCTCGCGTAAGTCTTGTCCGTTGACGGGTCGATCGTTTCCCGGTCGGCTATCGTCGAGCTGTCCGCGATAAACTAACTGTCGGCGATCGTCGAATAAAAAGAAGTCGGGGGTGCAGGCTGCCGTGTAAGCTTTGGCGGTTTCTTGGGTTTCGTCGTAACACAAGGGGAAAGTAAAGCCGCAGTCTAGAGCCATCTGTTTTAAGCTCTCTGGGCCGTCATCGGGGTATTTTTGTGCATCGTTGGCACTAATCGCCACAATCCCGAGGGCGGAGTCAGCGTAATCTTGGCCTAACTGTGCCAGTTGCTGCTGAACGTGCTTGACGAACGGGCAGTGCTGGCAGACGAACATCACCAACAGTGCTTTTTTCGAGGTAAACGAGTCTAAAGAGATGGAGCGATCGGAAACGGTATCTGGGAGTTGAAAGTCCGGGGCAGTTGTGCCGAGTGGCAGCATCGTGGAAGGGGTAAGAACCATGAGGATTGGAGTAGATTTTGAGAATGAGAACGGATTGAGGGCCGATAAGGTCTTGCTGACTATTTATATTATCGTCAGTTCGGGATAAGAGAGTTTCCGGTGAAGGTGGGGAATGGGGAACGGGGAATGGGGAACGGAGAACGAATTTCCCAGTCAGCACATCGGAAATTCACTACCTGCACTCGATTTCGATCTCTTCACCGAGAGCCGCAGAGGGTAATTCTCACATATTATCGACCCCGAAGCGCGACATAGGAATGGAAATATCCGGATTTTGCCAGGGCTAGAATGTAGGGAAGACCAAAGTTTCAAAACAACTGCAATGATAGAACCAATTTCGATGGCAGCAGCAACGGCGATCGCTAAAATTGCTTTGGATAAATTTATTGAAGGCGGCGCGGGAGAACTGGGCAAGAAGGTAACCGAGGGCGCGACGCAGAAGATTCAGGAACTTGCGCAGACGGTGGTGGGTTGGGTCGAGAAATCTAACCCGCAGAGCGCGCAGAATGTGCTGAAAGCTGCCGAAACTGGCTCTGGACAGACCGAAAAGTTAGCCAAATATCTCAACGAGCAGTGGGCGAAGTATCCGGAGTTTGCTAAGGAAGTCCAGAAGCTAGCCCAAGAAATTCACGTCGAACTGACGCAGATTGAAGATAACAGTTCGATGAGCGTGACGAATTACGGGGGGACGAATACGATTTACCAAACGAAGACGGGAACAGATAATACGAACTATTTTGGTGGCACTCACAACCACGGGAAATAGAGGATATCGCACGTCAGTCAGACAGGTATCGCCATCAAGACGGGTGCAATCTCTTGGGCTTGAGACTTCACTTCAACAACGCCGTTCTTGACTTTCTCTATCCACCATGCAGCAACACAACCAAAACAGTACCGGTTATCAAACCCAAACCGGAGAGAATAACACCAACTTTTTCGGCGGCGAACATCACCACCAGTATCCCCAACCCGAAGCCCCACTATCGGGAACGCCGAGTAATTTGCCCTTGAGTGGGGTGGCGAAGTTTGTCGGGCGGGAGGAGGCGCTAGCGGCAGTTGGCGAGCAATTGCAAGCGGCGACGACGGTAGCGATATCTTCGGTATCGGGAATGGGAGGTGTGGGGAAGACGGAGTTAGCCCTGCAATATGCCTACCAGGAACTTGCCGCAGAGGCGTATCCCGGTGGGATTTGCTGGATAAATGCCAGAGTGCAAGATGTGGGAGTGGCGATTGTCGATTTCGCGCGGATACAGTTGGGGTTGCCCGAACCGCCCGATACCCTAGAAACCTTTGTCCAACAGGTGGAGTGGGTTTGTCGGCGCTGGCGGGGAGAACCGATTTTACTCATCCTCGACGATGTGGTGAACTACGGGGCGGTGAAGCCCTATTTGGATAAACTCAAGTCCCGATTTCGGGTGCTGATGACGACGCGGTTGCAACTGGGCACGGCGGCACGGTGCTTGGAGTTACCGGTGCTGGCAGAAGGGGCGGCGTTGGAGTTGCTGCGGGTGTTGGTTGATGATGCCCGACGGATTGACGCGCAACTAAAAGATGCCAAGGAACTGTGCCGATGGTTGGGGTATTTGCCCCTCGGTTTGGAGTTGGTGGGGCGATATTTGGCGAAGAAGCCGGATTTGAGTTTGGCGAAGATGCTGGGGCGGTTGCAGGGAAAGAACCTGGAGGCGAGGGCGCTGGTTAAACCGGGGGAGGATATGACCGCGCGGCTGGGAGTCGAAGCTGCCTTTGAGTTGAGTTGGGAAGAGTTACCCCAGGCGGCGCGGGTGCTGTGCGGGTTGTTGGGCGTTTTTGCCTTAGCACCGATTCCCTGGAGATTCGTGGAAGCCTGTTTGCCGGAGTGGGAAGAAGAGGAACTCGAAGACTGCCGGGATGAGGAACTGGTGGGGCAGAGTTTGCTGGCGCGGGTGGAACGAGGTGGCTACCAACTCCATCAACTGATTCGCGAGTTTTTTGCGGCGAAGTTGGTGGGTGAGTTGAAGGAAGTGAGCGAGGAGTTACAGCGTGGGGTGGCGAGGGTGATGGTGAAAGTCGCCAAGCAGATTCCCCAGACAGTGACGCTAGAAGTGTTGGTGCCGGTGGAGGAAGCGCTGTCTCACTTAGCGGAAGTTGCCCAGAAATTGACCCAATTTTTGGAAGGTATCGATGCCTTGTGGCCGTATAACGGACTGGCGCGGGTCGCACAAGCCCAGAGTCGCTGGCCCGATGCGGAACAGTGGTGTCGGGAATGTTTGCAGATGGCGGAACACCGTTTCGGCCCGGAGCATCCCCATACCGCCACCAGCCTGAATAGTTTAGCTGGGTTGTACAGAACCACGGGTCGTTACGCCGAAGCCGAACCCCTCTACCAGCGCGCCCTGGCGATGTGCGAAGCCCAACTCGGCGCGGAGCATCCCGATACCGCCACCAGCCTGAATGATTTAGCTTTGTTGTACGAATCCACGGGTCGTTACGCCGAAGCCGAACCCCTCTTCCAGCGCGCCCTGGCGATGTGCGAAGCCCAACTCGGCGCGGAGCATCCCCATACCGCCTCCAGCCTGAATAATTTAGCTGGGTTGTACAGAACCACGGGTCGTTACGCCGAAGCCGAACCCCTCTATCAGCGCGCCCTGGCCATCCGGGAAGCCCAACTCGGCGCGGAGCATCCCGATACCGCCACCAGCCTGAATAATTTAGCGGAGTTATACAGAACCACGGGTCGTTACGCCGAAGCCGAACCCCTCTATCAGCGCGCCCTGGCCATCTGGGAAGCCCAACTCGGCGCGGAGCATCCCCATACCGCCTCCAGCCTGAATAGTTTAGCTGGGTTGTACAGAACCACGGGTCGTTACGCCGAAGCCGAACCCCTCTACCAGCGCGCCCTGGCCATCCGGGAAGCCCAACTCGGCGCGGAGCATCCCCATACCGCCTCCAGCCTGAATAATTTAGCGGAGTTATACAGAACCACGGGTCGTTACGCCGAAGCCGAACCCCTTTTGCAACGTGCCCTGGCCATCTGGGAAGCCCAACTCGGCGCGGAGCATCCCGATACCGCCACCAGCCTGAATAGTTTAGCTGGGTTATACAGAAC
>JAXHUC010000122.1:0-19327 GCA_034189805.1 Cyanobacteriota bacterium
GCTTATACATTATTGCTCTCGGGAGATCTGAAAACGGCGATCGGGGCAAAAGCAACGGGCTGGACTTCTAAGAATACAACCGGATTGTGATGTCGGAACGGAGATGGGGGAGGTGAGGGAAGCTGGGGAGGAAACGGGGGCTTCGGGGGCTTCGGGGGCTTGGGAGGCTTCGGGGGATGGGGGAGACAAGGGGACAAGGGGACAAGATGAAAAGGTGACCAGGAAAAATTTTGTATCTTGCATTCATTCTCCTCCCGTTTCCCCCGTTTCCTCCCCATCTCCTTGTCTCCCTTGTCTTCCTCTCCCGAAGCCCTCCCCATCAACCACCAGTGGAAAGCTTTATCTGAATCGACTGTTTACAAAAGTTAATTATTTTGTTACATTTAGTTACAGGAACAAAAGCGCAGCGTAAAACTGCCAAAAGTTTAAAACTTACGCTCGCCGGGTGCTGCCACAGAATTAAGTAACTTAAAAGCTTTAGGAAAAAGTCATCTGGACGATTTGCCTTGAATGCGTGTTGAGAAATCGGCAATTGTCCGGTGCTTGTCAAGATTAAAAATTTTAAAATATCGTCATTGAATTTCTCCCAGATTCTAGGTTCGCCTCGACCTGGGGATTTTTTTTGCTCGATCGCCTCAACTTCTCCAAGTTCGCTCTCGTGGGAATCTTGCACCGCTCGTTCGATCTTAGAACGCTTTCGTTTCCGAGGCGATCGCAATTGACCTAAAATCGAGAAACCGATCTCTTGCCAGAGCGACGATCGCCCTTCCGAAATCCGAGCCATCTGAAGTGAAAGGAAACGAAAGTCGATCGCGCGAGAGACAGATACTATCTATCATCCCGGTGTTACCGAACTCATGCAAACCACCGATCGCCCAACTTCTAGCTCCCCAACTTCCAACTCCTTAGCTCGCGCGGCTTCTGTGTCTCGTACCACCGGAGAAACCGACGTGAAAGTCAGTATCAACCTCGACGGGACGGGTCGCTGCACGGCAGAAACGGGGATTCCCTTCCTCGACCACATGTTGCATCAAATCTCCTCCCACGGCCTGATCGACTTAGACGTGCGAGCCACGGGGGACATCGAAATCGACGACCACCATACTAACGAAGACGTGGGAATTACCCTCGGACAAGCGCTGGGAAAAGCTTTGGGAGATTTTAAAGGGATCGTCCGCTTCGGACATTTTATCGCCCCCCTCGACGAGGCGCTCGTGCAAGTGTCGCTCGATTTTTCCGGTCGTCCCCACCTCAGCTACGGCTTAGAAATTCCCACCCAGCGCGTGGGAACCTACGATACCCAGCTCGTGCGAGAATTTTTCGTGGCGATCGTCAATCACGCGCAAATGACCCTCCATATTCGCCAACTCGACGGCATTAACTCCCACCATATTATTGAAGCGACCTTCAAAGCCTTCGCCCGATCGCTGCGGATGGCAACCGAAATCGATCCCCGACGGGCCGGTGCGATTCCGAGTTCTAAAGGAATGTTGCGATCGGCTGACGAATCCCTGCCGCAAACCGGCTCGATCGCTTAGGATGATACCGAACCCGGTCTCTCGAGTGGCGATCGGTTGCCCCGCCCACTTCCTCTCAATTTCCTCGAACGATGCTAACCGCTGTTTTAATCGCGAACGTCCTCGTGGCACTGGTATGTTTTTACCTAACCTGGCGGGTTTTGAAATGGCGGCGAACCCTCGCGCGGGTTGCCGATGTCTTATTTGATGTCGAACGCAATACCCGTCACGTCCTGCGCGATGCCCCAGATGTCATTCTCTTGGGAAAAGGGGGAACGCGACAGTTCCGCCGTCAATATCGGCAGTTGGAACTCCAGATGCGACGAGTGCGCAAGGTATTGGCGCTCGTTTCGTTTGGCAAGCGGGTGTGGTCTGGTCGGCAAATGAGGCGCACGTCGAACTGGCGAAATTCTCGAAACGGGTTTTGAAGGTACGTTCGGTAAAATTGTTCGTACGGGAATACCATCTAAATCTTAGAAATCTCCATGTCAAAGAACCGTACAGGCGCATTCATCAGCGGAGTATTACTCGGAACGGCGGTCGGGGCGATTTCGGGTTTGCTCCTTGCCCCTCGCACCGGTCGCCAGACGCGGCAGACGATTAAAAAATCAGCCGAAGCGCTGCCAGAACTGGCCGAAGATCTCGCCACCAGTCTCGGACAACATGCCGATCGCCTTTCCACCTCTGCCGCCCAAAATTGGGGAGACACCCTCGATCGACTTCGAGAGGCGATCGCTGCCGGGGTCGAAGCTTCGCAAAAAGAGCACCAAATCTTGAGTCGATCGAACCCTCAGACTCGCTCTTCCAACCCATCCCCCGCCAATAACCGCTCTGCGTGAAAACTTCAGATGCTCTTACTCCTGCCAAAAAACACGTTCTGGAACCCTGACGATCGAAGGATTTTAGAGATCGGTGTTTCTTCCATCCTCGATCGAAACACTCGTACTCGTCCTCCCAGCGTCTGTCGGACACTCTCCACTCTCCAAGCCACCGGACTCTTAGCGATCTTCTTGTGAACGATCCCGTATTTTGGCTAGGTCTTTCCATCGGACTCGTCGCCTTGAGCCTCGTGATGGTGCTTGTTGCCCTAATTCCCACCATGCGAGAATTACAGCGAGCCGCTCGCAGCGTCGAAAAACTCGCTGATACTCTCTCGCGAGAACTTCCCCCCACCCTCGAAGCCATTCGCCTGACCGGACTCGAAATTACCGAACTCACAGAAGATGTCAGCGATGGGGTGAAAAGTGCCGGGGAAGCCGTCCAGCAAGTTCACCAAAGCGTGACCCGAGTGAAGAAGCAAACGCACCAAGTCCAAACCACAACCCGCAGCGTTTTTGTCGGTGTTAGAGCCGCCTGGAAAAACTGGACTCGATCGACCCACACGCGAGTTGCTCCATCCCGTCGCCGAGTCGATCGTCTTCCGGTCGATCGTCTTCCGGTCGATCGAGATGGGAGAACGAGAGAACGAGGAGCGGAAGAAGTTGGGGGACGCGGTGACGCGGGGACGCGGTGACGCGGTGAGGGAGAGAAACGGGAGAAATGGGAGAATTTTTCACTCTTGCCCCCGAAGCCTCCGAAGCTTCCGAAGCTCCCCATCCACGAAGTAGTTGTGGTAGCTTAAATTCCAAGTCTCATATGTCTGTATGCCATTTATGCCCAAGCAGCCTATTACGATTTCTCTTTCTACGCTGCTGCTAATTGCGGCGAGCGTCGTGACGGTTTTCGTCCTGTGGCAACTCCAAAGTTTAATCGTCGTCTTGATGATTTCGGTAGTGCTCGCAGCGACGATCGCCCCTGTCGTAGATTGGATCGAACGATATCACGTCCCTCGATGGTTGGGAACGATTTTAGCGTATCTCGGCTTGATCGGCGGGTTTACCGGGCTGCTCCTGCTCGTCGGACCGGCAGTTTTCGAGCAAATCGAACGCTTGACCCGTCAGCTTCCGATCTTTGTGGGAAACTTGGTGGGATTGATTGAGAATCTATCAATGCGTCTGAACGATTCTCCCCCCGAACTGCTCGCTCAGTTGCTCGACGCGCAATCAGTGACCAAATGGGCGATCGGCTCCTCCCAGCAGTTAGTCTTGCGCTCCTATAGCATTACCCGAGGTATTCTCGGAGCTGCATTTAGCCTCATTTTGTCTTTGTTTATTTCCGGGTATATGGTGGCCGATAGCCGCGCCCTGAGTGAAGGATTTGTCAGCTTATTTCCCCGACCCTGGGAAGAGCGCCTCACCACCCAAATTCGCCCCGTCGGACAGCGGATGGGGGGATATATTCGGGGTCGGGCGTTGGTTTCGACCATTTTGGCCATCGGCACGGCAACGGGATTGAGCTTATTGGGTTTGAAAGACTATGCCTTGGGTTTGGGGGCGATCGCCGGCATGACTAATTTAATCCCCTTCCTCGGTCCGATTTTAGGGGCGATTCCGGCCCTGGTGGTTGCGATCTCTCAGGGAGGATTGCTGGTTGTCTGGGTGCTGATTCTATTCGTAGTGGTGCAAAACCTTGAAACCTACGTCCTCGATCCTCTACTCGTGGGTACGTCCGTTGGCGTTCATCCCCTCTACCAACTCCTGGCCGTTTTGGGTGGGGCGCAAGTCCTCGGAATTATCGGCGCTCTCATCGTTCCTCCCTGGTTTGCTGGGGCGGCAGCACTCGTAGAAAATCTCTACTTGCAACCCAAGCGAAAACTCGAAAGTACGGCCACTGTCAATCCTTTTCCTCAAGATTCTGCGTAACTTCTCAACGGGTATAGGTGGAATCTCCGGAATAGGGCCGTAGGTTTTTGGAGTCTCGATCGCAGTGAGTGCGTTGCGCTCGAAAAATAGAAAACGAATAAGAGGAGTGAGTTGTCATGCCCAGTTGGAAACAAACGGTGGAGTGGGCGAGTTTGGAGTGCGAGAGTTCCCCGGAAACCTTGCGAGAACGGGCTTGGGTGGAAGTCGATCGCGCGGCGATCGCCCAAAACGTTCGCCAAATCCGGGGGCTGCTATCGACAAAAACCCACTTAATGGCCGTGATTAAAGCCGATGCCTACGGTCACGGGGCCGTTACAGCCGCTCGGACGGTACTCGATGCTGGGGCGAGTTGGTTGGGGGTGGCAACGCTGCCAGAGGGGATCGAACTGCGACAGGCGGGGATTTCCGCTCCAATTCTGGTGCTCGGGGCCACCTATACCCCCGCCCAACTGCGAGCGTTAGTACGCTGGCAGCTTCAACCCACCCTTTGTTCTCCCAAACAGGCTCTCGTTTTTGACGAAGCCCTAGCTGAGTGCGATGCATCCTTGCCGGTTCACCTGAAAATCGATACGGGAATGTCCCGTTTGGGAGTTTCCTGGGAAGAAGCGGCGGAATTCGTGCAGATGGTGCGAGCTTTGCCCAATTTGCAGATTGCCAGCATTTATTCCCACTTCGCCACGGCCGACGATCGCGATCGAACAGTAATGCAACAACAACACCAACGATTCGATCGGGCTATCGATCGAATTCGATCGACGGGTTTTGAACCCCCTCGCCTCCACCTGTCCAACTCGGCTGCAACACTCACCGATCGCACTTTACATTACGATATGGTGCGGGTGGGTTTGGCGATTTACGGTCTCTACCCTGCCACTCACCTCCAAGACCGAGTAGACCTGGCCCCAGTTTTGCAAGTCAGAGCCAGAGTCACCCACGTCAAAACCATCCCTGCCGGAACGGGAGTCAGCTACGGTCACCAATTTGTCACCCGCAAGCCCACTCGAATCGCCGTCGTCGGCATCGGGTATGCCGATGGGGTTCCCCGCAACCTTTCCAATCGGATGCAGGTCATTTTGGGCGATCGACTCGTTCCGCAAATTGGAGCAATTACCATGGACCAAATGATGCTCGATGTCAGCACCGTTCCCGATGTCGAACCGGGAGATGTGGTGACATTGCTCGGTCAACAGGGAACCCATCGTATCGGTGCCGATGTTTGGGCCGAGACATTAGGAACGATTTCCTGGGAGATTTTGTGTGGGTTCAAGCACCGATTGCCGCGAATCGATATGAATTGAGGATCGCTCGTGCGAATTTTCGGTTCAACCATCCAACGCTTCGAGTAAAACATCCGACATCTGCTGACATCCGACAGCTTTCATTCCCTCGGCCATAATGTCTCCCGTGCGGTATCCCGCGTCCAGGACTGCCATCACGGCTTTCTCCAGACGATCGGCCCCTTGGGGTTGGTTCAAACTGTAGCGCAACATCATCGCCGCACTCAGGACTTGGGCGAGGGGGTTGGCTTTGTCTTGTCCGGCAATATCCGGGGCGGAACCGTGAACGGGTTCGTAAACGCCCGGCCCGCTTTCGCCCAAACTCGCTGACGGCAACATGCCGATACTTCCGGTCAGCATCGCGGCTGCATCCGAGAGAATATCTCCGAACAGGTTCCCCGTGACGATCGTATCGAATTGTTTGGGGGCGCGCACCAATTGCATGGCGGCATTATCGACGTAAAGGTGAGAGAGTTCTACATCGGCATAGTTGGGGGCGAGGGCGCAGATGCGATCGCGCCACAGTTGCGATACATCCAGAACGTTGGCTTTATCCACCGAACACAGTTGTCCCCCACGCTTGCGGGCAATCTCGAAAGCCACTCGTCCGATGCGATCGATTTGGGCTTCCGTATAGGCCATCGTATTCACCCCCCGCTTTTCCCCGGTTTCCGTCTCAAAAATCCCTTTGGGTTTCCCGAAATAAATCCCGCCAGTGAGTTCGCGCACCACCATAATATCGACCCCTTCCACCACCTCTCGCTTCAGGCTGGAGGAGTCGATCAGTTGCGGCAAAATCGTTGCCGGACGCAAGTTGGCAAACAAACCCAATCCTGCTCTGAGTCCCAACAGTCCGGTTTCCGGGCGCTGAGTGCGAGGGAGGTTATCCCATTTATAGCCACCAATGGCTGCGAGCAACACCGCATCGCTATTTCGGCAAGCTATTAGGGTTTCTTCGGGCAGGGGATTTCCGGTTGCATCGATCGCCGCACCGCCAATCGGGGCTTCTTGAAACTCGAAACTCAAATCGAATTGCTTCCCCACGACTTTGAGTGCTTCAACGGCGACGGGGATAATTTCGGGACCGATGCCATCGCCGGGAAGGAGGGTAATGCGGTAGTGCTCTGTCATGATGCGCTGTCGGGAAAAGCTGAAAATTTTGATAGACTTTCTATCATACCTGGCAACTGCACCGAAATCGGCATCAAATTGTCCGTTCGAGGAGAAGGAAGTCGATCGAATCGGAACTCTAGCTGACCGATAATCAGCTCGAGCTTTTATCTTTTATCTTTAAAATTTCAGACAGAAGATCGTGGATAATTCGATGTTAGTTATTTTTCCCTATCGAGATGAAGGGACTTGGATGTTTGACGATGCTACTGCCAACTTGCTCCGGGAACCCTTTGTGTGTGGAATTCCCGAAATAATCGACCATCTGGTTCGAGATATTCCCAATGCCCGAGACGGTTTTAAACTTATCTTTTCAGCCCAACCTTTTCCGGGATTTCAAGAGAAGCTGACTTGGGTGCGCCCAGAATACGGTGGAAGTTGGTATAAAATCGAGAGACTCGATTTAGAAGGTTGGCTGTGTCCGGCGCTGTTTAAATATTTTTCCGCAGCACCGCCGGAAATTTACGTTAACGTCAGTGCGAGCTAAGACTCCACATCTCACACCATTCCCCGTTCCCCAAGACCCAAGCGGCATACAAGCTTAACTTGTCACCAACGATCGATTACTGTTTCATCGATCTGACGACCGATATAATTTGGCTCATAGCAATTTTCGTTTAGGTTGACCCCCGAAGGGTGAGGGCGGGTTTTGAAACTAGATCGCAGTGAGGGCAAAATTTTCTGCTAAACCCGCCCCTACAATTGTCTGGGTTCTATCTTTGTAAAAACCACCATAACCGATGATATGCCCTAATTCAACCGCTTTTCCAGAACTTTTTTCACCAATCGAGGAATATCCGAAGGGCGATCGGCAACGGGAATTTTGGCTTGAACGAACGCTTCGACTTTGCGTTGAACCGTACCCATACTTGTTGTGGGAAAAGAATTGGAAAATTGCCCGTTCGGACGAGAGGCGAGGATGATTTCCGTATGACCGAATAATCGGTGTTTGGGAGCGTAGCGACCGGCAACGTAGACGACCACGGGTTTATCGATCGCCTCTCGAATGTAGTCGGCGGCGGCTTCTTCCCCTTCGCCACCGGTTTCCCCCACCAACACGATCGCCTCGGTATTTTCGTCTTCATCCAACATTTGCAACCATTGGAGAAAAGACGAACCGACGATCGCATCGCTACCGACACCCACCCCAATCGACTGACCCAAGTTGGCTTTGGTCAGCGTGAGGGCAATTTCGTAAGTCAGGGTGCCGCTACGACCGAGCAATCCCACGGAACCGGGGGTGTAGAATTGGGCCGGATGGGTTCCCAACAGCACTTTTCCGGGCACGATAATTCCCGGACAACTCGGCCCGACAATTAGGGTTTCGGTATATTCGGCTTTGCGGAGCAATCGCACCATATCTAGCGGCGGGATTCCTTCAGTGAGGATAATCAGTTGGCGAATTCCAGCGGCGATCGCTTCGAGGGCGGCATCGAGGGCTTGATAGGGATGGACGCAGATCGTGGCAATATCGATGTTACCCACCTGCTGGCGAGCTTCGATTGCCAAGTCGAAAACTGGAATATCGTGTAGGGTTTGCCCGCCCAAACCCGGACTGACCCCGGCTACAACGCGAGTGCCGTAGTCTTTCATCAATGCAGCATGGGTGGTACCCAGGGGTTCGGCAATGCCGTGGACTAAAACGCTGGTATCTGGGGTAAAGTTCATTGAGGCGCACGCAGGGAAAACACAGACAAAGTGAATCTAAAACCTAAAACCTAATATCACGTGAGGCGCTCGATAAGACAGGGAGTGGAGAAGCTGGGTGAGACAAGGTAAGATGAGAAAATTTTTTGGTCTCTTTATCTCCGGGCGAGCGATCGATTGCGACATGTTCGCCTACATCACCGACCGCAACTCTCAAACCTTCCTCTCCCGCGCCTGACGTTAAAACTTGAAACCTAAAACCATCTACACTCGTGCGAGAACCGATACGGCTCTGAGTACTGCATCATCTAACGTTTCGACAAACGAAACATTACGAGGAATTCCACTCGTGGCGATGGCTTCAGTATCGCTGTTGATGGCGCGGACGACCAAATGGGGCGGACGGCTGCGATGGGTTTGACGAGCGATGTAGTTCGCAATTGCTTCGCTCAGACCCGCGCGCGAGATGGCACTTCCGAGCAAATTGACGAGAATCACGTCAACGTTGGGATTTCGGCTCACCCGTTCCAAGCCATGTTCTAGGCGATCGCATAATAGATCGGGCGTGGTGCGAGTGGTTGCATCTCCACCAAGATTTAAGAAACTCGCGGGTCTGCCTCCAGCTTGATAGAGGGTATCGAGGGTGGCGAGTGTCAGCCCCGTCCCGTTTGAGATGATGGCGATGTTCCCGTCCCGTTCGATGGTCTCGAGTTCCCCCACGTCTTCTATCGTTTGCTTGCTGTCGGAATCATCTAGCCGTTCGACCAAATTCGGATGACGACCCAAGGCTCGCTCGTTGACCGAGACTTTCCCGTCGAGAGCCATCACTTCACCGTTCGATCGAACCCCAAGGGGGTTGATTTCGACTAGATCTAAATCGTACCGGGCAAACAACCGATACATGTTTTCGATCGTCGCGCTCACCGAAGCCATCAGCTTTCCCGTTAGCCCCATTTTAATCGCCAGATGTCTGGCGTAGAAGGGAGAAAATTTGGATTGGACGATGACTTGTTCGATCGACTCTGGGTTTGATTCGGGACGGCTGCCACCGTGAGTCGAACCGAGCAATAGAGGTCGGCAAGCGTTGCGGTCGAGGACGACGGCAACATAGAACTCTCCCTCGGGATCGTACTGAGTCTCAGTTAATACAATTTCGGGATATTCGCCTTGAATAGAATGGTGCAAAATCGATCGAGCTGCGGCAACGGCATCGATGGTGTTGCTGGCAAACCGGATACCTCCAGCTTGTTGGCGTTCTCCCGCGTGCACTTGAGACTTAAGAACGACGGGATACGGAATTGTCAATCCCTTCAGGTCTTGGGGATTGCTAATTTTTTGAGAAGGCAGTCTGGGTATGCCCACTTCCTCAAAGAGTTCTTTGGCCTGATACTCTAGCAAATCCATCCTGCACGCCTATCATTGAAGTTTGGAACACTTTCCACCATAGCCCGATCGGTTCCCCGGCAAAGAGATAAAAGATACATTTTCAGTATTATTGCGGAGGCGATCGCTCGCCCCCATGACATCTGGGATTTCGAGGACTCGAGTTTTCACCGATAGCGCGATCGCATAGAGGACAATAATACCGAAAATATACAGAAATTACACCCTACGCCCCCCTGAATGGTTACACATCAAGAGGCATACTTATTCACGAAGCCCTGAAGCCCTTCTCGATAGCCTCGACCGATGGCTTGGAACTGCCAGTTACTGTTGTGTTTGAACAATCGACCGAACTCGATTGCCGTTTCTTGGGAGAAGGATTCGTTTAAGTCGTATCGAATCTCCTCTTTTTCTGTGGCGGCATCGTAGAGGCGAATGAAGGCATTTTCAACTTGTCCGAAGCTTTGGTGTCGGGTCTGGCTATCGTGGATGGTCACCACGAACAGAATTTCTTCGATCGCCTCGGAAACTTTTTCGAGATCGATTTCGATGGTTTCGTCATCGCCACCGCCTTCTCCCGTGCGACTATCGCCCAAATGTTCGATCGCGCCGTCGGCAGACTTGAGGTTATTATAGAAGACAAAAAATTGTTCGTTCGGAATTTTTCGATTACCTGATAACATAAAAACCGATGCATCGAGGTCGAATTCAAAATGCGAGCGATCGTCTTGATTGATATCCCAACCCAGACCAATTCCGACATATCTCAAGCTCGGCGTTGCTTTGGTTAGATCGATTTTATTGCCTTTATTGAGCCGAATAGACATTATTTGATACTTCTCGATTTAATTCTTTTTAAAACTTTATTTTATTTTATACTTATTGTATCTCAACCCATCGAATTATTACAATCAGAATAAACTTTGAATTAGCTCGAGAAAATCAAAACTCAAGTTATTTTAGAGTAGATTTTAAAGTTGTAGCAATTGCCTTTAAATCGTTAACTTGAAGACCCGTTCCCATCGCTTCGACCTGCCATCCTTTTGGAGAGCGATCGATCTGAGCTAAAATTGCTCCGGTCATGCCGCAATACGCTTCGCCCGAGAGATTGTAGCGCGCTAACTCCCGATTTGTTTGGCGATCGACCAAACGAACGAATGCATTTTTGACCTGTTGAAAATCTTGAGCGCGAGCGCGACAGTCAAAAATATTGACCGTTACCACCAACCGAACAATTTCTTGAGGAATGTTTTGTAAATCAATAAATATTTGCTCGTCATCGCCATCACCTTCCCCGGTAAGATTATCTCCTCCGTGGACGATCGAGCCGGAAGGATGGTGTAAATTTCCATAGTAGATAATATCGGTCTTCCTCAGTACTCGACCTTCGGTATTCAAACAAAAAACCGATGCATCGAGATCGAAATCTTCCGCGCGTTCAAATAGCTTCCAAAATCCCCAGGGACCGCGATCGGCCACATCCCAACCCAATCCGCACATTAACTCACTTAAACCCGGTGCTTCTTTTTCCAGGGAAATCCGCTGTCCTTTTTGAAGGTTAATGGCCATAATTTTTCATTCGACCCACTTTAGCTCGAATGCTAGGTGACAGTAACAACAAACCGATCTACAATATAGACCGTCTTTTGTCGGTTGCCCGAGTCATGGACGGTCTGGTATTTGAGGTTTTTTATCGCACCAAATACCGCTGTAATACTAATATTATATCGGCTCCATTCTCGATCGCTGCCGAGTATACCGTTAGCCCGAGCGTTAAGTTGCGATGCATAAAGCCAAATCTTTACCCTTGGAAACAGCAATGGGCAATTCCCCAAAAATTCCTCAATGGCTGGAAAAGACAGAGCGAGCCGCAGTCATTGCCTCTTGGCTTGGCTTGGGAGCAGCCGTTATTTCAAAAGAGCTACTTGCTTTGGGTTTGCCTCTAACGCTAACCGCTTCGCTCAACTGGGCGAACCGCAAGCGATGGCAACAGCAGTACCAACAAAAGCAACGGGCCGAAATCGCTCAAATCCACGATACTCTGGCCACATTTCCCGAACCCCTCGATTTTAATTCGACCGTTCAACAGCTTGCCAAGCTCGAACAGTCAAATCAGGCACTTGCCGGTCAAGTTGAAGCACTCAAACAGCAAGTTCGAGTCAAATTCAAGCCCGAACGCTTAGAACGACTCGAAAGCTCCCTCACTCGGCTGCGCGAAGATTTGAACGACTTGCAAAGCCAGGCCGTGCAAAAACAGGATTTAGAACTCCGACTCTCCCAAGAGTTACACCAACTGTGCGATAGGCTCGATCGATTGCCCGAAACCTCGCAAGAAGCACAACAAGTCGAAGGCGCGATCGCCCGGATACAGTCTCAATTAAAGGCTCTCGAGCAACAAACAACTCGAATGGAGATGGCAAAGTGGCAAAGCCTCGACGATCGCGTCGCCAGCATTCAAGGACAAGTCGCCCGAATCGATAGCGGTCTGATGTCCGTGCGGCGCAAACAGCGGGCAACGATCCAAAAATTATGGCCGCGCGCGATCGAGATGATTCGAGAAAATCGAGCGGCATCCAAAACGGTTCCCCTCCAGCACAACGCAACTCACCACCCGTTATCGGTTCGACCCCCAACCGATCGCCTCGGCGAACAAACACTCCGCCAACCCCAACGGGATCGATAGGGAAAATCACAGCACTTCGAGTCGCGAAAACGAGGCTGGGAGAGCTTGGGAGAATGGGGGAGACAAGGAGGACAAGGTGACAAAAATTTCTAATATCGCCTTTTCTCCCCAGCTCTCCGTTCCCCGTTCATCATTCCCCATGCGCGGCATACCAACTTAACTTGTCACCAATAACTGAATACTTACTTCAACTCGAAATAAAAATAAATCGAAATACTTCAGAAGACTAAAATTATGAAACTAAAAAATAAAGTCGCAATTATCACTGGCGGTAGTGGAGGTATCGGTCAAGAATTATGTGTGCGTCTGGCAAAAGAAGGGGCTAAGATTGTTATCAACTATCGTTCTTCCGAAGAAGAGGCGGAAGAAACTAAAGAGAAAGTCGAGCAAATTGGTTCTTCTGCTTTCATCGTTCAAGCAGACTTGAGTAAAGTAGACCAAATTAATCATTTAGTCCGAGAAACGATCGACCACTTCGGTAAAGTAGATATTTTAGTAAACAATGCTGGATTGGAAAAACATGCTGACTTCTGGGATGTCACGGAATCGGATTACGATCTCGTCTTAAATATCAATCTCAAAGCCGTCTTTTTTACCACTCAAGCAGTCGTCAAGCACTTTTTTGAAACGAACAACCCTGGCAGAATTATCAACATCAGTTCCGTCCACGAAGAATTGCCATTTCCCCATTTCACGTCTTATTGTGCGGCTAAAGGTGGAGTGAAAATGATTACTCGCAATCTAGCTGTCGAGTTGGGTTCTCGAGGAATTACAATTAATAATGTTGCCCCTGGCGCAATTGCTACACCAATTAATCAAGATTTACTTGAAGACCCCGAACAGCTGAAGAAAGTCACAAATAATATACCTTTAGGACGCATAGGACAGCCCGAAGATGTCGCGGGAATTGTCGCTTTTTTAGCCTCAGATGAAGCTAAGTATATCACGGGTTCGACGGTCTATGTCGATGGCGGTTTGCTGTGGAACTACAAAGAGCAGTAAATTTTTTAAATAGATCTAAAATCTAGAAAAATAATTTAATAAATATTTCAATAATGAACGCCGAAAAAAAAAGACTGCAAGAAAATCGAGAACGCCAAGCTTACTGGACTCGGTGGGGTTCCTATGTTGCCGAAAGACAATGGGGTACGGTTCGAGAAGATTATAGCGAAGATGGTTCTGCTTGGGATTATTTCTCACACCAAGAGTCTTTATCTAGGGCTTATCGGTGGGGAGAAGATGGTATCGCCGGGATTTGTGATAATCATCAAAGATTGTGTTTTGCCTTAGCTTTTTGGAACGAAAAAGATCCGATTATCAAAGAAAAGATGTTCGGCGTTACCAGTACTCAAGGCAATCATGGAGAAGATGTCAAAGAGTATTATTTCTACCTGGATAATACGCCAACTCATTCTTACATGAAGTATTTGTATAAATATCCCCAGGAGGAATATCCTTATCAGCAGTTAGTCGAAGAAAACCAACGTCGGGGATTTTCAGATTCTGAATTTGAATTATTAGATACGAATATTTTCGAGGAAGATAAATACTTCGATATTTTCATTGAATATGCCAAACAAAGTGATGAAGATATTTTAATTAAAGTTACGGCACATAACCGAGGTAACGAATTAAAACCCCTGCACGTCCTACCGACTCTCTGGTTTCGCAATACTTGGTCGTGGTTTGAGGAAGCCGACCGTCCCAGCTTAAAAGTTTTCGCCCAAAAAGACGGCATCAGTATCATCGAAGCAGACCATCCCAGCCTCGGAAAAAGATGGCTGTATTGCAATTGCACCGATCGATTATTGTTTACCGAAAACGAAACGAACAACCAACTTTTATTCGATCGGAAAAATGCCTCACCCTACGTCAAAGATGGGATTAATAACTATGTCGTTAACGGCGACAAAGAGGCAGTCAATCCAGATAAACTCGGGACAAAATTCTCGGCACACTATCAACTTTCCATTCCGGCTGGCGAAAGTCGCAGCATCGAACTCAGACTGTGCGACTCGGATTCTTTGCCAGATCCCTTTGCAGATTTCGATCGAATATTCGATCGACGAAAACAAGAAGCCGACGAGTTCTACCATAGTTTAACCCCCCAAGATATTCCCGAAGACCAGCGTAACGTGCAGCGTCAGGCATTTGCTGGAATGTTGTGGAACAAGCAGTTTTACTTCTACGTGATTGAAGATTGGTTAAACGGCGACCCCACTCAACCGAGTCCCCCCGAAGGTCGAAAAGAAGTCCGAAATACCGCATGGAAGCACCTATTTAACGACGATATTATTTCCATGCCCGATAAATGGGAATATCCTTATTACTGCGTTTGGGATACGGCTTTTCATCTGATTCCTTTGGCAATACTCGACCCCGACTATGCCAAACTCCAGCTATCGCGGATGACGCGAGAGTGGTACATGCACCCGAACGGACAGATTCCCGCCTATGAATGGAACTTTAGCGATGTCAATCCTCCCGTACAGGCTTGGGCTGCATGGCAAATCTATACCCTCGAACAAAAGTATTGGGGCAAACAAGATAAAGACTTTTTAGAGAGAATTTTTCAAAAGCTACTCCTGAACTTTACCTGGTGGGTAAATCGAGAAGATGCCCAGGGAAAAAATATTTTTGAAGGTGGCTTTTTGGGGATGGATAACATTGGTTTGTTCGATCGCTCTTCCGAATTACCGACAGGGGGTAATCTAGAACAAGCAGACGGTACGAGTTGGATGGGGATGTATTGTTTGGGGATGCTCAAAATTTCTCTCGAATTAGCCGTGGATCGTCCTCCTTATGAAGATATCGCCAGTAAATTCTTCGAGCATTTTCTATATATTGCCGATGCAATGAATAGCGTCGGCGATCTGTCGTTGTGGGATGAAGAGGAAGGTTTTTATTACGACGCGATTAGTTTTCCTGACGGGACGAGAAAGCTATTAAAAGTGCGATCGCTTGTGGGTTTAGTTCCTTTACTCGGAGTCACGGTACTCAAATCTGAAACCCTCGAAAAGCTACCTGGATTTGCCAAACGCTTGCAGTGGTTTATCGATAATCGTCCCGATCTTAAAAAGAACGTTGCTTGTATGGTAACCAAAGGTGTAGGGGCGAAAAGGCTTTTGGCTTTATGTTACGCTACCCCCAGAAGTGACGATCGAGACAACAAATTGAAACGACTTCTAACCTATATGTTAGATGAGAGCGAGTTTCTGAGTCCTCACGGCATTCGTTCGGTTTCCAAATATCACCAAGAACATCCTTTTACCCTGCACGCAGACGGGGAAGAATACAGCGTCGAGTACGAACCCGCAGAGTCGCCATCGGGTATGTTTGGCGGTAATTCTAACTGGCGCGGTCCGGTTTGGTTTCCGCTCAATTATTTAATTTTAGAAGCATTACACGACTTTCACGATTATTTAGGCGACGACTTTCAAATGGAGTTTCCCACGGGTTCGGGCAACTATGAAAATCTCGATGGAATCTCTGTGGCAATTGCCAAACGGATGATGTCGATCGTCTTGAAAGATGAATCTGGAAATCGCCCTGTATTTAAAGGTGTGGAGAAATTTCAACAAGATCCTTACTGGCGAGACTACGTACTATTTCACGAATACTTTAACGGCGATAACGGTGCGGGATTAGGTGCTTCTCACCAAACAGGCTGGACGGGAACGATCGCCCATATGATTCAACTCTGTGCTGAAGAAAGCTTAGATGATTGAGTTCTGTCGATATTTCAGTGTAACTCGAGGATGTTCGGCATCGAGAGCGCGCTATGTGCCCTGTGGCGATATTTTGTCAAAATATTGAAGTGGGGAACTTTGATGACTTCAAAATACCGACCTCAAACGATCTAAAAACCGAGTACGATTGCCGACGGAACAAAGCCGACGGCATTACGTCGAAGAAAATATCGATCGGGGTTTTGAGAGGGCTGGAATGGGAACGAGCGTCCTCGGGAGTATGCGATCGATTTTTTGCACGAGTCGATCTCAACGAAGCCACTGTAAGTTGACGATACGACACACACAATTCGAGAGAGACTTCAGAATTGCAAGATTGAGGTAGAATCCAGATCGGGAGATTCACAGTCATTGCCAGAGGTCACTTCTGGGAAATGATTTTCGGTCAAATCAGAAAACCCATCGATTTTATTTTGGCTCGGTTAATATAAGAATACTTACATGACAAGCAGTCAGCTAGAGTACCAGAGTGCTTGTTTTCTCTCCGAAAAGTTGAATTCAATCGGCTCGCTTTCACAGATTCTCAATTTTTCCAAAAAGCGAAAACTCCGCTTCAATTAATGCTGAGGTCGTTTTTTTCAAAAGTCAATCGCTCAATGTTAGACAGATATCTGGTGAAAAAGAGAGAACGGGGAATATCGAAAAAACAATCGATAATATTCTCAACTGTCAAATGTAATTCGTTCAATGCTCGATCTGACCTCAAATCTACATTTTAAATCCACTCTTTAAGTTATTCGATTTTCTAGGATGATGATGTTTACGATCGAGCTTAGCGTTGTGCGCAAATCTATCTGGGCAATCGCTCCGAGTACCCTATTAGCGCTCGTTCCCTTTCCAGCATTTTCTCAACCGATTTTGCCGGCAAATGATGGAACGCAAACAATCGTGACTCCCGAGGGCGATCGATTTGACATTCATGGCGGACAGCTGTCTGAAGATGAAAGAAATTTATTTCATAGTTTCGAGCAGTTTGGGTTAGATGAAGGGCAGATTGCCAACTTTATTTCTAACCCAAATATCGATAATATTTTAGGGCGAGTTGTTGGTGGAGATGCCAGCTATATTAATGGATTAATTCAAGTCTCCGGTGGAGATTCTAATCTATTTTTAATTAATCCAGCCGGAATTATCTTTGGCGAACATGCCAGTTTAAATGTTACTGCCGATTTTACCGCCACGACGGCAACGGGAATCGGATTTGATGGTAGTGGCTGGCTCGATATCTTCGGCGAGAATAATTGGGCGAGTTTAATTGGCGATCCCAATGCATTTGATTTTGCCACGGCTAATCCAGGGGCGATCGTCAATGAAGGAACTTTAGCCGTTGCCGATCGCAGCAACTTAAGGTTGTTAGGGGGAACGATCGTCAATACGGGAACTCTGCAATCGACCGATGGTAATATTTCCGTCGCGGCCGTTCCAGGGGAGAATCTCGTGCGATTGAGCGCCGCAGGAAATATCCTCAATCTAGAAGTTTCGCCAGTTTCGCCGACAAATTCCGATCCTCAATTTAACCCCCTTTCTTTACCGGAGTTGCTCACCGGAGGAACTCGTAACGAAACCGACAGCGAGATTACCGTGCGTCCCGATGGCACCCTGCGTATTGCCAGTTCCGAGGCAATCGTCGATCCTCAAGCCGGAGATGCGATTGTTAGCGGCAAGTTAATCGCCACTGGAAGCCAGGGACAACAAACCCTACAAGTTTTGGGCGATCGTATTGCGCTGTTGGATGCAACCCTTGATGCTTCGGGAACCAACGGTGGTGGCAATATCTTTATCGGTGGCGACTTCCAAGGCAACGGTACGATTCCCAACGCCCAATATACCTTTATCGATGCGGGAACGACGATTTTTGCCGATGCATTGCAACAAGGTGAGGGCGGACGAGTTATTGTTTGGGCAGACGAGACGACGCAGTTTTTCGGTCAGATTAGCGCTCGCGGTATCGATGCCGATGGCGGGTTTGTCGAAGTTTCAGGCAAAGAGAACCTGAGTTTTTCCGGTTACGTGGATGTGGGGACCGAGAATGGTGCGACGGGAACCCTGCTGCTCGATCCGCTGAATATTACGATTTCTCGCGACGAGCCAAACGATCCCCTCGAAGTTAAGGAGACACTCCCCAATATTTTCGCTGCTGACTTCGATGGCGAAGAGATTACCGTGAGTGCGGTAACCCTCGAAGAGCAAACCGCCGATGTGATTTTAGAAGCCACCAACAATATCACGATCGAGGATGGCGTTTCTCTTAAGTTCGTCCCCACAGCCGAAAACTCGAGTATTACGTTTAGGGCAAATGCCGACGGTATCGATGGCGGTGATTTCATCATGGATTCGACCCAATCGATCGCCGCTGCGGGGAGAAATGTCAGGATTTTTGGGGAAAATATCACCCTCGGCGATATTGATGTCAGTAATGTGGCAGGAAATGGGGGTTCGATCGAGATTTCCAGCGCCACCGGATCGATCTTCACGGGCAATCTCGATGCAAGTACGGCAGAGGGAAATGGAGGAGCGATCGATATTACCAGCCAAACCGGAGCGATCGTTACGGGTAATCTCAACAGTTCCGGGTCTACTGGCGGCAATATCACGATCGATGCAGAAATATCGATTACTGCCGGTGAAATTGACTCCAGCGGCGATGTTAATAATGGCGGCAACGTGCTTCTCGATCCCCTCGGAGATATTCGGGTTCGCTTTATTAACGCTCAAGGCGGTGCTTCTGGAATTGGCGGCACGGTCACCATCGATACCGAGCGCTTTTTCGTGGCAACCGATACGTTTGTCGATCGTAATGGAATAGATGCGAGCATTTCCACTGCTGGAGAATTTGGAGGCGGTCCGATTACCATCTCGCACGGTGGCGGCGCAGACGAACCCTTTAGCGTCGGTCCCAATTTTACGGGGACGAACGGTACGGCCGGAGCGATCGTCTCAGCGTTCGACAATCAAATTCTAGAAGGCATCTTCCCCGACCCCGAGTTTGTGGATGGCAATATTACCCTGAGAACCGAAGTTCCCGAACCCGAGCCAATTCCCGAGCCAATTCCCGAGCCGGAGCCAGAACCCGAGCCGGAGCCAGGGCCAGAACCCGAGCCAGAGCCAGAACCCGAACCGATTCCCGAACCCGAACCGCAGCCGCAACCGGAACCCGAGC
>JAXHUC010000123.1:0-19150 GCA_034189805.1 Cyanobacteriota bacterium
TAGAAAAATCACTCAGAAAAGAGGGTTGGCAATTGAGTTCGATCGCGATAGAATAACCGCACGGAAAGTAACTTAAAATCAAATTTCCGCTCAACTCCAATCGCTCGAACGACCCCTCAAAGTATCTGTCATATCTGCGATCTGCGACACAATCTCGAACATCGGGTCACCATCTTTCGAGCGATAACGAATTAGAAAGTTTAGACCCCACCGTTCAACTCGGTCGCACGCGCGATCGATTTACAAGTACTATTTTCTCATGCAACGCGAGCTTCTTATTTCTTTGACGATCGGCTCGATCGCAGCGCTATCGTTCGAGCCAAGCCATTGGTTTTCGACGAGTGCATCGGCAACAGAAGCCCTCGGACTCGAAGCAGCTAACGGACAGGTACTTCAGATTGAAGGTGCGGTGCGCATCGAACGCCACACCGGACAAACGGTTTCTCCAACAACGGGAACTCTGCTCTATCCCGGAGACCGCTTGCTCGGCGATCGCAACGGACGCGCTTTCGTTCAGTGCAGCGACTTGACCATCAATGCTTTCGAGGGTTCCCAAGCCGATTCTAGTCCCTGTGCGTCCGTGGAGTCGCTATTCGCCCGTCGCAATCGCGGCAAGTGCGAGGAAGATGCCTATCGATGCCCGAACCGGGGGGGAGATACGATTACCCACGATGACACCATTCCTTACGTTATCTCGCCGCGACGGACGAACCTTCTCGACGATCGCCCCATGCTGCGGTGGAATGCGGTGACCGATGCGAGCAGTTACACGGTTTGCTTGCAAGAAACGGGAGTGACTGTGTGGTGTCGGGAGGTGGGTACGGCGCATATGGAGTACCCCGCAGACGAACCGCCTCTTCAGTCTGGTGAAGTGTATTTACTCTCGATTCAAACCGACGGGGGAGCCTTTTCTCTGGATGCGCCTCCCATTCCTGGCGGTCTGGAGTTCGAGTTGCTCGATGCCGAACGTCGGGCGCGAGTGCAGCAGACGATCGAGGCGATCGAAGGGCAAGACATAGATGAAACTGCCCGAACGTTGGCGATCGCCTTTCTCTACACTGAAAACGGCTTAATTGCCGAGGCGATCGATTTACTCGAAGGATTGGTCGCACGAGGGATCGGTACACCTCCGATTGTCGAGCGGTTGCATTGGTTATATGTCGATTATCTGGCGATCGAGCCGCCAGCAAATCCCGTTGGCTCGATGTTGGGGCAGTCTGGGACAAGCAAGGGTTCGCAATCTTCTCACTGATGGCACGCTCTAAAACGCGATCGGTTGTTCGTGGGGTCGGGTGGCAAATTCAGTCAGTTCCATCACCGTCTCGAACTCGAATCCGATGGCTAAACTCGACAGTTGTTCGGCGAGGGCGGCATTGGGAACGGGCATCGTTTCGAGTAGGTGACAAAGTTGAATATCGCTGCCTATGGCTGCGGCCCAATAAATCTGGGCGACCCATTCTCGAGGCATCGAGCATAGTTGAGAACGGATATTGACTGCCCCGGCACCCTGCTCGTCGGGGGTGACTTCGTTCAAATCTGCGTTCAAATCTGCCAATTTATCAGATCGATCCGATTCGAGAAACTCGACAATCCGATCGCAACGAAAGGTCTCCACCCATTCTTGAATCTGGCGGACGATCGGGACCCACTCCTGGGGAATTTGTCGGATCAGTTGTAAGATTTTCTCGTTATCGATGGCGATCGCTGCGTGCTTTAATTCCACAAACCACGTGGGAGGCAAAATTTCTCGCAGTTGGGTCAGCAACACTGCTAATTTAGGGTGGCTCGATTCGATCGGCATGGTTTCTGGGGCGATCGCTTTGTAGCGAATCCCCAAATGTTGGGTCAGGGTCTCTAAAATTTCCCGTTCGCGAATGGGTTTGTGGGTGACGGCATTACACCCGGCAGCTAACATCCCCCCATCGGTTTCTTTTTGAGCGTCCGCACTCAAAGCAACGATCGCCGTACCCCGTTTTGAACCCCGCTCGTATCCGTACCAATCGCGCTCTTTGGCTCGAATGCATCGGGTTGCCTGAAGACCATCCATCACCGGCATCCGTACGTCCATCCAAATAAAGTCCGGTTGCCAAGCTTCCCAGATATCGATCGCCTCGGCTCCGTGTCGTGCTTCTCGCACGGCAAATCCCATCGGTTGCAGGATCTCGAGCAATATCCGGCGGTTATCCTGGCGATCGTCTACGACTAAAATCTTCGGTGCTGGCTGACCGATCTTGAGGTCGATCTCTTGTGGGGACTCGCAGGTCTCCCGATCGACTGGGGCGATGGCGCGCGCCATGGGGATTTGGATGTAAAACGTGCTTCCAGTGCCCACTTGACTCTCGATCGCCACTCTTCCCCCCATGCGTTCGGCGAACTGACGGGCGATGGTCAAACCCAAACCCGTTCCTTTCTGAGCGTTTTTGCCTGCTTGAGTTTGCACGAAGGGTTCAAATAATCCATTGAGTTCTTCGGCAGCAATGCCGGGTCCAGTATCTTCAATGGCAAAGCAAATAAGGGTTCGATCGCCGTTATCATCAGCTTCATCTCGGATACTCACGGCAATTGCCACGCCGCCCACCTTGGTAAATTTAACCCCGTTGGCGATCGCGTTGGTCAGAATTTGGCGCACCTTGACCTTATCGGCACGAACGTATTCGGGAACCCCGGCTGCCACCTCCAACGTCAGAACTAATCCTTTGTTTCGGGCTTGGAGGGAGAACATTGCTTCGAGTTCGTAGAGCAATCGATGTAAATTAAAGTCTGAAAGTTGGAGGTCGATTTTCCCCGCTTCAATTTTGGAAAAGTCGAGAACGTTTTCAATTAAAGACAGTAAATGCTCTCCGCTGCGAGTGACGATTTGTAGGTTTTCTCGATGCTCGCACGGTAGCGTCTGAGAGCGGGTCATCAGTTGGGTAAATCCGAGGATGGCGTTGAGAGGAGTGCGCAGTTCGTGGCTCATGTGCGCTAGAAACAGGCTTTTGGCGCGATTGGCCGCTTCTGCCGCATCTCGGGCGGTGGCAAGGTCTGCGGTTTGTCGTTCGAGCTGGGTGGTTTTGCGCGCCAGTTCTACGGTTTGACATTCGAGGGCAACCGTCCGCTCGCGAACTTTCCCTTCCAGGGTTTGGGCGTAGATGGCCAGTTGTTGGTGCGATCGCTTCAACTGGCTCCAAAGAGTACAGCTTAAACTTAAGGCGGCTGATGCAGTGGCGGCGATCGAGGGGGTAAATCCCGGTAGCCACCATCCCCCCAAAAAGGCGAAGTAAGCCAGTACCAGGGGCGATCCGATCGCTGCAACTAAACCGATGGCAGCTTGCTTGTGACGGGGAAGCCAGCATCCGCAGAGGGCACTCGCTCCGCACCAGAGAAAAATCCACGATCCCTCGACTGGGGTCCAGAACGTGGTGATGAGGGGTCGTCCCTCGAGAACGGCACTGACGATCCCGCTGGCGAGGTGGGCGTGTATTTCCACTCCGGCGGGAGTGGTTTTCTCGTCGGTGGTGTAGGGATTGTAGAAAAAGTCGTTCAGACTGCGGGCCGTTACGCCGACGAATACCAGGCGATCGCGAATGAGTTCGGTGGGGACGCGATCGTGGAGCAAATCGAAGAAGGAAACGGTCTCGAAATGTCTTGGGGGGCCGCGAAAGTTGAGTAAGATTTGATAGCCTCCAGCATCCGCCCTGACATAACCGCCGTCGTTGCTTTCAAATCGGGTAAATCTGGCTTTTCCCATTTCGATCGCCTCATCGTCAGTTGAAGTCGGGGCAATACCTTTCGCGTCGAGGTACATCAACGCCAGTTTTGCCCCCAAACCGAGCTGCGTTTTCTCGTCGCGACGAACTGAGAGCAACCCGCGCCGTACTTTGCCGTCGGTATCGAGGACGATATCGTTAATGGCAACCCGATCGCTTTGTTTGAGGACTGGAGGCGGGGCAACGGCATCTCCGGCAAATTTTTCCACGCCGATGAGGTTGGGGGTAGACGCAAAAACCTCCTTAAGTTGCGCGTGTCCGGGTTCGACGACCAAATCGCGGTACAGATCCAAGCCGATCGCTCGCGGCCCGCGAGCGCGTAGATTCTTTAGAGCGCGCGCGAGAGTCGCATCGGAAACCGGCCATTGTCCCAGTTGGGCCAGATCGGGTTCATCGACCTCCACAATTAAAATGCGAGCATCGCGAGGTTCGATCGGGCGCAGGCGAAAATAACGATCGAGCGCGGCCCACTCAAGTAGCTGAAACATCCCCATTCCGCTCAGGGCGAGTGTCAATCCCGTGACTCCCAGGGCAATGGTAAAAGGAACGCGCCATTTCCACAAACCCGATCGAATGTTGAGCTTTCTACTCTTAGCTAATGTCATTCTAGAAAAATGCTCGCGTTTTCGATAATTATCGTTACGTCAGGGGCGGGAGCGGATCGTTTCTAGCTAGAGTGGGGAAAATTAAAAGTTAAAAATGCACGCCTTAAAAATGACAAAGGAACCGATTTCCCAGTCAATGACTGGATCGGGGAGAGAGGTTCTCGCGCGAGATCGGATTTTCCAAATCGCGATCGATCGAGAAGTTTAGACCGATCGTCACTGAGGCACTCTTTTGATTGTAGTTTGATGGTAGGCATTGAGCCGTCAGCTATCAGCTATCAGATGCGCGATTCTCGCAAGAAAGCCAAGATTGCAAGAGTTTTAGCGAGTACGAAGTTAAAGTGGTAAGCTGCATCAGGGTTTTAAGCTGATGGCTGACGGCTGATACCTGAATGCTTACGCCAGTCGAATCAATTTATTTCCCCGAAATTTCCCGATCGGCTAGAGATTCATCGATCGGATAAAATACGCCGTCGATCGATTCCACCCATCCAGACACAAACGGATCGTTGGGATCGATGTCTTCCCCGCAGATTGCCACAACCGACCAATAATATCGATTTTCCCCTTCGAGATCGAACCGATCTCGAGGTAGGCTCACTTTTAAAATCCCCGGTTTGCCGTCAATCGAAAAGAAATCGTAGTAAACAGAGTTGCGATTGCTATCTTCAATATTGACAAACAGCGATGTTGCCGAAGTTTGGGGGACGTAGACCGAAAAAAGAGCGACTCGATCGCTCAATTCTTCCTCAGCATCGAGTTGCACCGCCGTGAATTGGCTCTCATCCAAGCAAGTGCCATCATTACGAGAACCACCACCCGCAGAGGTTCGCGGTTCTCCTTCCCCAGGGGGTGGCTCGAAAATTTGGAAGTCGATAAATCCTTCCCCAGAATTTGCGTCCGAGGTTTGTGCTAAAACCCATTGGGGAGCTGCAAAACTCGCAGCGATCGCACAGCCTAGAATCGCCAAAATTCGACGTTTGAATGAATTTTGATTGAATGGCATTTGAGCAAAGAACTCCTGAGCGATCGTTCGATCGCTACTTTTTAAATTAACGCTTCGCACCTCTATTCTTCTTCTCGTTATCGTCTTTCATCAGTTTAGAGTTACGTCTCAGGAGGAAAAATTGAAGTTTTATAAAAATTATCAATTGACGATCGATCGATAATTTTTTCTTCCATCGAAACAGGATATCTGCACTCGGTTTTGAGAGAGTATTCACTCTCAATGTTGTTTCGATCGCGAAATTTTGAAGGTGATGGTAGATTTTATGTTGGGCTAATTATAGCGAACGACAAGCGATCGAGCATCCGCCAATTCACTGAAAGGGGGAACGGGGAATGGTGTGAGATGTGGAGTGTTGGGCTGCGATCATTGGTGACAAGTTAAGGTAGTTTTGGCTTTGTCAACCAGTCACTAATCGACCGAAAACCCGGAGTTGGGGGGTCTCCCCCCAAACCCCCCGCCGGGGGCCTTGCGCCTCCCCCGAACCCCCCGCGCACAAGAGTGAAATCGCTTAAATCCTTTATTGAAAAGGGGTTCTATCGTTCAAGATCATCAACTTGACACCCGACAAAATTGCTTAACTTGTCACGAATGGGCTGCGATTGTCCAACGGCCTAGATGTGCGACAATTTACGGCTCGATTACACTAAATCTGGGACTTGACAAACGAGTATAACTTTTCACCAAGGCACTTTAATGGAGTTGCACGCCCTGTCATGGACAATGGCGCTAAAAAATCTTTGTTAGAGCTTGATTTGAATACACTTCAGGCTCTTTTCCTACTCGAGATCGCATCTCTGGAGCGAACGATCCAGGTTAACCCGAATTCACGTTAACAAGTAAAAACCCTCCCATCGTAGGAAGGTGGGGGGGCAACTGATGGAGTAGTTATGCATCTGTTGTTATTAAACTGGAAAACTCGGGCTATTTCATCGGCTAAATGGCGGATCGATCTTTGGCTTGGACGATCGTTCTATCCGCCATATTACCGATGCCGAGTTTCTCTTTACCGCACTTAGTTACTGCCATCCCAAGGACTCATTTCAATCACACCTCTGGGAGTGAAAACCACCTTGAAAAAGGCTAAATCCGCTTCAGAATCCTCTCGATCGCCTAAAGTCTCCCGAGCCGTTTCTAATTCTTCGAGTGGGGTTTCATCGATGTAGTCGAATGCCGGTTGATTGATGGGTTCGACTTCGGTAATATCTCCGTCTTCAGTTACCCCGACGCGGTATTCGAGTTCATCTTCAAAAGAGAGATTCGAGCGCCCTTCCCACTCGTCGTACAAAAAGCCTTGAGTATCATCCCACAGCCGATCGATCGTATCGGAGTCGTCAATACTCGCTTCATCGCGGCTCGATTCATCCCGTTCTGAGTCGGCATCGAGATCGCGCGTCGGTTCTGGATAGCCGAACCACGGACTAACTTCGAGGTTGCCATTATCCCGGAAAACCACCTTAAATTCTGCGAGGGATTCAGCCTCGGCACGCCCCCCATCTACGGGAACGTACAAGAGGTCTGGCAACGGAATCTCGGCATCGTCGTACTCGGCCGAGCTGCTTTCGGCTTTGTATCCAATAATCGTGCCATCATCGCTGGTACTGACGCGATAGGTTAAATCTGTCTCCACCCGCGAGCGATTTTCCCAAGCATCGTCGATTTCTGCGTACAGCGTCTGGTTCAGTTCGTCGAGGCGATCGGGATCGGTAATTTCCTCGGTTGTCTCCAGACTTGGAGAGAGTTCCACGGGATCGGCATCGTCATCCGCGATCTCATTTCGATCGGTACGAGGACGAGCCTCGGCATCCTCCTCATCCGATCCGGGGGGATCGTCCGCACCGCTACCCGCATCCGTTCCGGCCGCAGATGTCCCTTCTCCTTCCACGGATTCGAGTTCTTCCAGGATCGGATCGACAGGGCGCTCCACTCTTTCGGGAACCGGAACCAGCGCCAGAACCAGAGCAGCGATCGCCAAACTCGAGAGTCCCATGGCTGGAGCAGCCGCCCGCGTGGCTAAGGGGATGCCGGTATTCGAGTACTGGCGAGAAACCGGCTGGAGGGGAACCAATAGCTCCGGCAGGGTGTTGCTATCGGCGAGCAGTTGGTCGATCGCCTCGACGAGATCGAACAGCTCGACGGTGTTGAGATCGACTTGTAGGGGTGTCGTACTATCATCAGTCGCGGCAACGCTCAAACGATGTAAGTGTCCCTCCACCGGAGCGATCTGCACCACATCCGAATCGGACCCGATCGGGGCGCGAATGCCGCTTAAAATGCTCTGGACGTATTGGCTGACCGATCGCGCCAACCCTTCTAAAAACTCGCGCCCCCCACTTAACGGTTGTTCGTGACCTTGAATGTGACATTCTGCATTCACGAGGGTCGAGACGATCGGCGTTCCGGTTAGATCGCTCCCCCCGATCGCATTACTGAGTCCTTCGATCGCCAACGTGCAATTGGGCAAACTATACCGCCGTTCCATAATGTTTAGACTTCCCCATCAAATAGACTGATCCACAATCGTTGAGACCCGGCCGTTCCGGTACAAAACAGCAGTTGAGAAAAAAGCTTGAGTCCCAACTCGTTTAACTTCTCGTTACTTTTATAAGCCATTACCATCGAGCGGCGCGGGTTCATGCGAGCGCGAAAATGCGCCCGAAACCGTTCGAGAAAGTAAGATAAGCGAGGGCTTTTTTCGATGGGAGTTTGCGTCTGGCGCAGTTTCTCGTACTCCAAAAGCAACTGGCGAATCGTCACCGTCATCCGCCGCGCCAACTGGCAGGCAATCAGCACCAGTGCTTTCGCTTCATCCTGGGTCAGCGGGCGGCGTTGGCTGAAACGGCGCAGGGGATTGGTACAGCGCAGTTGCCACAAGACCACTCGATTTTTAATAATTCCTTGCAATTCTAATTGTTTGGATAGCGCTAAGATGTCTTCAGACCCTTTCAAATTCAGCGCTTCGAGGGCCAAAAGAATCAGATCGATTTGCATCCGAGTCCGGCGAGGACAGCCATCGCTCGAAATGGGGAGATTTGGCAAGCTCTCCAAAATGAGAGGAGCGGACAGGTCTGGAGGACTAATGGATACCATTACGCTAAGTTTCTATAGATACAAACGGAAGAGTAGAGAAGTTCGCAGGTGCGATCGCGCGAGCGCAGATCTCCATACATTATTAGTGTAGGATTTTTAGAGCCTCCCTTGGCAACCGGCCTGACACCCTAGACGACGGCCTACGGACACCCAATATTATTAATTACTGTCTACTTCTCATGGATCTTAGATCGATCGTCCGCGATATTCCCGATTTTCCGAAACCCGGCATTGTTTTCCGGGATATTACCACCCTGCTTAAAGATTCTCAAGCTTTGCGCTACACCGTGGATGCGATGAGCGATCGCTGTGGGAAACTCGCGCCGGATTATATTTTGGGGATGGAGTCGCGCGGTTTTTTGTTCGGCGTACCCTTGGCTTACCAGTTGGAAGCAGGTTTCGTTCCCGCCCGCAAATCCGGCAAACTCCCCGCTCCAGTTTACTCGATCGAGTACGAACTCGAATATGGCAGCGATCGCCTCGAAATGCACCAAGATGCGATCGAATCGGGCAGTCGGGTTTTCATTATTGACGACTTGATTGCCACGGGGGGAACTGCCGTCGCCGCTGCCGAACTCGTCAAACGCGCGGGGGGCGAAATCGTCGGTTTTGGGTTTATCGTAGAATTGAGTGCCCTCGGCGGACGAGAAAAGCTTCCTCCCGTTCCCATTGTCAGCCTGCTGGAGTATTAATGACTTCGACCCAAGAAACCCCACCCCCTCAGAAAACTCGCGACATTGGGGATGGGTTGTCCCGATTATTTGCCAACGAAACGATCGCCTATATTTGCAAGCGAATTTTACAGGCGATCGTCACGCTATTTTTGGCTTCGATTCTCTGTTTTACAATCATTCAGCTTGCCCCTGGAGATTATCTCGACCAATTTAGAACCCTACCGAATTTTTCTCAGGAAACTATCGAGCAATTTAGCCGACAATTCGGACTCGATAAGTCTCCGGTGGAGCAATATTGGCGCTGGCTGACGCAAATTTTAACTCGGGGAAATTTCGGAGAAAGTTTTTCATATCAGCGTCCGGTGGCGGGGCTACTGATCGAACGGGTCGAAGCGACGTTATTACTGGCGATTTGTTCTTTAATTGTCACCTGGGCGATCGCCATTCCCCTGGGGATTGTCGGGGCAATCAATCAAAACCGATGGTTGGATAAATTCTTACAAACTCTCAGCTATACCGGGCAAGGATTTCCCAGCTTTATTACGGCGCTATCGCTCTTAATTTTGGCTCAAAATGTTTCCCCTTTATTACCTGTGGGAAATATGAGTAGCGTTTACTATGCAGATTTAACCCCAGTTGGGAAAATATTAGATATCGGCTGGCATATGATTTTGCCGACGATCGCCCTCAGTGTTACCAGTTTTGCCGGATTGCAGCGCATCACGCGGGGACAATTGCTCGATGTGTTGCGTCAAGATTATATCCGCACGGCACGGGCGAAAGGATTGCCGGAAAATCGGGTGATTTATACCCATGCATTGCGCAATGCCATCAACCCTCTGATTACGATTATTGGTTTTGAGTTTGCCAGTTTGTTAAGCGGCTCGTTTATTGCCGAGTTTTTCTTTAATTGGCCCGGACTCGGACGGTTGATTTTAGAAGGGGTTCAAGCCAAAGATTTGTATTTAGTGATGGCAAGTTTGATGATGGGTGCGGTCATGTTGATTATCGGTAACTTGCTCGCCGATTTGTTATTAACAGTGGTCGATCCGCGAATTAAACTAGACGATTTACAGTGATGCGATCGAATTAATTTAAATCAATTAGTCCTTCAAAAAATGCTATCCCAAGTATACTATCTGGTTCGTTCTCAAATTGATGGCAAATATCTCTCTGCTCGTCCCAATCCCGACACACCAGATAAGTATTTATTAGTCTTTCAAGAAAACTTCGATGCTCGGAGTTATTTAAATAAGTATGCTGGGGAACTCAAAGACAAGCTGGCGATCGAATCGATTACCCCCATTCAATTGAAAAGTATTCTCGGACGTTGGAGTTTTACGGGAGTGGGAATCGTCCAAGATCCCCTCCTCCCCAAAATTGAGTTTTTACGCCAATAAATCGTTACACCCGCACGCACGTCACGGCTCCACCCCTTTCCCCGAAGTATTGTGAATCAGAGCGAGCAATTCTCGGACATCGGCTTCTAACTGGGAATTGTCAAGTTCTCCAGCCAGGGTGAGAAGTTGTTCTAGATACTCAACCGTCTGGGTTTTATTTCCCAAATTTGCGTAGGCTTGACTCAACCCCAACAGAGTCGGAATTCGCAAGCGCGCATCGCGAACTTCCCCTTCCAGGGCTAAAGCCCGCTCGTAGAATGCGACTGCCCGTTCGTACCGTTCTAGGGAATTGTATGCGCGACCCAAATTATTGAGAGTTCTGACTTGGGCGAAGGTATTTCCCATTTGCCGCGTTAAGTCTAGAGCTCGATCGTAAAACTCGATCGCCCGTTCGTATTGCTCGAGATGATGGTATGAAGTTGCCATACCGTCGAGCACCTGAGCTTGTTCCTCTAGATCGTAGAGTTCCCATGCGATCGCGGAAGCCCGCTCGTAAAATTCGATCGCTCGATCGTACTGCTCGAGTTGAGTGTAAGCGTAACTCACATTGGTGAGGATGTTGGCGACTTGCAAGGGATCGTCAATTTGCTGCGCGATGGCTAAAGACTGCTCGTAAAATTCGATCGCCCGTTCGTACTGCTCGAGTTGAGTGTAAACATTCCCTAAATTAGCCAGAACACTGACTTGCCCGAAGATATCATCGAGTTCTCGCGCGATTGCCAACGATTGACCCAAAATATCAATGGCGCTTTCATGTTGCCCCAGGTGACGGTACGCAATCCCCAAACCGTTGAGGGAATTTGCTTTCCCTGCCAAATTGCCAATCTCCTCGAAGCGGGTTATGGATTGCTTGAAAAAGTTGATGGCCTGTTCGTGTTGTGCCAGGGAATGGTAAGCATTGCCCAAATTACCCAGGGTATTGGCTTCCCCCAGAACATTTCCAATTTCTCGATAGATTTCCAGCGCGCTTTCCCAAAACGCGATCGCCTCTTGTGTTTGACCGACTCTACTTCGATCTAATCCTTGTTGAAAAAGGCGATAAGCTTCGTCATTTCGCTCTTGGGCCGTTTGTGCCAACGCCACCGTCTCGGGCTTTGGGGAAAAGACTTCAGTCGCCCGAGCAGTAGGATTTCCCAGCACTAGGGGAGCGGCGAGGAAAAGAACGAACAGAGGAGACTTGGGAGAGTTAAAACGCATAAGTTTTCCGATGTGGAACCAGTTAGAGCGATCGCGCTTTTCCACTTACCCTGCGGTACAGTTGAATGCGATCGGCTACTACTACGTATTTCTGGTTCTCGGGAACTCATGCAAGTTTCGATCGATATTTCGCCGATATTCTCCCCCCATCTTCCCCATCTCCCTCTACCTCCCCCGTTACGACGAAGACTCTTGGGGATAGCGACCGTACACTCCCGTCAACCAGCGCAGCCGTTCTCCATATTCGGGAACCAGGGCATCGTGCCGATAGCGCCAGCCCCAATTTCCCTGGGCTTCGCTGGGTTCGTTCATCCGGGCATTTGCCCCCAACCCTAACAAATCTTGGAAGGGGAAAATCGCCTGGTTGGCATTGCTACTCATTGCCAGCCGAATCAAATCCCAATGGAGACCGTTGCCGCTGCTACAGCCGAGAAAATCCCACACCCATTGCTGCTGCTCGGGCGATCGGGCCTCGAACCAGCCCGCAGTGGTATTGTTATCGTGGGTTCCGGTATAGACGACGAAGTTTTGAGAGTGGTAGTTGTAGGGTAAGTACGGATTGCCCGGACCCGAATCGAAGGCAAACTGGAGAATTTTCATACCGGGGAAGCCAAATTTATCCCGCAGCGCTTCGACTTCCGGGGTGATAATGCCCAAATCTTCGGCAATAATCGGTAACTTGCCCAACTCGCGATTTAAGCGCTGGAAAAATGCATCGCCGGGGGCTTCCACCCATTTCCCGTTCATCGCTGTATCCTCATCTCCCGGAACCGCCCAGTAAGACTCGAAGCCCCGGAAATGGTCGATGCGAATCAAATCTACCATATCGAGGATGGCGTGGAAACGCTGCAACCACCAGCTAAAATCATCTTTCTCCAACTGCTCCCAGTTATAAACCGGGTTGCCCCAAAGCTGTCCCGTGGCGCTGAAGTAGTCCGGGGGAACCCCCGCCATCAGTTTCGGCGCGCCAGTTTTTTCATCTAGAGAGAAGATTTCCGGATGCGCCCACACATCGGCGCTATCGTGGGCGACGTAGATGGGAATATCCCCGAGAATTTGAATGTTGAGATCGTTGGCATAGAGTTTGAGAGCAGACCACTGGTAGAAAAACTCGAATTGGAGAAACTTGTGAAACTCGATTTGGGCGGTGAGTTTTTGCCGCCACTTGGCAACGGCTTGGGGTTCTCGGTTGGCAATATCACTCGGCCAGTTGTTCCAGCTTTTCCCCTCGAAGGCATCGGTTTTCAGCGCCATAAATAGAGCGTAGTCTTCGAGCCAATAGGCCGAGAGATCGCAGAATTTATCGAAGAGTTCCTGTCGCTTGGGAGTGGGCCGATCGGTAAAGTTATTAAAAGCAATCCGCAGTTTCGCAATTTTGTAGTCTCGAACCCGATCGAAATCAACGTTATCGAGAGGAAAATCCGGTACGTCCGCAATATCCCAATCGGCGAGCAACTCCTCTTCAATCAGCCGTTCCAAGCTAATCAGCAGCGGATTACCCGCCATTGCCGAATAGCACATGTAGGGAGAATTGCCATATCCAGTCGGTCCGAGGGGAAGAATTTGCCAAATTTGCTGACCGTTGCTAGCAAGAAAGTCTACAAATCGATAGGCTTCGGAGCCTAGGTCGCCAATACCGAAGGGACCGGGAAATGAGGTGGGGTGGAGTAAAATGCCGCTAGATCTGGGAAAGCTCATAAGTTCGCGGGTAATGGGAAACGATCGAAACAAGGGAACCCGTCAAAATTGAGATCGAAGCGATCTGTTTGGTGGAAACGGACGATCTCGATGGCTCGAACGGGCGGTTTGAATGGAGTGAGGGCGGGTTCAGGGCAAGCGATGGTACCGATTTTCGCCGCCAGCATCATGACTGGCGCACTTTCGATCGCGCCTTCGATCGAGATGAAGCGATCCGTATCCCCAACCCAGTCGTTTGGATGTGCTAGGTACGAGTAATTGTTATAGACTCTAGCATGGGAATTTCCGATTACCCCTGAGTTTCTTCAGAGTTTTTTAAGCGAATGGGGAATAGGGAATGGGGAACAGGGAATGGGGAACAGGGAATGGCATAATCCTCCTCTCCCTTGTCCTCCTTGTCCCCCTCATCTTCCCCAGCCTCCCCAGCTTCCCCATCACCCAAACCCCCCAACTCCTATGCCCCCACGCAATCCCGCTCCCACTGTTGATATCATCATCGAATTGCTCGATCGCCCCCATCGTCCGATCGTCTTGATCGAGCGGCTCAATCCGCCCTACGGCTGGGCGATTCCGGGGGGGTTTATCGATTATGGGGAGTCGGTAGAAACAGCGGCAATACGGGAGGCGCAGGAGGAAACGGGGTTAACGGTAGAGTTGCTCGAACAGTTGCTGGTTTACTCCGATCCCGATCGCGACAAACGCCAACATACGATCGCCCTAGCCTTCATTGCCACCGCCACCGGAGAACCCCAAGCCGGAGACGATGCCAAAAACCTGCAAGTGTTCAACCCTTGGGAAATTCCCAGCAATCTCTGTTTCGACCACGATCGCATTTTGAAAGATTATTTTCGGTATCGCAATTACGGCACCCGCCCGCGTTTGGGGTGATGGGGTGATGGGGAGAAACAGGGGCTTCGGGAGCTTCGGAGGCTTCGGGAGAGAGAGACAAGGGGACAAGGAGACAAGGGGACAAGGGAGAATTTTGCATTCATTCCCCCGTTTCTCCCCTACCCCCATCCCCCAAACCTATACCTTCTATCTAGATAAACTATGAGCCAGAACGAGAAAACGGAAAACGCCCAAAAATCTGAAGATAAAGATAAGAAGCGCCAACTTTTGGGTATCGAACCCGTCGAAACCGAGGGCGAGTTGGTTTTGCCAACTCAAAGCTACAAGTATAAAACTCGTGCTGGCGTGCTACCTCTCAAAGATGAATTTGGCGAGACACAAGCGGAAATCTTCTTTACCGCCTACGAGTACGATATTGCCAATCCGGCCGATCGCCCTTTGACGTTTGTATTCAATGGCGGGCCGGGGTCTTCGTCGGTTTGGCTGCACATGGGCGCGCTCGGGCCCAAGCGAGTGTGTATGGAGAAGGAGGGGTGGATGCCAGCGCCACCTTATCGCTTGGAGGATAACCCCTATACCTGGCTCGATCGCACGGATTTGGTGTTTGTCGATCCGGTGGGGACGGGTTACAGTCGGGCGATCGATGAAACCACCGATAAGAAATACTGGAGTTTTGCGGGGGATATTCAATCCGTTGGCGAGTTCGTGCGGTTGTATCTAAGCCGCTACCAGCGCACTTGTTCGCCGCTCTATTTAGCCGGGGAGAGCTACGGAACGACCCGAGTGGCGGGGTTGGCGGGGGATTTGGTGAAAAAAGGAATCGCCTTTAACGGGATTATTCTGATCTCCACGGCGTTGGATTTGCGACCGATCTTTTTTGCCACGGGGGACGATCTGCCCTTTGTCCTCTTCGTTCCTACTTATGCGGCGACGGCTTGGTATCACAAAAAACTCGACGCACAGTTGCAGCGACGACCGCTACCGGAACTGATGGCGGAGGTGGAGGCGTGGAGCGAAGGGGAACTGACGCTGGCGTTGATGAAGGGCGATCGCCTCCTGGAATCGGAACGCTGCCGCATTGCCGAGCAACTGGCACGCTATACGGGGTTGAGCGTAGAATTCGTCCTCGGTTCCAACTTGCGCGTCAATATCGATCGATTTTGTAAGCAACTGCTGCGCGAGACCAAACGGAGCGTCGGGCGGCTCGATTCGCGCTTTTTGGGGATCGAACCTTCTACTGTGACCGATCGCCCGGAATTCGATCCGTCGATGTATGCGATTATACCGCCCTACACGGCTACCTTCGAGGGTTACGTGCGATCGGAACTCGGCATCGAGACGGATTTGACCTACAAGGTAATTAGCTGGCACACTCATGAGAATTGGGAGTGGGAGAAAGGGACGCTGCCGACGACGGGTGAAGTGTTGCGGGGGGCGATGGCGAAAAACCCCTACATGAAGGTCTTCGTCGCTCAAGGGTACTACGATTTAGCCACCCCCCACTTTGCCACGGAGTACATGATTTCCCACATGAATATCGACCCCGAGTTGCGCCGGAATGTCGAAGTCTCTCTTTACGAAGCGGGGCATATGTTCTATCTGGATGTGGAGTCTCTGGCTGCGTTTAAGAAAGATATCGACGGGTTTCTAGTGCAATAACCAAACGTCAGGCGCGGGATATATAGCAGTCGCCATATCGGGCGCGGACACAAGTGACTGCGGGCAGGGGAGGCTGGGGAAGCAGGGGAAGCAGGGGGGGAAAGACCACGGGTTAATGACATAAGTGTCTGGTGTTGTCCTAACTGCCCTGGCGGTTGCTATAGCTATATGAGGATGTCTCGTTAGGGTGGGGAATGGGGTACGAATGCCCTCCTCACCCGCATGAAGATTCACAAATATACGTGCGATATTAGCGTCTAAAATTTATTTATTAGTAACTGGGGCGGAAGGGTTCGAACCTCCGAATGGCGGGACCAAAACCCGCTGCCTTACCACTTGGCGACGCCCCATTGCGTTAGCCTTATATATATTAGCAGCACATTCCCCCAGCATGTCAAGCTTTTTTTTGGCGATCGTTCGATCGAAAAAACGCAGAATCGATTAAGACAATCGGTCTGGCGATCGACCCGAAATCGAAGCGCCAAACCAAAACTATAATAGAATTACGATCGCACGTATTGCTGGTGTCTCCCGAAGCAACCTGACAGATCCCGAACAACTACAGGTGCGTTTTCTATCCAAATCAACAGATTTAGAAGATTTGCCCTGAGTGGGTCGTTGAGTTGACCCATTTTTGGGGAACGTATCGTCTGATACAAGTACTCGAGCGAACGCAGCAACTGGAGTCCGAGCATTCAACGCAATACGTTAGACGAGCTATACAAGAGGGGAATCTTATGTCTTCGAGCGAGGGTCGCACTCAGACCATCTTGGCAGTAGACGATAGCGCTATCACTCAACAAATGATCCAACGCGCTTTAGGAAAAGACTATCGCGTTTTACTAGAGGATAATGCGTTAGATGCATTGAGCCTAATCTATCACGAGCCGATCGCCGTGTTGCTGCTCGATGTTTCTATGCCAGAAATCGATGGTTTGGAGTTGTGTCGTACTGTCCGCAACCTGCCTCAGTTTCAAGAACTGCCCATTATCATGCTTACCGCTCGCGATAAGGCTTTCGATAAGGTCAAAGGTCGGATGGCTGGGGCGACAGAATATCTAACCAAGCCATTTGATGTGGAGCAATTGCGCCATATCGTGAGCAAATATGCCAAAACTGAGGTACCGGCAGACTCTGAGAGTTAGGTCGAAATTACTCCTCCTCAAACACCAAGCACCAAGCACCAAACACAATATTCCCTACAAACTTTCTTCTGTTGCCTTCGTCCTGAGAAACTGACGCAAGCGCATGAGGCTGAGGGTTTGTCCTAAATTTAAGGGCAACAGCGAGACCCCTTCAAGACGAGACTGTACCCAACCATCTCCCCAATACCATTCGTGAAAACCATCAATTCCCTGACTCAATAGCAGGCGCAGGCAGTTATCCCCCACCGAATCAACCTGATGCCCAATCGAAACCGGGCCGAGGGTACTGGTGAATTTTAATCCCGAGGAAAGCTGTTCGGGCAATCCCCCACTGACTTGCTGCGGCCACAACCACTGTTGCAGGCTGTCGGGATAGAGCAAGCTGTGTTGGATTGCGGATGCCGAGGCTTCGACCTCAATGCGTAAATGGCTTTGTTGAAACGTGCCGAGCATAATTTATAAATTCAACAACTCTAATTTCGATCGAATTTCTCAAATTGAAGATTATTTTTAGTATGGCAGAGAAACCCGATCGTCTGCGTTTGAATTGGGCTTAGGCTAAACCAACCGATTTACTTTCTTTTTTACTTTCCTTGCAAAACCCGATCGACCGTTAACTCTAACCCCTCAAAAACCGAAGAGGCGATCGCATCGTTACTACCGTAGACTTTTTCCTCGTACAACCCTTCTACCCACTCGAAAACGGTTACCTGTTGCAAGCTCGGATCGACAACCCAATATTCGGCAATCCCTCTGGCGGCGTACTCCGTGCGTTTGTATCGATAGTCTCGTTTCTCCTGACCGGGACTGACCACTTCCACCACCAGCAGAGGCGGTGGCATTTCCATCAGGACGATCGATCGCGATGCGCCTTCTAAAGCGGTGGTTAACTCTTCTGACAAAATCGCCAAATCCGGCAACCGCACTGACACCCGCGCACCGCTGACTGCCACTTCTAGCCCGATTCTGAGGCGATGGCTGGGAATTCCCAGCGTCAAGAACATCGCAAATAAAAACGATGCAATTCGTTGATTCAGATCGCTCTCTGATGGCATGGGAATGAGTTCTCCATTTTCGAGTTCGTAGAGCATATCGGTGCCATCGTCGTAGTCGAGGAACTCCGCGAGGGTCATGGGGGTGGATGTGGCAATCATCGTTTTACCCGATCGTGGTTTTGGGGTGTGTCAAGCTCGGGAAGGGTAGACGATCGCATCGACCTACCCCTCACAGCACGACGTATTCTAATTATGAATTACGCGCGACCGGACGATGCGCCACCGTCTCGCGGTAGCCGACGAGTCAAAATACTCATCACATCTCCAGAGTTGGGAGCGGGGAGTAACGGACTCCAATCGCTAATTTGCGCGAATCCCAGCACGTACAAGGTGCGAATGGTGGCGTTGACTCCCGCAGGAGAACCGATCGCTAAAAGTCGAACGTTCTCGTATTCATCTGGAGAATTATGGGAACAGTCTGTTGAGGGTAAAGGGCAGGTTTCTCCCGTTACCGATGTGAGATTGGCTTTTACCATAGGTAATGTGCCTCCTTTAGGTTGTTTCTAGAGGTGGTAAAGTCGCGTTTTGGGTGTGTCAGACCCAAGGCGCGGCGTTTTTATTGTCCCGGATATCATAGCACTGTTACCCATTAAACACGCAAACAATTTACCCATTTAATGTTGAAAATTGTTACCTCGCTAAGGTGAAATACATATAGCAGCTTTTGGAATTATCATGGCCACAAAAAAGCCCCAGGGAATGGTGGAACTCAACGGTTACATCCCCAAAGAACTCAAACGCGAATTTAAGGTCGCTTGCACGGCAGCCGATCGAACTATGGGAGATGTTCTGACGGAGTTGGTGCAAACCTGGCTCAACGAGCAGAAACAGAAACAGTAGAATTGCCGCAATTCAACTCGTCAGGATGAATGGGGTGTAGGGTGCAGGATATCCAGAACGGCAAATACACATTTTTTCCCCATCTCCCTCATCTCCCTCATCTCCCCCATCTTCCTCATCTCCCTCATCTCCCTCATCTCCCCCATCTCCCCCATCTCCCTCATCCCTCTTCTCTCCCCATCC
>JAXHUC010000124.1:0-19075 GCA_034189805.1 Cyanobacteriota bacterium
CTCGATGACCCTCTCCCCCCAAACGTACCACTTCGGAGTGTGCTGAATCGTCTGACATCTTACCGTTGAAGGCTGCTACCAGTTTCCATCCCGGTTTCAACCGAATCGCCACCTCCGTAAAATACCCCTCGCGATCTCGCACCTGTCGCGCCCCGGTTTCCATGTGGATGTGGGGCAGAACTTGCACCGTCCAGGGGTCGTCGCAGAAGTCATTCTCGGATACCTCAAAATCGCCGTTGAGGTACTGCTGTAATGCCGAGGCACGAATCCAAGAAGGTAGCCGTCCGATATACTCGCAATCTTCCAACTGAGGTGAAACCATCGGCTTGAGACCGCGATCGGCAAACTTGACAAACTCCCAATTTGGCAGTTCTGACTGGGGGCAGAGGCGATCGAGGCGATGCCAGCGATGCGCCGATTCGTCTCCCAATTCTTCATCTGCCGGTTCTTCATTCTCAGACCCTTCCGAACTCAGTCCCACCGCGATCGCATCTTTGGGGGTCGGCAACCAGAGGGTATTATCCCCATCAAGCAGAAACGGTCCGAGGAAGCTCAAATCCCGCCTTTTGTCTCGTTTGTCAGTGCCGTAAAAGTCGCACAGCGATCGCAGCGCCTGAAACACCGTACTCGGTAACGGCGGAAATAAGCCCTTCGCCCACGATCCCTCCGAAGGACTGAAGGGCTTGGCTTCTCGAAACAGCAATACATCTAACGGTTCGATCGCGTACCAGTTCATCATTTTTTAAGTCACAAGTAAGGGGAATGGAGAGACTTGGGAGACAAGGGAGACAAGGGAGACAAGGAAGATTTCAAGCTGATATCTATGTTGCTTAAAACACCCTTCTTGGGAGAGGGGGGAGACAAGGAAGACAAGGAAGAGGGGGGAGATTTGGGAGACTCACAGGTATAGGTTTTTTACAATCGGATAATTTAGGTCGTGACGGCAACGAAAATTGAAGGGTTTTGCCTCCTCTGCGTCCTCTGCCTCCCCAGGGATTGATTATCGAAACCCGCCCTCACCAGATGTACCTCACCGTTCGTTCTAGTATCGTTACAAGTGTTTCTCGCTTGAAAATGGGAAATGGGGTGTGAGGAACTTCAAATATTGACTCTCTTCCTTGTCTCCCTTGTCCCCCTTGTCTCCCTATCTCCGCGTCACCGCGTCTCCGTGTCACCGCGTCTCCCTCCCCCACCCCGCTTGCTGTGCCATCTTATCGAGCCAAAAAGCTGTAAATCGCAGCAACTTGGCTAAGTCGGCGAGTTGGCAGCCGATGGGTGGCTTATCGTTTGTGGATAACTTATCTTTATCGTCTGTGGATAACTCATCTTTAGACTTCGATCGATTTTTGTACTGTTGCGTTTGGACTCGATAAGCCCAATCCTCCCAAGCATCTAACCACCCCAACAGTGCTGTTTGAGTCGCTTCTGGTAGGGCTTCGTCTCGGGAGGAGAGAATCACCCCGGCGGCTTTGGATAAAAGCCGATCGGATTGTGTCAAGACTCCGTGGCGGGGTAATTCTTCGGCTAACCGATAGAGAACTGGAGATAGCTTATCGGGTTCGGGGGTGTTGGCAAATTGCCACCAATCGGCGAGTAAATGTCCTTTTAGGGTGGCTTCGAGGATGTTGCCGCTACCGTAGATAACCCGGAAACAAAGTCCGTCTTTGGCGGGAATCGTCGTTTCCTCTGGGTTATCTCGATCGGGTTTCGTCCCCATCATTTTTTTTGCCCGATCGCTCTCGGCTTCCCATAGGGCTTCCAACACCGTGGGTAGAGGAACGCTTTTGTGGGCGACGACGATACCCGCACTCAGGGTTGCCCCCGCACCCATCGTAAATAACGGGCGATCGGGCAATCCGCACAAGTTATTTCGTTCCGATGAGGGTTGTGTTGGTGTTGATGTTGGTATTGATGTTTGTATTTGTATTGGTATTTGAGGTTTCCAGTAGCCCCCTCGGGCTTCAAACTCGATGTTGCGATCGGGACAAGGATCGCGATCGCCGCACCAAGCCGATCGCAAACATAGGAGAAATTCCGGTAAATCTGCCAATGGCAGTACCGCCAATACGTCATCGCCACCGCTAAAAACCACCTTGCCGCAAAAGCGCTGTTCGGTAATATAGGGAATCAAGCGATTGGAAAAGTCCAGCAGCGCCCGATTCAATCCGACGTGAGTTGCCGGCCCCATCCGCTTGCGCGTTGCTAGCAAGTCTTCCAATTGCGGCGGCCGATCGACTAATATCTCCCGTTCTAGGTACTCTCCGTAGGGCTTGAGTTTCGCCCCGGACACGTATTTACCCATGCCATCGCCATCGGCTGCAACGATAACCCACCAATCGGCCGGGGAACCGCTGCCAAAATGTTTTTGCTGGACTTCATCCACCCACTGCCGCAGCAGCATTACAGGGTTTTGGGAGTCGGGGGTTGAAGCTGTTGATGAAGTGCCTGATAAAGTGCCTGATGAAGCCTCCGATGAAGTGCCTAATGAAGTACTCGATGAAACCTCCGATGAAGTATCCGAATCTCCGCTTTTATCCGGCGCTACCTCATTGAGTGCTACATCCCTAAGTCCCATATCATCCACCAGCCACTTACTCGAAAACATCGCGCCATTATACGGACGGGAAAATCGTTTCATGGCAGCATCGGCATTGGGCACTTGGAAGGGACGGCGAGTTTTGGAGTAAAACGCTTGGCGCGACTCTTTGGTTAATTTTTTATGTTTGACAGCATCTCTGACCCGAGTCCACAAATCGTACCAGTAGTCACCGAGGCGATCGGGATGTTCTGTGGCAAATCGGGCCGCCGCAATGGAACTGAGGTTGGGGAACCGGACGAGGGTTTCGTAGTCGAGGCGATCGCGATCGAGGTTGTCTGTGACTTCTGCGGCTTGGGCATCTTCTGCATCGTTCCCCTGAGAACCGACATCGGAAACTTTCAGCGGATCGATGCCCAAGTCCTCGGCTACGCCGCCGTAAATCCATGCCATCCGCTTGGTGAGTTCCAAGGCGTTCAGCTTCTCGGAACCGTCAAACAACCCCGGATACACCAGTGCCATCAACCGCCAGAATAGCTGCATCGATCCGGAACTGACTCCGCCTCCTTCGCGCCAGTTATCGCGATAGTTTAGGTGGGGATGAACGGCGCTAAACTGTCCCGAGAGGGTGGAGCGCTCTCCCGGTGCGGTGGGAATTTGCCAGGTACGGGTGTTTTTTACCGCTTGAATGGCTTGCCCCAAACGACTTTGAAGGTTACCCCACCAGGTTCCGACGTTCAGGTGTCGGTAAGCACTTTCTTCTGCGGGGGTGGGGGTAGGTCGATCGCGATAGGAAGGGGCTATCTTTTCTTGGTTGCGCCTCCAATTAGAATCGAATCCATTGGCTTGTTTGGCAATAGTGAAGGACTCGCCAGGATAACCCAGGGGAACGGCCGTCCAGTAGGATTCCCAAGTGCGATCGATTTGTGCGTCCCACAGTTTGTTCCAGTACCAGCAACATTCTTGTTTCCATTTCTCTAAGTCCCGGCGATCGGGATTTTCCGGGCGATCGGGTCGATTTGCATCTTTGGATTGACCTTTTGAATGACCTTCTAATTGACTTTCTACAGGGGCGAGTTCTTCGAGGAGTCGATCGAGCGCTGGGTTGTTTTTCGGGTTCTGGAGATAGTCGATCGCATCGGTGCGAATTCGCGATTGCACTTTCCGGGCGATTGTCTGCCACTCGGTTTGCAGTTGTGCTACGAGTTCCGCACCGAAGGACTCCACATCCCGTTGCGGCACTAGCATCGTAATGACGTTGGGAAACCCTGCCGTACTTAAACTGGTAGAAGTTCCATCCCCAAATCGATCGACCGGAGTTGCCCCCGTATAGCGCCTGAAGCTTTCGGCAAAGGTTTCGTCTTCGGAGTCGTCGAACTTGCGAACCATCAGCGCATCGATGATTTCCTGACCCCACAGGGATGGCGTAACGATCGCATCGGGGCCGTAGCGTTGGGCGGCAAACCAGCAAAGTTTGGCGCTCAGGTAGTGCAGCAGGTACGATCCGGCCCAGAAATCGAGGAATTTGCGCGAGGCTTTGATAAACTCCTGGACTGGAGAAAAGGTAAAAAGCAATAAGTAAGGTCGTTCGGCTTCATCCTTACCAGAGTTGGTTTGAGAAGGGTCGGTTTGAGAAGAGTTGGTTTGAGAAGATTCGGTTTGCCATCCTTCGGGAAACAGCGCTCCGGCGAGGGCCGATACGGTACTGTAGTAGCTGTGCTGGGGACAGTCGGGAATGACGCGATCGGCCGGGTAGAGTAAGGCATTGGGATCGCGGATTTGCTGCATTAGTTCTGGGTAGAAGCGCCACAGCCACCAAAACTGCCGATCGCAACGGTCTAGCTTTTCCAACGCCTCTCGAACGGCTTCTTGAGTGCGATCGCCTGCATCTGATGCCGATTGAGGGGAGAAGGTCTGACGCTGACCGCTAATCGGGTGGCGGACGATGACTTCTCGAACCTCAGACAGAGTTCGACCCCCAAGTTCGACGCGATCGGACGCTCGACCGATTTGTTCGGCTAAATGTCCGTGTTCGTCGGCAAACTTATCCCACCAAGCTTGTAAATCGCTGAGTTCGTCGCCTGAAACCTCGCCGATGGCTGGCAATTCGGGTAAGTCGAACAGACGCAGGAGGGTGTAGAGTTTGCGGACATAAAGCTGACGGGAATTTTGGGACATTCTCTCGGAATTGACCTCGCTAGATTCACTGTATTACCCTCGATCGCACTGCGCTTCTTTTTCACGCGCACGACTAAATGGAGAGCGGAGGGGAGCTGGGGGAGACAAGGGAGACAGGGGGCGAATAACGTACCATGATGTCTGTGATGGGCGATCGGTTACCATTTCAAATGCGATCGCGATCGTTCTCAAAACCCTGAAGGCAAAATCGACGATCGCCATTTGTCTTATATAGGCGTGGATCTAGCGAAGCTGTCACCAGGGGCAGTAGAGTCCAGAACATCTTGCCCTGTAAGGGTTTCAGAAGCTGAATTTTAGCGCGATCGCAGAAGTACAAATATTGCAGCCATTGGGTAGTTCCTGCAAAATTGGGCGGGAACGATGGTCACCCCAAATGGCTAAAAATTATTCATGGCAAAGGTGGAGCGTGATTGTTGCGGTCGGGACGTTTGCCGCGTCCCAATCATCGAAAGCTGCAAAATCATCTATCTTGCCCCTCATGACAGCTTCGCTATATTTGCCCCATATAGTTAGAAAATAGGCGAAGAATCCGGACAATTCAACCGGTCATAAATTGTAAAGAAATGTAAATATGTGGGGGTCGGGCAATCGCTCAAACCCGCATTCTGTCGTTGACCCCCACATATGCCTTGCTGGGACTGGGTTTGAGGGGTGTGAGGAGACTCTCTATTGAGAATAATTTTTAGTTATGAGCAAAAATTTTGACCCCCCACAGAAATGGTGTTGTACAATGCTCGCAGGGCAAGGGTTCCAGAAACCCGGCCTTTAGACTTCACCCGAAGTCAAATTAATGGAAACAATAGCTCCACCTCAATCCCGCGTGGGATCAGCGCTTTAGACTTCACCCGAAGTCAAATTAATGGAAACGGTCGCAAACTCAAGGGATCTGGATCTGTCAAATTAACTTCTTTAGACTTCACCCGAAGTCAAATTAATGGAAACGAACGGGTTCGTCAACGGTCTCACCGTTCACCAACTCTTTAGACTTCACCCGAAGTCAAATTAATGGAAACGTGTAGAGAGAGAAACAAAACTAGATTTGAACGACTTCGACGCTTTAGACTTCACCCGAAGTCAAATTAATGGAAACCATGTCGTCACCTTCGTCGCCAAAAATGAAATCACCAGAAACTTTAGACTTCACCCGAAGTCAAATTAATGGAAACCGGTACCGTATTGCCAACGGGAGGCACATGCCTCTACTTTAGACTTCACCCGAAGTCAAATTAATGGAAACGCGATCAGCTCATTTGCGAAGTCAATTGGGTCATTTCTTTAGACTTCACCCGAAGTCAAATTAATGGAAACGTGACCTATATTTTCAGCCGGTACTGGTTTAGTTGGCCTTTAGACTTCACCCGAAGTCAAATTAATGGAAACAGGAAGCGCCAGAGAAAGCAAGATCAACAAGAATAGACTTTAGACTTCACCCGAAGTCAAATTAATGGAAACAAGAGAGCATTAGCGGGTAATGTGAACTTCCCTCCTTTAGACTTCACCCGAAGTCAAATTAATGGAAACCATAGCAAGAGTTTGCTAAGTTTCCTTTGACTTGCTCAGCTTTAGACTTCACCCGAAGTCAAATTAATGGAAACTTTACGTCCCCTAAGAAGGAGAGGAGCGAAAAAATACTTTAGACTTCACCCGAAGTCAAATTAATGGAAACGATTTACCTTAGCGTCATCCATCTCGTTCCCGGATGACGCAATTTTTAACCTGGGGAGAAAACCGATCGCCTTGGAGAATTTCATCGAGTAAGGGAGAGTCTTTTCCTTGGCTAAAAGCGATCGCCACCACCACCGCACATTGATTGGCAACTGGAATTTCTCCCTCTTCCCCAAAGAAATCTTCCCGAACGATGCGCTCTAGCAACTGCTCGTCGAGTCTAGAAACGCGCTCTAACAAACCAATGGGGAAAGAACGATCGACCGCTCGATTGATATTAGTTGTCCTTATCAACTTGCGGGTACACCGACTCAAAGCTGCGCTCGACTCAGAACGATTGAGATTGGCAATCCTTTTCAAAGCCGCAAAAGCACAACGAGCAACTCCCCCATCGAGATAGTCCCCCGCGCGATCGACAATAACCCCCTCCGTCAGCTCGAAAATAATTTCGGCAACCCCATCGGGAATATCCTCGTAAATTTCGATCCACGATTGCACGATTTGGTAGAGAGGTTGAACGATTTCGGGAACTCGCTCCCGCCGCAGTGACGTAAAAAGTACCACCAGTCGATCGGACTCCACGTCAGCATCGCGATCGAGAATTTTCCTAAATGCATTGAGAGCATTGTGACGCACTCCGAGAATGCGAGCGTCCGCTGCTACTCGAATCAAACCATCCGTAGAAATTGGATATTCTTCCGAAGCGATCGATAGACTGCTAGAGGCTTTTAAAGCCACCTCCCGAGAAGCATCCAAACACAAATCCAATAACCGATCGATTGCCGATTTGCTGCCAGATATTTGAACTCGATCGCTATATAATTTCACCAGAGCCAACCGACATTCTTTACGATCGACGCGGGCAATCAAATAAGGCTCGATCGAGGGGGGAATTCGCGATAACCCCTTAAGCAGGGAATTCACTTGAGATTTGTCGAGTTGGGGAATTGTCTTTTCTAACACCTCAGCAAATAGCGCTTCTACTACGGGAGTTTCAACTGCTAGGGCATTTAGAGCGCCGAGGGCCAATTTAGGACTTTCATCCACTAGGGGCAAAATCCATCGCGCCAAGGCTTCCCGAGTCCCCATATCGAGTTTGCTTTGCTGCAATGCCAACTCTCGCACCAATTTAAAGACGGAAGAGCGGCGATTGAGAGGTAAATCGATGGCGGGTGCTGCCAGGAGCAACTCGGCAATTTGCCCTCCACCCCCCGAGGCGATCGACTCTACGAGTGCCATTTGAGTGCGCCGCAGCCGATCGCGATCGTCGGCACAAACGTCTCGTTGCAGCAGTTCTTCTACCAAAGCTACTCTTAGGGTTCGCTCCCGAATCGCCGCTTTTCCCACCACCGCTGCTTGAACGCGATCCCAATCCTGGGGTAAGTCAGCGTAGAGAGTATCGAGCCAGTTGCAACCGAAAATCGAATCTCCCGATCGCCACAAGTCCGGAAGCAACAAATCCAAAAGGGCGATCGCCGCCTCTTTTTCCTTCGCCTGTTCGTGAATGCGATCGGAGATAATCGTCTCCAATAGTTGCCGTCGAGCAGATTCGGGAACGCCAGTACTCAGGTGCAATTCGATCGCGATCGATCGAGTTTGGCTGCCCAAACGAAAATACTGAGTACTCAAAGCCCGACACACATCGATATCGAAACTTTGTCCGAAAATTTTGGGGGCTTGGGCGTAAGCACCGATTAGCTTGCCAAAAATATGCGATCGGGTGGTATGAAACTGACCTCGGGACTTTTTCCCCCGGTCTTCCGGACGGCGACCCACCGCTTCGAGCGCCTGTTCTACTCGCTCCCCAGTCCGGGTTTTCAGCCGCACCAACAACTCCCCCGCAATTTGGGCGACTCGATTCCCCACAGAAGCATCGACGTGTTGCAACAGTTCCACCAGCACCGTCCAGGCATTATCCCCGTGACGTGCCGATGCCGATTGGATGGCTCGCACTAAGGTATCTTGATAGGCTGTTCCCTCTTGCAATGCCAGAGGCAATAATTGCAGCAAGATCGAAGATGCTTCCGGACTGCTGTGGGCAACTGCGGTTAGGGCAACGGTGCGAAAGGGTAGCATTTCGTGCCAGTCGAACCCGCGACAGAGATGATGGAATTCTCCCACCTCCACCAAATTGAGCAGTTGGCGCACGACAGACCAAAGGTAATGTTTGACATAGGCGGCTTCGGGTTGGTTGAGAGCCTCGAACAGCTCGGTTTTTGCCCCTTCCCCCTCCGGCGTGGATTGCAACCACCGGGCAATGGCATATTCCAAAAAAGTTTGGTGAAAGAACGCGATCCGCTCTCCCCCGATTTCCGCAAGTACCCCATCGCTTTTGAGTTCCCCATAGGCGAGTAGCTGCGCGTCGTCGAGTTGAAGCTGGGTTTCCCAAACAAAATCCCGCAGGCGATCGGTTGAATTGCGGTACATTCGGCAAGCCACCTCCAGGCAGAGGTTTTTTTTCGCCATTCCCACTCGGCGACTGTCCCCCTGACTTTTGTACCCTCGGGCAACTCGCAAGTTCCAATAGGTATCGTAAAGCTGACCGACGGTTAAATCTTCTGGGACGTTTTCTTCCTTGGCAAACAAGTCGCACAGCAGCGCCAAGAGCAGCGGATTGCGGGTAATTTCGGCGATCGACTGACTGTTAGCCGATAGCGCGATAATTTTGTCGGCAAACTCGGCAGCCGCTTGGGTGTCGGTAACGCTCGCCTCCAACGAGTCTCCCGCCAACAAATCCCCCCGCGCGCCAACGAAAGCCGCCGCCGCTTCTCGAACTTCCGCTTCGGTAAATTCGGCAATGGTCTGCCTCTCGATGTTGGGAACAAATCCGGCAAAGCTTTCGTGGTATGGCTCGAAGAAGTCTTGATAATCGCGATCGCGACAGGTAAACGCTACCGTTGTTCCCAACTCCAACAACTCTAAAATTAGGTTGCGGAAAATTGGCACCAGTCGGCGCTCCAGAACGATATCCAAGGTATCGACTAGGAGAACGCCCGCACCGCAATCCCGAGTTAAGCGAGCGGCGATTTCCACGATCGATTCCCGCTCGCCGCTGGCTTTCTCCCCCAATTCCAAAGCAAAGGTTTCGGCAGATTCGATGAGGTCGTTACATCGAACTAGAACGACCCAGGGAGGAAGAGCTGGGGAGGCTGTAGGGGCGCAAGCATTTGAGCGATCGATGGTGGGAGAAACCGAATCCGAACTATCCAAATGCTTCGCTCTCTCTCCAGTAGAGGAAGTATTTGAGCGATCGATGGTGGGAGAAACCGAATCCAACCCATCCAAATGCTTCGCCCTCTCTCCAGCAGAGTCAACAGGGACAGTTAGTGCGTCGTAGATGCTGCCGAGGAGGGTACTTTTCCCATACCCGGCTGCCCCTAAAATCGGTACGACTCGGCGCATTCGGTTCGTACCTCGTCCGATCGCCTTCAGGCATTTTTCCAAGGGTTCGGCTCGGGTAATGCGCGGTAGGATGTAGGGATTGAGGGCGGCGCGGGCGCGATCGGAGTTGCGCTTGACGGTGGCCAGCAGGGGGTTGGGTTCCTCTGAAGCCGAAGGGGTCGAATCCGAAGCGATCGCATCTTCATCCTTTTCTGGCAGCTCTCGAAGGGCAATATCAGACCAATCGAGATCGAGTATCGTACAAATTTCTAGAAAAATCGGACGATCGACGGGTTTGCCGTTGAAGAACTTACTAATGGTTGACCAAGAGGCGATCGCCATTTCGCTCGATAGCGCCTTTTGAGTCAAGTTTTCGCGTTTTAAAGCTCGCTTGGCGCGTTGGATACCGTCTTGAGATGCTCTTAGCGATCGACCCGCACTCATATCAAATCTGGTTAAATTTCCCTCTTTCCCAGTATGGAAGATGGAAAGAGAAATTGAAAAGTTAGAAATTCAGAAAATCCCTCAAAGCCTTACCTAGCAGGCAAGCTAGAAATTTACCCGATCGACAGTTTGTTTGCGTGAGGCTCGAAGCGCGATCGAGTACGTTTGGTGAATAATCCAGGTTAGACAAGCGGCACGCAAGCAAAACCGATCGCCAATGAATGCCGACCCAAAAATAGCCCGATCGCAAGTCATACAAAAAGTCATATCCCCCCATCGAATACTCCGATACGTACTCCGATCCGAGGGTGGGAATCTGGAAATATAGCACTTAGCGGTTAGCTCTCAGCAGTCAGCCCTCAGCATTCAGCGGTTGGCTTGTAGAAATTCTCGTGCCTCGTGAGGTACACCCAAATTCCATTTCCCATTTCCCATTCCCCGTTCCCCGTTCCCCGTTCCCGAGTCGGCAATAGCCCAAAGCTAAGTGCGATCGGATTGCTAACCAATGGAGACTTTACGCCCAAAAACCCAAAAATTCAGAACACTAAAATCGATAAACATCAACGCAAACCCATGAAATTTACCCTATACCAACTCCAGGGGGCTTGGGGTCAAGTTCGATCTCGCAGTCGCAGCGCGGGGGTAGACGGTATCACTGTGGACTGGTTTGCCAGCCTCGCTCCAATCCAGTTGCAACAATTGCACGATCGACTGCAACGCGAATCTTACATCGCCAGCCCCGCCAAAGGATTTTACCTGCCCAAACCACGAGGAGGTAAGCGATTGCTCGGTATTCCCACCGTGCGAGATCGCATTGTCGGGCGGGTGCTGTTAGAGGAAATGTACTTCCCCCTAGAAGACGTTTTTCTCGATTGCAGTTATGCTTACCGTCCCGGTCGGGGTATCCAAACCGCCGTCAAACACCTCCACTTCTACTACCAACACCAACCCACTTGGGTCATCAAAGCCGATATCGAACGGTTTTTCGATCGCCTCTGTTGGGGAGTACTCCTGTCGCAGTTAGAACGGCTGCCATTGGAAATGGGAATGCTACCCCTCATCGAAGGACAGCTCAAATCCGGTATCGTCCTGGGCGGTCGATATCTCAACTTCGGGCAGGGGGTTTTGCAGGGTTCTGTGCTGTCGGGGGCGCTGGCGAACTTGTATTTGAGCGAATTCGATCGCCAATGCCTGCAAAACGGCATCAATTTAGTTCGCTACGGGGACGATTTAGCGATCGCTTGCGGCAGTTGGCCCGAAGCCACTCGCACCTTGGAACGGATTCGAGAGTGGTTGGCAAGCATTTACCTGCACCTCCAACCGGAAAAAACTCATATTTTCTCCCCCGATGAGGAATTTATCTTCCTCGGCCATCGGCTTGCCCGAGGTCGGGTATACCCACCACCACCGCCTAAACCTCGAACTGGGGAATGGATGCTGACGGAATCGGGACGACCGTATTTTCGTCCCCAGACCAGAAAACCGCCCAAGCCCGAGTCCCGACCGCCGAAAGCTTGCAGTTTATCTCGCCTAATTCCACCCAAAGTCAATCTATCTCACTATTGGAGAGACCCCATGACCACTCTATACGTAACCGAACAAGGGGCGTATCTCAAGGTTCGCCACCAGCAGTTTCAGGTCTTCTACCAACGCGAACTGCGAGTCAATATTCCCGCCCATCGCATCAGCCACATCGTTCTGTTCGGCTGCTGCAATCTCTCTCACGGGGCGGTGAATTTAGCGCTGCGGCGGCGGATTCCGATTCTCTATCTCTCCCACCGAGGTCGGTATTTCGGTCGCTTGCAAACGGACGGATTGGCAAAGGTAGAATACTTGACCCGCCAGGTACTCTATTCCCAAAATCCGGAATTCGTCCGCCAGCAAGCAGAAGCTATCATCTTGGCCAAGCTTCACAATTCTCGTATTTTATTGATGCGCTTAAATCGCCGTCACAGTTCCGAACGGGCGGCACAGGCCGTTCGAGAGTTGGATGTTTTGCAAGATAAGTTATGCTTTGCCGAAGAAATGGATGCTCTGCGAGGATATGAAGGTAAAGGGGCAACGATTTATTTTCAAGCCTTGGGTAGTTTGTTCTCCGGCCGATTCGAGTTCGAGAAGCGCACCAAACGCCCGCCCACCGATCCGATTAATAGTATGCTCAGTTTGGGATATACTCTGCTTCATCAAAATGTGGGGTCTTTCGTCCAAGCGGTGGGATTGCACGGACATTTCGGGAATTTACACGTCCCCCGCGATAACCATCCGGCTTTGGTTTCCGATTTGATGGAAGAATGGCGGGCGCAATTGGTGGATTCTTTGGTGGTATATTTGGTGAATTCCCAAATTTTCACCCTGGATGATTTTACCAACCCGGACGAGCGGGGGGGAGTCTATTTTCAGCCCCACGCCCTGAAGAAGTTTCTCAAACATTGGGAGGAGAAGCTGCAAACGGAAATCACCCATCCCCACAGCGGACAAAGGGTGGTCTACCGTCGCTGCATTGAGTTACAGGTGCGGGAGTACATCGCTCGGTTGATGGATGAGGTGTCGGTTTATCGACCGATGATTTGGAAGATGTAATGGGAACGGGGAACGGGGAACGGGGAATGGGGAATGGGGAATTGCGATCGTTTCCGTCTCTCTCTCAAAATTTCTTCTGTGTTTGCAAACTTGACAGACAACTGCGAAAGCTGGAAGCTTGAAACTGGATCGAGCGATAATTTTTTGGGTTGGTCTACCACCTACATCTTCAATTTCTATTTGTAAAGAAATGTAAATATGTGGGGGTCGGACAATCGCTCAAACCCGCATTCTGTCGTTGACCCCCACAAATCCCTTGCTCTGTATAGGTTTGAAGTGTGTCGATCGACTGGCTATTGAGAATAGTTTCTAGTTATGAGACGAAATTTTGACCCCCCACAAAAATGGTGTTGTACAATGCACGCAGGGCAAGGGTTTCAGAAACCCGGCCTTTAGACTTCACCCGAAGTCAAATTAATGGAAACTTTGTACCACCGCCATAGGGTGGCCTCTGGGTTATTGATGCTTTAGACTTCACCCGAAGTCAAATTAATGGAAACCGCCATTATCTTGTTCGGTTCCTCCAGAGCCGTCATCTTTAGACTTCACCCGAAGTCAAATTAATGGAAACGTGCAGTCGCGACGGCTGGAGCCTGGCTCGCAGTTCTTTAGACTTCACCCGAAGTCAAATTAATGGAAACAGCTTTTCTAGATTTGGGTCTATCAGAAGACCTTTCTTTAGACTTCACCCGAAGTCAAATTAATGGAAACCGGATCGGGTCAAGTACGCCGCGCCACGAGAACTCCCTTCTTTAGACTTCACCCGAAGTCAAATTAATGGAAACAAATCCTCTTTGCGCGATTTGGGTATCTCCGTGAAAACTTTAGACTTCACCCGAAGTCAAATTAATGGAAACATCACCGGCTCTTCATCCTCGTCTAGGGGACGAACACTTTAGACTTCACCCGAAGTCAAATTAATGGAAACCTTTTTCGTATACGATAACAGTGGTTACTGATTTCTTTAGACTTCACCCGAAGTCAAATTAATGGAAACATTAGGGACTTCAAGTCTCCCAATATAGGGAGAAGGTAGAGAATCTTTAGACTTCACCCGAAGTCAAATTAATGGAAACAACATTTTGCCAGACTTGAAACTGGCTTGAGTAGTGTTCACTTTAGACTTCACCCGAAGTCAAATTAATGGAAACGTTAAATAAGGTTAGAGTGGCTACTCTTTGTGCGAAGGCTTTAGACTTCACCCGAAGTCAAATTAATGGAAACTCCGGTGAATTTAGCACTGGAGATTAAGAAATCTAAATTCATCAAAGTTTCCAAATACTCTAATCTATAGAAATAAGAAAGGTCAGACTTTATTGAGTCTAGCCTTTTTTTTATGAAAGTAGGTGGCCAGTTAACAGGGAATATCGAGAATCGGTGATATGCGATCGAGCCTCAAAGTTCAACCTTCGTCAAAGGTCTGAATATCGAGCGCAATTCTCACTTTTTTTGAGATTCAGAAGCATTCTATTCCTCATTCCCTATTCCCGAATTATTACTTATCGATCGAAACTCATATATTTACACAAGTCATATCCAAAGTCATATATTTAGGAAAACGAAGCAAATACGAACTCATATTTCTCCCTGAGACGATGAATTTAGAGCAAACAATCCCACTAGTGGGAACTCAATTCAAAGAGAAATATGAGCGCAATTTACATTTCCCAACCTGGCTCCCAACTCCACATCCGCAACCATCAACTCGAAATCTCTCACCGGGGGCAACTCCAACAAAGCATCCCCCTCGACGATATCGATCGTATTGTTTTATTCGGTTTGTGCCACCTCTCTCGCCCAACAGTTCGCTGGGTTTTGGGCGAGCAAATTCCGGTACTCTTCATCGGCGAAGGGGGACGAGACTTGGGATGCTTGGAACCCCAAAACCACCCCAAATACTTCAAAACCCAACTCCAGCGCGTCCTCGATTGTGAATTTACCCGCACGATCGCCCAAAGCCTGGTTCGAGTGAAACTGCACCATCAAACGACCCTCCTCCAACAGTTGCACCGCGAATGTCCCACCTCCGACTTGCGTCAAACCATTGGACTGCTGAGCTTACTCGCCGACGATCTCCCCGCAGTTCGTTCCTTGGAAGACTTGCGAGACTCCGATGCCACAGCAACGACTCTCTACCACGCCACCCTGGTTCGCACCCTAGCGCGCAACCTAGCGCGCAACCTAGCGTGTACCTTGACCGATACCCAGCCGCTTGAATGCTGCGAATCCCATGCCAGTCGTGCCATCCAATGGATGCTGAATCTGGGATATGCCTTACTGCACCAGCAAATTGCCACCCTCGCTCGAAATTTGGGTTTGGATACCGAAATTGCCCACTTGTATCTCCCCAGCGAACACCACCAAGCTCTCGCCTGCGATTTGATGTCGGAGTTTCGTCCCCTTCTGGTAGACAAACTGGCGATTTCCCTTGCTCGCGATAACGCCATCTTCCCCAAAGATTTAACCTTTAAAGATGTAGTCTCTGAAGACATCGCCCAACATCAGACCCGAACCAATCCAAGCCGTCGAACCAGTGTTGGGTGCAAAGCGATCGAAACCTTCGCCAGCCACTGGGAAATGCAACTGCAAACTCTCATCGTCCATCCCCAGGCAGGAACGGTGAGTTTCGATCGCAGCTTGGAATTACAAGTCGAAGAATACCTCGCCTGCATTTTAGGGGATACCGAATCTTATCAACCTCTGTTGCCTCAATTCCCTCAAAACCATCGATGACGTTCTATCTCATTTGCTATGACATCACCGACGATCGTCGGCGTACCCGAGTTGCCAAACTGCTAGAAGCTTACGGCTTGCGAGTCCAAAAATCTGTATTCGAGTGCGTTTTAGACGATCGACACAGAGAACGACTGCAAGGACGGCTGCTGAAACTCCTAGACCCCCGGAAAGACCAACTCCGTTTTTATTCCCTTTCCGATCGCTGCCGCAGCCAGGTTGAAATTTTGGGAATTCAGCCCAAGTTTGCGATCGACGATATCTCGATCGTCGTTTAACCAGCCGAAGTTCATATGGCAATTACCACGACCGGGTCTGACAACTCCCCTATTAGATGAGTGTGACTTACTGCGACACAGACATTCGATCGAGGGATTGTATTGAACGATCGAATCCAAGGAGCGATCGTCGCGATCGTCCCGAAAGTCAAAAAACAACTCTCCTCTCTACCTAAGAAAACTCAAAAGCAATATCGCAAAGCCTTCAGCATTCTATCTCAGCAAGGTCCGAGCTACCGAAGCCTGAGAACTCACCGCTACCAACAACGAAACGGTCAAATTTGGGGGTCTTCAGCATCGATGCGCCTGCGATTCTACTGGGATTATGCCGGAAGGCGAATCATCAAAATCGTAGCGATCGATTCTCACTAACAAGGAGAGGGGAGCAAAGGGGCAGGGGAGATATTACAGGGGTAGATTTTTAATTTTCGGGTGGATTCGATCGGGAGAAGCGAATTTCTCCCTTGTCTTCCCTTTCTCCCTTGTCTTCCCCCTCTCCTTCGTCCTCCTTATCTCTCTATTCCCCATTCTCTATTCCCCATTCTCTATTCTCTACTCATCAACTGCCATGTTTAACCACCGACAAACATTTTTGCGATCGGAACCCCCCGGTGATCTCAAAGCCCTTGATGACTTCGGCATCTCGGATTTGATGGAGAAGCTGGGGCAAGAGACCACCGGAGATAGCGATACTCGAGAGTTAGCGTGCTTGGCAACCCTGCTGGTCAAACATCTAGCTCGCTCGCTCGATTGCCGATGGCTGCGAACCTACTTCCACGCCGTCAAAATGGGACGGGGCGACGAAATCTCCCAGATTCTAACCGTGGGGCGATCGTTGCGAGTTCCCGTTGAATCTCCTTGGTTCTTCCTCGATGCCCAGCCCCCTCGATTCGAGTTCGGTTCGGTACTGTGCTGGTGGCTTTTAGAAGACGAACCCGAGTTGAACGATTGGGGTATTGCCATCGGGCGGTTTTACGGTTACGCTCCCGAGCGCCGTCGCTGGATGTGGTGCTATCTGCTACTGCTCGACCCCAATTCTCCCAGCGCCCGTTGGTGCGTTGTCGATACGGCGTGGGAAGACGATTTAGAACGATTGGATTCTCTCAACTGTTAATTGCAAATGGGGAACGGGGAATGGGGAATACATGCATCTTCTCTCTCCCTTGTCTCCCCAATCTCGATTCCCCACCCGAAACAATCGATATGAAAAATCCTCGTTCTTTGCAAGAGCGCGAACTCCAACTGATTACCCTCTACAGTCAGTGCGAGCTAGGCATGACCCCCCAGCGATTTTATGCCAAGTGGGGGGTCAGCTACGAACAAATGGCAGAAATTTGCGCTCGATCGATTTCTACCACGCGCGGTTGGTTCCGGCGAGGGCGCTATTATCGTCGCCCCACTGCCAACGACCTGCGCCACCTCGCCTTGATGGATTTCTTGCTCGAATCTGGCGAAGAGGTTTTCGAGTTCTTAGAGCATTGGTCTTGTTCGACTCCGTCAAGGTCAATTTGACCTGTCTTTCCACCTGAGTTCCCGATTACAGTAACTCCAGAAAGCTGAAAACCGAGGAGGAACTCATGAGCTATGTCGAACTCTTGCATCCCTGGTGTATCGTTCGTTCCCTGCCGAATGCCCGGTATTCGATCGTGGCTCGATTTCGTCGCCGAAACGATGCAGCAGCTCACCGACAAGCGCTCGAGCGGTTACTCCCCAATTTGACCTACCAAATCGTTTACGATCCGTGCGGACTGCCATCAAGTACGAATGGATCGCCAAAACCAGTGGGTCGAGGAACAGCTCGCTAAACCGGGCAGCTCTGAGACTTCATCTGAAGTCAAATTAATGGAAACGAGTTCGTACTCAACCTCAAACTCTTCCGAGCATCAGGTATTCCTGAAGTTAGGGGAGTTTTTTTATCTGGGGCGATCGTGTCGTAGCCCCTGAGGGCTCGTTTCTTTCGAGAGACTCACTTTTCACTTTAAAAAAGTTCTCAATTTTAGCTTTTTTCTGGATACAAATTATCTTTAATTTCCAATCGAACTCGCAATCGATCGCAAACGCAAATCGAATCCTATGGTTTAGACCCGATCGAGGGAGAGATCGCATCTGCAAACCGATCTCGATCCCACTTTCACTAAAGGTATACCAATGCTAGTATCGGAATACTTTCATCGTTCAACGCAAAACTCTTGATGATAGATTCCCGCGCTGCCCTCGTGGAGGCGATCGATTGGTATAACGAACAATTCCCTAATAAAATTACCGGCCCTTGGGTGGCTCAAGCTGCCAAACAACAGGGCTGGGGATTGAACCAGCCCAAATACTCCGGATTTTACAACGGCAGCAGCGATCTGAGCTTACCCAATTTCAATCGATTGCTGAGCGTCTTGCCTGAAGAAGCCTTCTTTCGCTACATCACCAACTTATCCGCCCAACGTCCGGGTGAAGATGCGATCGACCTGAGTTTGTGGAAAAGCAATACGTTACCCGATTGGGTCAGTGTCAAACGTGCCTTTATCAATTCCGGATCGCGAGGACGAACCACACCGATGAAAGCCCGAGAAGTGGAATCTCTCATCGGATTGGCGCGATCGGGCTTGGAGTCCAATTCAATTCCCATCTGCCGTCAGGGAGCCACTCTCTTGGGGGAAGTTCCCAAGCTCAACGATAAGGTTCTCGAAATTTTGCTAGAGTTACTCGAACTTGAAGATGAAACCACTCGCTGGCAGGCAGCTTTTTCCCTCGGAAAACTCCAACCCAAGCATTCTAAAGCCGGACTCAAGCGAGCCAAAGTCATCTCTTTAGGAGAGCAAAAGTGGGTACTGACGGTTGGGGCAATTTGGGACGAACGAAGTTGGGTGTTTGTCGATTTTGCCCATCGAGATTTGGCGCGCAAGCTACCGGCGAAGTTAATGTTAAAGATTTTCGACGCTCGCGCAAAAGAACAGTTATATCAAGAAACTCAAGGGGGAGAGCCGAGTTTATCTGTACGCTTTTCACCGCCACCCAACACGCAGTTTAGCGTACAGGTGATTTGGGAGGAATTCAGTCATTTGGAACGATTTAAAATAGGAAACCCAGTCATGGATGATGAGTGAATTCCAGTCCAGTTGAATAGACTATAACTATAAGCACTCAGTGGTCGCGATGAGCGAAAAATTAGAAACCCCTCCCGAACCCGAACCGCACCCACAACCCGAGGCGCAACCCGAATCCGAAGTTTCCGTCACCTCAGAGGACAAAGAAATGACCCCATCTT
>JAXHUC010000125.1:0-18727 GCA_034189805.1 Cyanobacteriota bacterium
CCCCCGTTTCCCCCGTTTCCCCCATCTCCTAAGTAATCACCGTCGGTTCTTCCCGTCCGGTGAGGGTGCGAATTTGGGCGATTTCGTCGGCGAGGGCAATCAAATCCCCCAAGGCTTCCTGAGTTTCGATATCGTGTTTGCTGCTGTCGGGTTCGTAACTTTCGAGGTACACCCGCAGAGTTGCCCCTTGGGTTCCCGTTCCCGAGAGGCGGAAGACGATTCGCGATCCGTCGGTAAAGCCAATGCGAATCCCTTGCTTGCTGCTGACGCTGCCATCGACGGGATCGGTATAGCTGAAATCATCGGCGTAGGCGACTTCGTATTGCCCGAACGTTTTCCCCTTCATTTGCCCTAGATTCGATCGCAAGTTCTCCATCAAGGTATTCGCCTTGTCGCTTTCGACGGCTTCGTAGTCGTGGCGGGAATAGTAGTTGCGTCCGTAGGTTTGCCAGTGTTCGCGCACGATGTCTTCCACCGACTGCTGCCGCGCCGCGAGAATATTCAACCAAAACAGCACCGCCCAAAGTCCGTCTTTCTCCCGCACGTGATTCGACCCGGTACCGAAGCTTTCTTCCCCGCAGAGGGTAGCTTTCCCGGCATCGAGCAAATTACCGAAAAACTTCCATCCCGTCGGGGTTTCGTAGCAGTCGAGACCCAATTGTTCCGCAACTCGATCGACTGCCGCACTCGTCGGCATCGATCGGGCAACTCCCGCCAAACCGTCTTGATAGCCGGGAACCAGCTTCGCATTGGCAGCAAGTACCGCCAAACTATCGCTGGGGGTGACGAAAAACTTGCGGCCCAAAATCATATTTCGATCGCCATCTCCATCGGATGCCGCCCCAAAATCTGGGGGATTGTCGCCGAAGAGAACCTCAACCAAATCGTGGGCGTAAACTAGGTTGGGGTCGGGATGGCCGCCGCCGAAGTCTTCGAGGGGTTCGCCGTTTTGGACGGTTCCCGACGGTGCGCCCAAGCGTTTTTCGAGGATATCGCGGGCGTAGGGGCCGGTGACAGCGTGGAGGGAGTCCATACACATGCGGAACGACCCCGAACCGAGGAGTTGGCGAATGCTGTCGAAATCGAACAGCGATTCCATCAACTCGGCGTAGTCGGCCACCGGATCGATAACTTCAACGGTCATTTCCCCCAAGGTGGAGGTTTCGAGGCGATCGAGATCGACATCGGCTGCTTCGAGGATTTTGTAGCCTTCGATGGTTTTGGTGCGATCGAAAATAGCCGAGGTCACTTTTTCCGGGGCCGGGCCGCCGTTGCTGATGTTGTATTTAATCCCGAAATCCTCATCGGGGCCGCCGGGGTTGTGGCTGGCCGACAAGATAATGCCGCCAAATGCCTGATTTTTGCGAATGACGCAAGAAGCAGCCGGAGTCGAGAGGATACCTCCCCGTCCGACGAGAACGCGACCCACGCCATTGGCCGCCGCCATTTTGAGGATAATTTGAATGGCTTGTCGGTTGTAGTAGCGGCCATCTCCACCAACGACTAAGGTTCCGCCTGCGTAATCTTCCAAACTATCGAAGATCGATTGGACGAAGTTTTCTAAATAGTTGCGTTGCTCGAAGACTCGAACGCGCTTGCGAAGTCCGGATGTCCCCGGCTTTTGGTCGGCAAAGGGTTGGGAAACGACGGTATGGATATTCATTTTTGGGCGGGCTTTTAGATGGATGCCGTGCGATCGGAATGGTGTTCGGGATAATACTTTAAAGCTGAACGATCAACTCGGCTCGATCGTAATATCTTATCCGATCTCATGGTAGAGGTTCGCGGTCGGCCTGTAAACTATGGAAAGATTAAGGCGATCGACTATATTAATAATGAATCTATATTTTGAGTAATATCTAATTTTTAAAGACGCTATATTCATCTCGATTAGCAAATATTTTGTCGAATTAAATTATCGGCATTTAGCCATCAGCTTTCTTCAAGTAAAAAAGCTTTAATTTCAATGGATTTACAGGTCACAGATAATAGTTCTATCTGTCAAGAAAACCCCAAAACAACAAATACTTACCTGTTTTCGTCAACAGCGGTTCGCGTATTACTGCTCGATCGCGCCTTATCTGGGAATTGACAAACGAGCTACTCATTCTAACTTTTCACCAATAATTTCCGATGAACTCGCATCGAGACTCATTAAATCTTCAATATTACATTTCATCGTTTGGCAAATGGTATCGAGCGGCAAATCGTTCGGATCGCGACCGAAAGGATTCTCAATTTCTAAACCAATTTCCTCAATTCCTAGAAGCGTAAAGCTAATTAATCCCGTCGAAACACTCGTCATCCAGCCTAGATGTCCGACGATTTCAAAGGGCAGTATCAAACAATAAATTAGTAGTAACTGTTTGAGATGAATAGAGTAAGCGGCTGGTAAGGGGGTTCTCAAAATCCGTTCGGTGGCTCCAACCGACTCAACCAGTGTATTCAAAAGCTTGAAGATTTCGTTCATTTGATAGACGTTCAAGCAATCTCGTTTAGATTGAGTATTCAGATAATCTCTAATCCACAATACGACGGTTAAAGGTGGATGATTTGCACTTTGCAACATCGCGTATTGTTTGGGAGAGACTAATTCTTTGAGTTCGTCAACCGACTCGTCGCGCAAGTAAAGTTTGGTGGAAATGGCAAAGGCAATCACCAGACGCAAAATAGCTTGCTTTTGAGTTCGATCTTCGGGTTCTCGTTCTTCGATCGAAACCCAAATTTGTTGGGCGATATTATGGGAAGAACAAAGAATTTTGCCCCAAATTTTGCGACCTTCCCAAAAGCGATCGTAGGCAGTATTCGTGCGAAAGACGAGTAGCAGTCCCAGCACTAGAGTCGGTACGATATTCTCGAGTCCCGGATTCGCGACGGGCAATCCCAAAATGTGGAGCCAAGCCACGAGACCGCCAAAAAGACTGCAACACAGAACTCGCGGGAGTATGGCGGGAATCACCGATTTTTGAACGTTCAGCATTCCCTGAAGCCAGTCAAGATTATCTTTACCGATATGCATTCCTTGTCCAACTTCGTTACCGATCGCTCTTTTTGCTGTCATGTAGTCTGACCTGCTGTCCCTAAGTGTTATAGGGTAGCACCGCAATTTGATTTAGAGTAGTCCCAACAGCGATCGCAGCCGCCAAGTTAATGAGGAGGCTGGAGGAGCTGGGGGAGCACGATCGGAAGAATGCCAGTGTAAGGTTGATAGCGGTTTTCACAAAGATAGAACCCAGACAATTGTAGGTTAGTGGTTTAGCAGTAAGGGCGGGTTTAATTGGGTTAGGGGTCGAATCTTCAAAATGTTTTCCAAACAAACCCGCCCTTACTGCCCTCACTGCGATCTAGTTTCAAAACCCGCCCTCACTCGGCGGGATCGACCTAAACGAAAATTGCTATAAGTGCGATCTTTTAAGTGCGATCTTGAAAGTATTGACGATAGAGTTCGCAGCGAGGTTCTACCGCATTCCCCTGCCAGCGAACCAATCCCAGGCGAGCGAGGTGATGGGCGAGATCGAACGGCAGTTGTATGGGTTCGCTGGCTTTGACGACTGCATCCATCGCTCGAATTAATTCGGGATCTTCGCGCAGGACGAGCCAATATTTCCACAGATGATTTGCATACAATCCCCCATCGCCGATCGCAGTTTGCAAAAGTCGATCGAGGGTCAGATCGCTCGAGGCGGCTAAGGTCGATAGGGTAAATTGCAATAAGCCGGGATGACCGCCGAGGGTCGCCATCAGTCGATCGATTTGCGTGTCGGACCAATCGAATTGATTGCGCCGTACCAACTCTCGCACCTGCTGCCGATCGAATTCGGGTAACTTGACGATCGTGCCGATTTCGATGGAAAACGGCAGATTGAGAGCGTCTGATGGGGGTGGATAGTCGTCGTAGCTGTGGGAGATCGCCAAGCGCAACTGTTCGGTTCGATCGCCTCTTTTGTCTTCTTCGTGCCAAGCGCGGAGTAAGTTGAAAAAGTCCCCGGCAATCTCGGGATAGGCAAATAAACGCTCGACATTATCCAAACCCAACACCAAGGGGGTGCCAGTTTTGTCGAGAAGGTATTCTTCAAAATAAGCCGTGCAACTGGCATTGCTTCCCAAGCACGGGTCCCAATATTTTTCAACTTGGTGTTCCCCCAGCAGGAGTTTGCCAATGCTCGCGCAAAACCAACGTAAGAAGCGATCGAAATTGGTGAGGATTTCGCGATCGACCATCAGGAAGTTCAGGCGCACCGTTCGATATCCTCGCTGGGCGGCGCGATCGAGAATTCGGTTGAGCAACCAGGTTTTTCCTATCTGACTGAAGCCTTGAATATTGAGGAAGGCATGGGGTTGGCTAATGACTCGATCGCACTGAGATTCGATCGGGGGTCTTTCCACGTAGCGATCGCTCGCACAACTCGTTTTCGCCGCCGAACCTTTCGATTTACCGATCAGATCCGGTCGATGCTCGGCGAACAGAGCGATTAAGTCACTGCGTTTCGAGCGACGGCGACCTCGCTTGGCGCTCAATCCAAAGGTTTGACAGATCGTGGAAATTTGTTTGCGAACCGTTCCGGTTTCGATCTTTAACGACTTGGCGATCGCGGCATCGGTTTCGCCTTTGAGAAGCTCGAGCAAAACTCGTTTGCGTTTTGGGGAACGTTGCAGCCTATCGAAGGCAATGACGAATTCGATTCGATTCATACAACTTGAATCCCTTAGAAGAGCTAAAGAGCAATGGCGATCGAACATCTGTATCGATCTCCTGGGGTGTTATTGACATGTTTGCAAACGGAGCAAAATCGGATTTTGCATCCCATGAGGGACTCAGATAGGCTATCTGCCGATCGATCGCTTAAAATTGGGTCGAACGACCCAAAAACCCCGTTCGAGTTGACATTTCTAGGATGCCAACTCTCTTTCGCGTCACTCCCAATTTTTGACCCCTTTAGATCGTCCGCAACTGTTTTCTTTTTCTCCAAATCCCAAAGTGCGATCGAGTCCCATCGGTCTCGCGAGAACATCGCCCATCGAGTTCTCGATCGCGGTTTGGTTTGTGATTTGGGTTGTTATTTGGGAATTTGAATCATCTCTTTATAGCAAAAATGCGAGCCATTCTAAAAATAGAGGCACGGACGAACGATCGAGCAAGACACATCGGTTGCGATGGATATCGTTCCGGTTCGGGATTCGGGTATCGAGGATCGTTTAAACGGAGATAGATGTATTCGATACCGCTCGAGATCGGCAAGATCGTCATACCCATTGCATTTAAGTCAGAACCGACGTTCCGATCGCCCAATCCGCTTCAGAGCAACTTCGCGACATGAGAGCGGACAGCAATTTTTTGAAGGGGAAACGCAAAGAGGGAGAATCGACCGAGCGCGCTCGACTTGAACTTTGTTCCCTCTCTTGCGTCAATTTCTGAGTTAAGGAGCATGAATGAGGTCGAGCGTAAATATCTAGACTACCAGTTTAATCTACTGGCATAGCCTTGAATATTCCGGAATATGCAAAAATTCGTTCCGGAGAATTCTACAACCCTAGTGTATATTGCTCTAGGGGTGAATTAAGTATTCATTTGAATACTTTAATCAAGACAATCAGATCGCTGAGTCGCAAAATGCATCGACCTCCCGTTAGGGTTTGGGCTTTGTGGTTGGTGACGAGAAATCGAACTCGCGTACGTGCGAGTTTGGCGGCAGGAAGAATGCACGAACGACTCGAGCGAATAGAGCGGGCGATCGAACCCACGGTTAAGAGATGGCGGTTCGACAAAGGAACGATCGTCAGGCATGAAGTTTCAAAATTGAGAATGCCATAGCTTCACATTCCACACAACATACAGTTCGAGCGATGAGTGGGCGAGCGAACCAGGCGGATTGCCAAATTTCATCGATCGAGCGTCGATTTCGTTGGCGACAGCTTGCAGGCGAACAGCTCGTGGCAAGCAACAACCAACGCTGCTGTGGGATGTCAAGCCAACATTGCATTAGGTGATACACACATGAATTTGCCAAATTTTCTAAGCTCAAACACCCAAACTCCAAACACCCAAACCCCAAACACCCAGACTGCAATGACCCAGGACTTACGAGATCGGGACTCATACGCTCCCCTTGCCGCAGATACTCTAGCATTCATTAATAAGTTAGCATCTCTCGACTTGGGTCCGATCGCCTATAAGCTGATGCACCCCGAAGACGGACGGGGGTGGACTCAAATCGAAGCCACATCGGCTTTAGTGCAGTACATGCGATTCTTGCTGCTGGTCTTTTTGTATCCAGACTGCACCCTGGTTCCCACGCCAGAAATCGATCGAGTTTGGCACTGTCATATTTTGGATACGGCCAAATATGCCGAAGATACTCAAATGCTATTCGGTCGCTTCTTACACCATTTTCCCTATATGGGTGCGCGCGGCGAGGTCGATCTCGAGCAACTCTCTCAAAGTTTCGAGCAAACCCAGAAGCTGTTCGAGCGGCACTTTCACGTGCCGATTTCTCACATGCAATACCCGATTGCCAGTGCGTGTAAATTACTCACCAAACCCGAACGACATCGCCCGAGCATCACCTTGAACTTGGATTTATTTCAAATGTTGTGGTGCCAGCAGCTTGCCTAACTTGGAGCTGAGTGTTGAGTGTAATTTTGGGGAGAACGTTTAGAACGCACGCCATCGAGCAGATGAGAAATGCGAGAACCAACTTCAGGCACTTTGACCGAGGAGGTTCTCCATTTCTAAGACTTCTTGAGTCATTCCCAGACGACCGAACGCCTCGCGCGCTCGATCGGCCCAGGTTTGGCACTGACGCTGGCGACCGCGTTTGTTGTAGAGCAGGGCAAAAGAGCGCTGACAAAACGCCAGACAGCGTTTGTCTTGATATTCTTCCACAGTGGGCAACCCCTGCTTTAAAAACGCCTCGGCCCGATCGAATTCATCTCGGGCGATCGCCACATCGGCCAGCCACAGTTTGCTGTAAATTGCCGCTCGCTTCCAACCCGTCGTCCGCGCGTATTCAAAAACCCGTTCGTAATAGCGCTCGGCTTCTTCGTAGCGTCCCATCTCAAAACACAATTGAGCTTGATAGTACAAAAGATGGGTTTGAAAGCGTCGGCGCTGGGTCACTTTCAAAGAAGCCCGCACCAGTTGCTCTCGAACTCGTTCGAGCCACACTTCAGCCCGATCGAATCGCTGGCAATCGATTTGCAGCGCGGCCATATCTAAGGCAATATCGATCTGCCCGGAAATATTATGCATTTGGTAAAGCTTCCAAGCCCGCTCGAAGAGTTTCATCGCCTCTTGATGGTGTTCGGGTCGATCGAACAGACTCAGAGTACGACCTTTATCGAACAACGCTTCGGCGATCGTATGCCAATCTTTGCGTTGTTTGGCGCGTTTGAGCTGCCAATCGAGCCAGCGCAAGCGCTCTTCCCAATGCCCCGCAAAGTGGGTATACCCTTTGATATATCGCCAAATTTCTCGGAAATCGTCGTATCGATCGCTCTGAATGCACCATTCGATCGCGGCGGTCAGATTCTCCCACTCCGACTCGAGTTGGCTGTAGGGCAGCCACTCCTTGGGGTCTGTCGTTCCGTGTTGCCGGACGAATTCCATCGCCCACCGCACCCAGCGTTCCCTTGCTTCGATCTCGAAATTCGCGGGGTCGGTCAGTTCGGACAGGGCGTAGGTTCTCACCAGCCACAACAGATAGCATCGAGTTCCTTGAAATTCGACGATCCACAGTTGCTGCAACCGGGCAAAACCCGCATCCACCACCGTACCGTCGGGTTTAAAATTGGCAATCGAGGCAATGGTGGCTTTTTCAGCTCCCCGAGGAAAGAGTGCCAGCGCCAGCAATAATTTATGGGCGGGTTTGCCTCGGATCGCGTCGATGGTACTCTCCAAACAATAGCGCGCGGCTTCTTCTCGGGGGTCGCCCAGGCGCTCCATCACCGTCTCGAACCCGTGACCGAGAGCCAACTGTCCGATGGCGTACACCGCAGAAACGGGAATTCCGCAGCTCCGTTCGTAGAGCGTTCGGAGGGCGCGATCGTCGAGGGAGAGGTGGTTTCGATCGACTAACTCGCCGATGAGTTCCAACCCGGCTGCGGGCGACAGGGGAGCGAGTCCGATCGAGGTATCGAGGAGGGTTTGCACGCGAGTGGTGACAATTGTTTTCACCGTGTGGGGCAGTTCGTCGAGGAAAGCCAGGATTTCGCGGCGCTCGTCGAAGTTTTCCAGGTTATCGAGAATGAGTAAAGTCCGCTGGCTGGCGAGGGCATCGAGAACCCGATCGAGTTGCTCGTGAAAGTTCACCGCCCGATCGATTTCCGAACGCTGTAGGGTGCGGGCGATCGTCCGAAAAATATCCCGCAGGGTGCGATCGCATTTAAGGCGCTCGCAGATACCCCGCGCTTTGAGAACCTTTTGTTGGGCGCTTGCAAACACCACCGCCTCAAATGCCGGTTCCCGCTCGGACTCGCCTGCGGTAACATCGAGGGCGCAACAGCGATAGGCCGCTTCGATGGCGAGGGTGGTTTTGCCCGTTCCTCCGAGTCCTTCAATGGCGATCGAGTGGGCGAGACGATCGAAAGACAGCCATTCGAGCAACCCGCTCAGTTCCGGTCGCTCGATAAATCGATCGCGAATCGGCAGATTGTGTTTGGGAACGGTGGCTTCGGCCTCGATGGCAGCTTGAGCCAGGGCGCGCTCTTGCCAGAGGGCTTGCTTTTTGCGCCACGCTTCTTCGAGAGGTGCTTTGAAGCGCTTTTTACCGACTTTGACCCCTAGAGCTTCCGAAAGTTTGCGCCACAAGCCGTTGCCGACATCTTTTTCGATAAACTTAAAGCTGTAGTTGACCCCTTCGGCAATTTGTTGGTAGGTCAGATTCTGCCAGGCCCCTCGAAACACTTCCATTTCCAGGTTGCTCAAGGGTTCTCCCGTGTCGGAAAAGATGAGTTCGCTGGCAAACTCCAAGCCACTCTCGACATCCATCGGTTGTTTGTCCATCACCGTTCGACCTCTCTAACCCCACCTGCCAAGACCCTTGAAACTAACTCAGAATACCGCACCTAGCAAGAGGCGCGAATCTTATAAACCGAAAACGGATTTGACGACTCGAGTTGGATTGAATTGAGAACCGATCGACCCAAATTCCGCGCGCAATACCGAGCAATTCTATCTGGCTGGCAACACGCTCGGCGATCTCGTTTGGGTCTAATAGAGATTTTACCGCAAAGAGCGTCTCCACTCGTTGCGCGCCCGAGAGCGGAAAATTGGCGATTTCCGTCCTCTGTTGACAACTAGCGCGAACGCGCTAAGCTTTAGAGGTTTATTATGCATCAGCCCATCCAGTGTGAGGCATTAATTATCCATGCGGGTTTTACTTTTATATCCCTTGTTTCCCAAAAGTTTTTGGTCGTTTGAGAAAGCTCTGGCACTTGTGGATCGCAAAGCCCTGTTACCCCCTCTGGGCTTGATTACCGTCGCGGCTATCTTACCGCAAGAGTGGGAATTCAAACTTGTCGATCGTAACATCCGTCAAGTCACTGAAGAAGAATGGAACTGGGCCGAGATGGTCGTTCTCTCGGGCATGATCGTTCAGAAAGACGATATGCTCGCCCTGATTCGGGAAGCCAAGCGGCGGGGTAAACCCGTTGCCTTGGGCGGACCCTATGCAACTTCTCTTCCCCAAGAAGTCGCCGAAGCGGATTATTTAGTGTTGGATGAGGGAGAACTGACCCTCCCCATGTTCGTCGAAGCCCTCGAACGAGGGGAAACCAGCGGCGTATTTCGAGCCAGCGAGAAACCGTCTGTAGCGGAGACTCCCATTCCCCGCTACGATCTGCTCGAGTTCCATGCCTACGACAACATGTCGATTCAGTTCTCGCGCGGTTGTCCGTTCCAGTGCGAGTTCTGCGATATCATCGTTCTCTACGGTCGCAAGCCCCGCACGAAGAATCCCGAACAACTCATCGCCGAACTCGAACGGCTTTACGAACTCGGTTGGCGCGGTAGCGTGTTCATGGTCGATGATAACTTCATCGGCAACAAGCGCAACGTCAAGTTGTTGCTGCGAGAGTTGAAAGGTTGGATGGCCGATAAAGAGTATCCTTTCAGCTTTACCACCGAAGCCTCCGTCGATTTGGCCCAGGATGCAGAATTGATGGATTTGATGGTCGAATGTAACTTCACGGTGGTCTTTTTGGGCATCGAAACCCCCGATGAAGATAGTTTGGCCCTGACGAAGAAATTCCAAAACACGCGCGATTCTCTGAGCGAGTCGGTCGATGCGATCGTCGAGGCGGGGTTGCGAGTGACCGCCGGCTTTATCATGGGATTTGATGGCGAGAAACCCGGCGCGGGCGATCGAGTTGCCAAGTTTGTGGAAAAAGCGGCAATTCCCCTAGCGATGTTTAGCATGTTACAAGCCCTTCCCAATACAGCGTTGTGGCATCGCTTGGAAAAAGAAGGTCGCATGGTCAGCCAGAGCGGTAACATCAATCAAACCACGTTGATGAACTTCGTGCCCACTCGTCCGATCGAAGATATCGCTCGCGAGTATATCGATGCCTTCTGGAATCTCTACGATCCCCTGCAATACCTCGAGCGCACCTTCCGCCATTTCATGAAGTTGGGACTTCCCCGCCATCAAAGCAAAAGCCGGCCGAGTTGGGAAACCATTCGCGCTTTGTTAGTGATTCTCTGGCGGCAGGGTATTCTGCGTAAAACTCGCGTCAAGTTCTGGATTAATCTGTATAAGGTTTATCGCCGCCATCCTAGTTTGATTTCTCCTTACATCACGGTTTGCGCGTACATCGAGCATTTCTACGAGTACCGTCAAATCGTGCGCGAGCAAATTACCGAGCAACTCGAGGCCTACCTTGTCTCGAAAGCGGAACAGCAGGACAAGCAAGAAACGGAAAAACCGATCGAGAAAGTGGCTTGATGGTGAGGGAGATGGGGGAAACGGGGGAAGGAGACGACGCGGTGACGCGGTGACGCGGTGACGCGGAGAAACGGAGGAAACGGGAGAAGCGGGGGAAAATTCAGTGTTCGTTGCCCCCGAAGCCCCCATTTATCCTTCTTCGCTTCTAATACAGAGCGTCGGCTATTTGTTCGTCGGCGATCGCCCCGGCTTCGTCTCCCGAGAGGCGGCGAGCTTCTGCACGCAGGTAGTAGGCTTCAGCTTCGCTAGCATCCATGTCAATTGCGGCATTGGCATCGGCGATCGCCCCTGGGTAATCTGCCATTTCTAATCGAGTCGATCCCCGTTGGATGTAAGCCCAGAAATCCTCTCGATCGAGTTCGATAACTTTGGTGTAGTCGGCGATCGCCCCAGCAAAGTCCCCGGACTGGTAGCGGACGTTGGCTCGATAGTCGTAGACGATCGGATCGTTGGGAGTTAGTGCTAATGCCCGATCGTAATCGAGGATCGCTTCTGGGTAGTTTTTCATTTGGGTGTAAAAACTCGCCCGCTCTAAATACGATCGAACTTCATCAGGCGCGATCGAAACGACGCGATCGTAATCGGCTTTGGCTTCGTGGGTGTTGCCCAGTATGTTCTGCGCTTGCGCTCTTTGATAGTAAGCTTCAATATCGTTGGGATTAGCTGCGATGGCTGCGGTTGCCCGATCGATTTCCTGTTGGCGTTCGACTTGCATCCGCTGCTGTATTTGCTCGGGAGTCTCGAAAGCGTAAGCCATCCACTGCCACCAACCCGGATAAGCAGCTTGCAGTATCCCTGCCACACCTCCAAACAAGCTGCTGCAATACAGTACGAATAAGCCAATCCGGGTAACCCAACGATTCCGCAGTTCGTAGCGGCGCTGCATTAGGTCTTTGGCTAGGGTGTGGCGAGTGGCAAAGGGAAGTTTTTGGTAACCTAACTGTTTGAGGGAGGCAAAGATGGCGTGCAGGAAGTTGTGGCGATCGCTCGGGAGATTGTCGCGGAGGGTTTTCCGGAGTTTGGCGTGGGCTTTGGCGCTGCGGAAACTATTGGGAATGGTTGTGGCAATGAAAAAGGGAAATACCATCAGTATCGGATTTCCCAGTCCGAACAGAAATAGCACGATAACGCCGAATCCCTGAAAGAGAATGCCGAAGTAGGGATAGCGAGAAAAGAGGAGCAAATCGATAATTCTGCCACCGTCGAGGGGGTAAATCGGCAGTAAGTTGAAGAGGTTCAAACCGATGAGAACCCAAGCTGCGTTGTTCGCCCAACCCAGAGCAGCGTTATCGTAGGCGGCGATCGCCAGTCCGATCCCGAGAATCAAACCTGGCAGGGGTCCGGCGATGAGTACGGCAAATTTTTGGGCGATCGTCGCATCTTCTTTTTGGCGCGCGGTGGCAACTGCCCCGAGGAAGGGAATGAAGAGCATCGACGTGTCTTTATACTCGCAGAATTTCATTGCCAGGACGTGTCCCCCCTCGTGGAGAAGAAGCGCTGCCAACAAGATGAGTAAGTTGAATGATGAAACGAATGGAATAACCGCAGCCACAAAAACTCCCAAACTTCCCCACAACAACCACGTCCGCAACCGATGTCCGACTAAGCCGCGATTTTGCCTCTGGAGATGCTCGAACTGCTCGATCTCGATCTCGATGGGAATGTCTATCCGCATCGATGCATCGGTTTTCGCTTGTTGCTGGCGGCGTTTGACCAGAGCGGTTGTTTTCTTCTTACCTCGAATCAGTTTGTGGGTCAGTTTGAGGGTGGAGAACCAACTGTGCTGAAAAACACCGGGGTCTTGAAAAGGAACAATTTTCTTGGCTTTTGCAAGTCCGTCGAGATAAACTTTAACGCTATTTTGGAAAACTTTGAGAAATGTTTGGGGATGTAATCCCAAGGCTGGGTTTGTTTGAGTCAGTTCGTTGAGTTTGTCTTGATGCGCTTGCCATTGGAGCGAAATACGATCGGCATAGACATCTTGGACGATGGTATTGGGAATGGTATCGAGAACGCCGTGCAGCTTACCATTCATCGTCTGCAACAGCGTTTTATCTTTCAGAACCGTACAAAATTCGATATCGAATGTATAGACGGGTTCTAAAGGATAACGAATTCCCAAGATGGCGTAGGTTTTGGTTTCTCGATGGTAGAGCAGCACTTCCCAAGCTGTTGATAAGAAGCTCAAAAATTTACGAGCTTCTAAATAATGAATGGGAATAAACTCGAGAGATTTTAATTCTCGAACTGGGGTTTTAAAGATATTTTTGTAGTACTGTGGAATACGGTCTGATTGTTTCAGCTCGTATTTGGTATACTGAATTTTAGCCTTACGAACGGATAATCCAGTCAGAATATATTGAAATAAAATAATAATTAGATAGAATGTAATAATGCTACTCAAATAGATCATATTGTTAGGATGAAACGAGAGAAGACTCCTATTCTCAAGTTAGCCCAACTTTTATCTAACTAGCTATTCGAGTTTTTGCGGATTTTCGTTCGAATCAAGATCGGTATTTTTATGAATTTACATTTTTCATGAGTTGTGGTATTCCCCTTTCAATCCACAATTAATTCTTCTATTTGAGTTAAAAGTTGTTCGAGAGTTTTTCGCTTGCGATCGCTCTGCCAAACCGTTGACTTTTCGAGGGTCTGTTGCAGGTTCACCAAACGATACCGAATACGAGAAATTGCTGCCGAATCGGGTCGCGCGCCATTTAACTCCCGTACTTGCATCCGAATTTGGCTCAAAGAAAGTTGTTGTTCGATCGCCCGATTTAAGAGTGCGATTTGTCCGTGGCGATCGCGCACTTTAGAGATTGCTAGCGCCTTGGTATAAGCAAGCCGATCGTGTCGCAGCGCATCTAGCAGGGGAGGCGGTAATTTGAGCAGGGGCAGGCGATTGCGCACGAACGAAGACCACGCCATCGTTCCCAAAGACTTAAAAACAGCACTAACGGTTTCGATTTCCTGTTGTCCGGTAACGTTACCAGACCCGGTTTTTCGGCTTTGCTGCTTGGCAAGTCGGTGCAGAAGCCGGGGAACCTCTTCAACCTCAATCTCTAACTTCAGCGCCAACAACGCCAAAATCCCTTCGGTTTCTTCGAGGAGATTGAGTTCTTCCCGTTGCAGGTTTTCTAGCAGTGCAACTTCGAGGATATCGTCATCGGCAAGGTTGAGAACGATCGCTGGAACTTCGGGCATACCCGCTTTTTGGGCCGCACGAAATCGCCGTCCTCCGGCAATGAGTTCGTATTTTCCCGAAGGCAGCAATCGAACCAACAGGGGAGAAAGAATCCCTTGTCGAGCAATTGCTTGCGTCAGTTCGTCGAGTTTGCGATCGTCGAAGTATTGGCGGGGCTGATAATCGGGCAACACGATACTGACCACGGGTAACACCTTGAAATCCGACGGTGCGTACCGGATTTTCCCGGTTTTATCGAACCAGCGATCGTCGAGGGGCCTGTTATCCATCGCTTCATTCTAATGCCGATCTCCTGCCTCTACGATTCCCGACGCAATCGACGACAACTAAGTTTGTTGTTGCTATCTTTTTGCAAGCGATAAAAGAGCGCTTGCGAGTTAGCAATTGCGATTTTGAGGCATTTGCCAGCAGGTTTCTAACCAATCGGCTAGTTCTTGACGCGAAGCGCTCATTTGCCGGAGAACGCTCCACGTTTGAATTGTAGATAGCGGGCTGGAAACTTGAATCTGTAGGGGTTTATAGCACTTGCACTGACAGGGAATCTCGAGAGATTGCAGGCGTTGGTAAACCCACCAGCGATCGGTAGACTCGATCGATAAACTCAAGCTGTCGTTAGAATCGAAGTTACTCATGACAATAGAGTGCCTTGTTACGAAGGGTATAAAATTTTGAGATTGATTCTAAATAAGTCAAACTCAGAACCGAAGATTGAAGACAAATGGGTCAGACAAACATTTTTTTTGGTAAACCTTCGGGTTAGAATGAGAGTCTCATCGCGTATGAGTTAACTTTTGTCAAATTAGGCTGACAATACGCAACAGAGTTGCTCTTAGAAGCCGATCGAATTTATTACTTCATCCATTCTCCGAAAGTCATGTCTAATCAAACCCTCGTTCAATCTTTTGATGAAATTAGCGATAACGTCCTTCTCCTCGAACGCTCGGTGACGCAACCCGTTTGCGAGGGACTTAATATTGCTTTGGCAAGTTTCCAAGCATTGTATTTGCAATACCAAAAACATCACTTCGTGGTTGAAGGAGCAGAATTTTACTCTCTGCATGAGTTTTTTGAAGAAGGCTACGATGCGGCGAGCGGACACGCTCACGATTTGGGCGAACGCCTCAACGGACTGGGTGGTATTCCCGCAGCTAGCTTTAGCAAACTCGCCGAACTTTGCTGCTTCGAGCCGGAATCCGATGATGCGTACAACTGCCGCACGATGGTCGAAAACGATTTAGCGGCCGAACAAGCCATCTTACAGATGCTGCGTCGTAATGCAGCTCAAGCAGAATCCCTCGGCGATCGCGCAACTCGCTATATGTACGAGCAAATGTTGCTCAAAACAGAAGAACGGGCTTATCACTTGGCACACTTCTTGGCCGAAGATAGCCTCGTCGCACGTTAGTCTGGGAATCTGGCAAGCGATCGCTTGATTAGGAGCCTACTTGACATTCATTGGAAAAAGCACAGATCCAAGTATGTTGGTATTCATCACGCTCCAATCGGGTTTTTGTCGGATAGATGAACGACATTAACCTTACGTTAAGACTGATAGGGAGAAGTTTTCTGCGGAGAAAGCTTCTCTTTTTTTGGGCACCCCTTGCCTAAGTGACAATATAACCTAGTTGAGAAACTATAGCAAGAAAATAAGTGAAAATCAGTTGCAAAAAAAAATAGGGTAACGGAATGTACCCTATCGATCTCAGATGTGAGGAAGATGTAAGGCTCTCGAGATACTGTCGTGTTGGGATCGAGAGTCTGTCGAGCCTGATATAAATAGTCAGGGAGCGTACGAGAGTGCTTGCCCCCAAGCTTGCTTCAGGAAGCTTAAAAAAAGCTTAAAAGCTAAACAGCGTCCGGATCGCACCAATGACCAAGGTATCGTTATCTTCATCGAAACTCGGATCGGTAACGACGATGACACCGGGGGTAATGGCGATATTGTCCGAGACCTGGAATTGGTAAAATCCTTCGATGTGCAAAGAGGTCACGTCGTCGATGCGACCGCCAGCACTAACGATATCATCTCGCAACGCCGGAGTAACTCCTCGCGTTCTCGGCTCCATACCGACAATAATCCCCGCAAGGCTGCCGGGAGTGCCCAAATCCGGAACCGCCAGACTGACCGCCCAGTTCCAAGATTCGAGACCGCCTCGATTCACCGTACCGCCCAAGGTCGAGAGGGTTTTGGTATCGACGAAACCAGCCCAACCTCCCAGCACGAGTTGTTCGGCAAGCTGCCAGGAAAGTTGCACGCCGTAAGCGTTCTGGACGTTGGGAATTTCGGTGCCGAAGGTATCCTCCGAAAAGCTGAGGAAGTTCGACAGGTTACTCCCGGTGGAGGTTTCCAGGTTGTAGGCGTTGAGATAGGTCAAACCCACTTCCAATCCATCGAAGGGAGTCGCCGTAATTTGCCCCAAAAACCCGTAAGCCCCGTTAAACAACCCCGCTCCGTCCTCGGGATTTCCGGCATCAGCGGCTAAATACCCCGCACTCAGAGCAATTTTATCGTTCAGTTCGTAGTAAAGTCCGAGTCCGGCTTGTTCGGTGAGGTAGTAAATGGGGGCGCGAGTGCCGAAGCGAGACAGGGCCCCGAAGTTACCATCGCCGTCGAGGTAGGGATTGATGCTCGGAGCGAAGTCATCGGATGCCCCGGCATTGGCGACGAGGGCAACGGTGAGCTGCTCGCCGACGGGAAACTCGTATTTGAGGGCATCGATTTCGATGTCGTTCCCGTTATCGTCGGCAAAGAACAGGTCGCCCTGGAAGGTTCCGGTGGTGTCGAAGGCGCTGATATTACTCGCTTGCAGTCGGGTGAAGAGCAAGTCGTCTCCGGTAAAGCTGGTGTTGAGTTCCAGGCGGACGCGATCGCCAAATGCCGTCACCCGATCGATATCTTGTCCCCCATCTCGTTCCCCGGCAGCGACTCCGTAGGCCGCAAAAATGACGCTACCTTCGAGTTTGGTGGTGGTGGAAAACTGGTTGGCTTCGAGTTCGGCCGTGCGGGATTCGAGGGCATCCACCCGTCCGCGCAAGGTGGCCAGTTCGGCGGCAAACTCTTCTTGCAACCGCCGAATGACAGCCAAATCTTCAGCAGACACTTCCGCTTCGACATCGACTAAATTCAAGATTTGGTCGAGACAAGCGTTTAATCCAGCCGCAAATTCGTAGCGGGTGGTGGCTTGGTTGCCGCGATAGGTTCCGTCGGGATATCCGGCGATACAACCGTAGCGTTCGACGAGGGATTGCAGGGCCTGGAACGCCCAGTCCGTCGGCTGTACGTCGGAAAGCTGGGAGATGGAGGTAACTTGGGAGAGCGAATCGAGGGTTTCTAGGTCTGAGGCTCCGGGAATCTCAACGGTTCCCACCCTCTCTTGGTCGATAATTTCTTCGATCGAGACTCGATCGGTGCTCTGGGTCTCGGAAACGGGGGTTTGAGCAACGGTTGTTTGCGCGATCGCCCCTGAAGCTGCACAGAGCGAGGCAACACCGACGATTCCCGAACCGATCGGGTTTCTAAATTTCCGGGATCTTATTTTTGACATGAACTTTCACTCCTCGGCACACAAATAAGTGAATATATATCTTTCCGAATCGCGATCGGGTTTTGTGGCTCGACTGCCCCTCAGTATTTCATTATTGAAATTAAAAGTCAATTAGTTCGCTCGACGATCGATCGAGTCGTCAGAAAATCTTTATATTTCCGAAGCCGTGTCATGACAATTTAAAGTGAGGAGAGTTTCGCCGCTTTGATGTTCCTCAAAACCCTTGAATTCAGTTTTCCAGACATTACAAGAGCGATTGGACTGGCTTTTACAAAAAATACATCTGCAAGTGAAAGGTTGCAGATGAAAACCCGCTGACAATTTGAAGTCTCAATTCACAAGTAACGAGTTCTGAAATTCGATCGAGAATAGAAATTTTATTGACATGACCTTTTGATAGGCTGTTAGCCCGATAACTCTTGGGTGTAAGGTGGCTTTTTCGGCATTATTTTGAAATGAGAGTTCGATCTCTTATAACTACATAAGAATAGTAATCATTCTCATAATTATCAATGCAAACTGAATGTTTACCAGCGAGGTTAAGACAGATATCAGATATTTGAGACTCTCGATCTCTTTGATGTCGTGCGATTTTTGGCAAACCGAAGCGCAGTTTTTGGGGGATGGACGATCGACTGCTGAAATCCCCAGTCTGACTGAGGTTGGGGGATTCTAGTTTATAAAGGGGTTGTCAAGCTGATGGGATAAGGGTTTGAGCGTTTTTTGCAGCTTGAGTGTATGACGTTGTACTTACGATTTAAGGGGTTCGCCAAAACTGGGTTTCAAACCCTTGTGGCATCAGTGTTGTAGAATGTAGAGTATCAAGGCTCCTTCGGGAGTCGAATTAATGGAAACTCGAGATAAAAGTTGAGTCGATTGGGGACTCGAAGAGTATCAAGGCTCCTTCGGGAGTCGAATTAATGGAAACCTCGATCGCCTTAACCAGAAGATTCTCGAACTTCATCGTATCAAGGCTCCTTCGGGAGTCGAATTAATGGAAACATTCTTCTTAGCCCGATCGCCCGCGCGGCAAC